>PAKT01000027.1 GCA_002710725.1 Spongiibacteraceae bacterium
GCCAGGCGTCGGTATACAAAGCCAAGTGCGAGCGGAAATCACCCCGCCCCAGGCTATAGAGCAAAACTGCTACATAAAACAGCAGCAGGGGCAAACCCCACAGCA
Source organism: Spongiibacteraceae bacterium (assembly GCA_002710725.1). GTDB lineage: Bacteria > Pseudomonadota > Gammaproteobacteria > Pseudomonadales > Spongiibacteraceae > Litorivivens. The sequence continues at coordinate 106 of PAKT01000027.1, forward strand.
CGCCTTCCAGCGCCACCTGCAGCAGCAAAACCGCAAATACGGGCAACATGATCAGCAGCGCCAAGCGGAGACGCAGACTATTAATTGAAGACACGCGCTGGTGAACCGCAACCAACCAGTCATCATGCTGCGGCACTGCACCATAGCCCCAGATCTGAAGTGCTGCCAGCACGGTAATGATCGCTAGAAATTCCATCAACTCAGCCGTTTTTTGTAGTTATGCCAATCAAACGCCGGCCCCGGATCGGTTTTGCGTCCGGGGGCAATGTCACTGTGCCCGACAATACGCATCGGATTCAGCAAAGGATAGTGTGCCATGAGTATCTTTGTCACGCGGGCGAGCGCCGCATATTGAGATTCCGTGTAGGGGGTATCATCTGTGCCCTCCAGCTCCACCCCGATACTGAAGTCATTGCAATTCTCCACACCGGCAAAGCAGGATACCCCCGCATGCCAGGCTCGCTTATCAAAGGGGACAAACTGGGTAAACTGGCCGTGGCGGTCTATCAGCAAATGCGAAGAGACCTGCAGATCGCGCAGATCGCCCAACGCCGGATGCGCATCGCAGTCCAGGCAGTTGGTGAAGAACTCGTGTACCTGTCGGCCACCAAATTCACCCGGCGGCAAACTGATGTTGTGAATCACCAGCAGGCTGACTTCGCAGCCTGGCGGGCGCTCATTGAAATTGGGAGAGGGACATATCTCGGCGGCTGTCAGCCAGCCGCTGGTTGAGATGGAATCTTCATCTGCGGTCTGATCACCTGTGGTCACAAAGCCACCACTGGCAAGCCATCAAACCGGTTTGTCTTTCATATCACGCAGGTTGCTGATTACAGATTCCAGAGCCCGGTCAAACAGCATGCCGTCGTCCAGCATCGTCATCTGATCGCCGGCGAGTTTGAGCAGGAGATCGTTCTTCTCGTACTCGGCCACCTTCATGCCAGAGCGATTCACGAAAATATGACGCCCGGTACTGGCAATCACCGCCGCCAGGCGACAGCGCAGGCGATTGCCGTCGTCCTGCAAAAACTCAACCCAGTTGCCAACTTGCAGGCGTGTCAGACGGCGCTCAGCTTCATCCAACTCGGAATCGCTCGCAGCCGGAGCTTCGCCCAGCGAGGCCGCCAGTGAGGCGTCCAGCGCGTCCAGGTCAACATCCCTCTCGGGATTACTCTCGGCTGGAGTCGCCTTGGCCACCGCATCGTTATCACTGTCGCGGCCTTTTTTCAGCAGGCCCATGTGCACAGCTTCCAGTTGCTGAAGCTGCTCTTTCAGATCGTAAGGGTTGTAACCAATCTGATTCAGACCGGCGCGCAGGCTTTCCAGAATGTTGGGCAAATCTGCCAGCAGCTTGTCACGGTGTGCTGTGCTCTCTACCGGCTGTACACTCCACAGGAGGTTGTCGGCCACAGAAACCGCCTGTCTCCACGCCTCACTGTTTTCGCCCTGCTGCACATACTGCAAAAACAGCACCTTGCTCCAGCCCTCGGTCAACAGGGTGGCCAGAACGTCGGGGCAGGACACTTCACTGAGCTTGGCCTGAATCAGGCTGTCAACAATCTCACGTGCCTGGTCTGCGACCTGTTTGCCGTCGTGGGCATCCAGCACGCGCTGGGTAACCCGGTCTGCGCGTCGCCGTTCCTGCTCCAGATAGACTTTAAATTCATCCAGTGCGTCCTGAAATACACCGGCACTGCCATCAGCGCGCGCCAGCACATCCCGCACCAGGTTTTCAATTTCAGCGTATAACGGGTCATCTTCCAGGTCACCACTGGACTGCCAGCCTATGCAGGCATCGGCGATGGTGTTCAGCAACAGGCGGGCCGGATGCCCCTCCTTGCTGAAAAAGCGCTTGTCGAGCATGGCGGCTTTCAGCACGGGAATCTGCAGGTGGGCGATCAGCGCCCGCATCGGGCTCGCCAGACTGTCGTCTTCCAGCACGTACTGGAACAGCAGCGACACCAGGTTGATCACATCAAAATCGCGCTGGGCAACGCTTTCGTCTGAATCGTCCAGCATATCGCGCCGCACATTGCGCAGCCTGTCAGCCAGGTCAGAGGGCAATTGAGCGACTTCGCCCGCCGAGGAATGCGCGGTGACATGCAAGCGCTCTAGCTGGGAGCCCTGAAGCTCCTGCAACACCTTCAACAGAGAGCCGCGTGACAACTGAACTTTGCCGCCGCCCGCTTCGCTGCCGTCGGCAGCAAGCAGGCCCTTGAGCACATCAAATACCGTGCCTGCTGTGTGCTGCGCCAGCTCGTCGACGTCAACAGATTCTTCAGTGTGCTCAACAGGCTCATTGGGCACCGCCTGATCAGACTGATCCGCGACATCCGGGCGAGGGCGCAGACCATTTTCGCCTTCGCGATAATAGCCTGCCGTTTTCAAGACACCGGACAGCTCCAGATAAAGACCACCCAGCTCAGACACCACATGGCGATCAAACAGCTTGAACAGCACCAGCTTCGGCTTGATATTCAGATCCAGCTGACGGGTCGCCTGGGCGAAGGCGTCACAGATACTCAGCGGGGTAAAAGGCAGGAAATTCTCATTCACGGACAGTGTCATGTCCTGGGAATCACCCCAGGCATGGAAGCTCGCGGAAAGCGCGGACAAGGCCTGCGCGTAGCGTTTACTGGCCTTGCTGGCCATGCTCTCGACCGCAACCTGCTCTTCCATGTCTTCATAGTCGAGCAGCTCTAAGGGTTTGGCCTGACCGGATTGCTGCCGGCCACCCTGAACCAATATCTGCAGAGGACTGGCCAGCTGCAGGCGAAATTCTGCTTCTATACGGCGGCGGTGCACCCGAATCTCGCGCATCGCTTCGAAGTACAGGTTCTGCTCATTGGCGTGAAGCGCCCGGTCGGCGAGCTCAAAAAGCGCGTCGTCAGCATTATCCAGCAAACGGTGGGCGCAGTCGGACAGATACCGCCAAGCGCAATTCTGTAAGTCAGAGAATACTGGCGGCAGTGAGCCGGAGGCGGTTCGGCCCGCACGCAAATGCACTACCTTATTATCGTTACTCATCGGGTTACATCTCTAAAAATTGGTCGCAGCAACCACACCAGTACACAGAGCCCTTGCTCCGAATCAAACTGTACAGGACAATATGCCACTAAAGGTCACGCACTGTGAACCTGCCGAATGAGGTTATCCAAGCCTCCGCTCCGGGTCAACTATTTCTCACTTTGCGACGGGCGTCACGTAGCGGCTTACCACAGCGTGACAAATTCCCTTTAAATGACTGAAATCAGGGTAATTCTAGCAGAGCCATATCGCGTAGCGCGACGCCGCTGCCAGAAAAACGCCCGCATAAGCAGATGTACGTATAAAGCGCCTGAAAAACCAAAATATGAGACGCCGGTCGCCTTTGGCGAGCCCCGCCACCTCCCCGTAAGGAACGTGATTTGAATCTGGATACCCTCACAAGCGATATCGCCAACAGCGTTAAACAGGCCCTGGCCGAAGACATTGGCAGTGGCGACATCACCGCCATGCTGGTACCCGAAGACGCCAGCGCCAAGGCCACAATCATTACCCGAGAACACGCCGTGGTATGTGGCCGCGCCTGGGTGAACGAGGTCTTCGCGCAGCTGGATGGTCGAGTGCAGGTGGATTGGAAAGTGAATGACGGCGACAAAGTCGAATCCAATCAGACTCTCTTCACCCTGACTGGCCCCGCCCGCAGCCTGCTGACCGGCGAGCGCAGTGCCTTGAACTTCCTGCAACTGCTCTCCGGCACCGCCACCACCTGCCGTCAGTACGCCGATCTGGTCGCAGGCACCGGCGTCAGACTGCTCGATACCCGCAAAACCATCCCCGGCCTGCGCACCGCCCAGAAATACGCAGTGACCTGCGGCGGCTGCTACAACCACCGAATCGGGTTATTTGATGCTTTTTTGATCAAGGAAAATCATATCGCCGCCTGCGGCGGCATATCCCAGGCAATAGAAGCCGCAAGAGAGATCGCCCCCGACAAGCCGGTAGAGGTCGAAGTGGAGAACCTGCAGCAGTTTGATGAGGCGCTTCAGGGTGGAGCCGACATTATCATGCTGGACAACTTCAGCACCGGAGATATGGTGCGGGCTGTGGCGCTTAACTCAGGCACGGCTAAACTGGAGGCTTCCGGCGGGATAACCTCGGCCAACCTCAAGCAGATTGCGGTGACTGGGGTGGATTATATTTCGTTGGGGACTTTGACCAAGGACTGCAAGGCACTGGATTTGTCGATGCGCATTTAACAATTCAGTTCGCCGCTTGAATAATTTCATCAGCTGTTCTTATATTGGGATACCGTCCATCTTTCATCAACTTTATGTTAGGCAATACTTCATCAAGAAATAATTTCGGATACATATTGCGAATCCTAGTTAACTCACGACCAGACTCTTCAAAATTATCGTTTATCTCTAAAGCCAAAAAGTATCGAAAGAGAGAAGGCGCGTAGGGAAACCTATAAACCACTTCACGCATACCAATTAATCGTTCGTCGCTCATGTTTTCAGAGGCTTTTTTTCCAGCAAAACAAATAAATTCCCGCAGCGCGTCAAGCGTATAAATACGATCCTCACAATGTTCACCTGCCCCAACAATCCCCGCCGACTTAAACCTTAAGCGCCTGTAATCCTCCTCCAAATTACGATAATCAATCCAGACAATCGCCGCAACAAAAATTGAAAAGCCACTTATCAAACCCGCTGACCCAAGGTGCACCAACTTAGTAGATTTGTATGGATATTGCACCCCCCCCGCACTGGCGGCACTGTACGCGCCTACGATTAAACCTGTTGGAATCAAAAAATACGCATAAGCGTGAGGAAGCTCCACCATCGCATGCACACATAGCACGCCTATGATCGAGCCCATGAACACCCTGTCCATGTCATTCGATTTTGCGACCACATAAACACAAAAATATAGAAGCCCAAAAGCTGCGATGCCGCCGAAAAACCAGCCATTCCAAATTACAAGATCCAAAAAAACATTGTGACTAAACTGACTGAAACCAACTACAGACTCTGCAACTAAAGCCCCCGAAAGTTGAGCAAGCGCAGTCTGCCCCCAACCAAACCCCATACTAGGCATCTCTCCCAACCCAATAAAAAACTGAGCCCACAAACTCAGCCTATGAGAATCGAGAGTCTCCTCAGATGCAACCTCTGAAATAAGCAATGCATCATTTGCACTTCCAATTAACAAGTAAAAGAACATATAAGCTCCTACAGAAAGTAGGAATCTGCGATAACTAGACGTGCATATATTTATTAGCACTGAGCGTTTGAACGAAAAAAAACAAATCGCCACTAAAAATACCAGCCAGGATGTTTCAGAGCCCGTTAACGCGATAACGAACATCAAGATGATCACAATAAACCAGTAAAAGTCCGAGGAAAGAGCATTCTTAATGCGCAAGTACATCGCACACATGAAGCTCCATATCAGTAGACTGGCTAAATTATTCGGCTGATTGAGGTTGGCATAGGGCGCACTACCAATCTGAATCTCAGAAATGTACAAACTAACGCCGTCAACCAATAACCACTGAGTAATAGCCAACATTGCCGAGACTAACCCCAATGACAAAACCACAACCGCAAACCACTTTAACAATTCCTTCCCATAGCGGCTATATAGACAAAAACCCACATAAATAGAGCAACTCAAACTTACTAGATAAATCCAGTTTATGAGCATGTCCATATAAAAAGTTATCTGACCAGAATAGTACTGGACCAAAGGGATTAAAGAATACAAAAAAACAAAGACGCAACTAGCTGGAACTCTCCCCTGAGAAGACGGATCGCCCAAAAAAGCAACGATGCCAGCCAAGAAAAATAGAGCCACGATGGCGAAAAATTCGCTATAAAATGTGGTCCAAGGAAAGTAGTGATTCGGTATTAACAAAGCTACGCCGTAAAAAACAACCGACAGGAGAAAGAGATAGCGCTTATTCACCAGCACGCAATGAACTCATAAATTAACAAAGTAGAGGAAAGAAAGACGCCCGAGCGCGCGGAGAAAGCACGCTCATACCGGAAACGCTATTCCGATTAGAGTGCAAAAAGATGAAAAGCCAAAGAGTCGCCAAACTCTTTGACTTTAAATAAGCCCCTTAGATTAGCCTCGGCACGAGCCTGGCAAAAACTTGGCAGGAATAGATGTGCCAGTACCGCCGCATACCCATTGAGCCACCGCGTCTCCAGCTCCAGGCGCGTTACCATCAACGTCGAGAGGGATCAAGGTGAGTGTTTCACCATTTACATCGTCGTTAATGTTCCTTGCCACCACATCAACTCTACCAGCATCAGTTGTACTCACCGAAGTGACGTACTGAGATACATTAGCTCCACTGGTGCTTTCACACCCCCAATTACCCGCAGTGGGAAGACTGCCCGTAGTAGACTGAATAACCTCAGTAATCGTTGTCCGACAAGCCGAAGCCGCCAACACAACTTCAGACACTTTCGCTCGTGCCGTATAATCTTGGTACGCTGGCAGCGCAACTGCAGCCAAAATACCGATAATCGCAACAACGATCATCAGTTCGATCAAAGTGAAACCTTGTTGAACTTTTTTCATAATAATCTCCAGATCATTTTAGGTACTTCAGTGACTCCAATTACAGAGAACCACTTTTGTGCGCAAGGAGATATGCAGAGGGCATGCCAAAAGGCTGGAAAACTGTAACCCATTGAATATCAAAATATTATAAGACTAAAATCTCGAAAAATGCCTATCAAGTTTTAGCTAAATGACACGTTTGGACAACAAGGGCGACACATATTGTCACCCCAATTGTCGTTAACTTAAAAATCCAACTCCATATCGTCCAACCCGAGATCCTCAATCAGGCGCCGGCGCTCCATGCGCTCTTCGATCTTCCTGCGGATGGAATTATCCCGCCCTCCCATAAATACCCCCCGGTCAAAGCCGTCGGGAGAATCGTCTTCGAAGGCGTCATCGAAATCGTCTGTCGCCGCTTCAGACAGGTCTTTCGCCATAACTATCACTCCTCTCAAATGCGATAGATAAACCTGAAATATCGACTTGCCGGTACCGGCTATCGTCAGCGCTTATTTATGGCTAAATGAGGGATGTGTCAACAAAAAAATGATTAACAATTTATGATCAGAAGCGCGGCGGGGCCGGGTGGCCGCCGCCGCGCTTGAACTGGGTGGGGAATGGCGATCCCTCGCCTAACCTCTCGTCCCTGAGAGCCCCATTGCAGATTGTCTGCAGGCGAACAAACAGCTACGCCGCTGACGCATTCAGAAGAAAATCTACAGGGGAAGAAAGATGGTGTGAGGCATCCAAATCCCTTTGGTTTGCGTGCAGATTCCTTCTGAACGAGTTACGACTGTATATCCACTCATATCTAAGCGTCAAGCCCTATGGCTCAATTTTCTTGGTTGCGTGACGCAAGTAGCCCCCTCACCCCCAGGAGAGGGGGCGCATGGTTCAGCTATAGGCGGTTGATGCCGTTCAGGGCGGCGGTGCGGTAGGCCTCGGCCATGGTTGGGTAGTTGAAGGTCGTGGTTATAAAGTAGCGCAGGGAGTTACCCTCGCCTTTCTGCTTCATGATGGCCTGGCCGATATGGACGATCTCGGCGGCTTCGGCGCCGAAGCAGTGGATGCCGAGTATCTCCAGCGTCTCCACATGAAACAGGAGCTTGAGCATACCCACGGTTTCGCCGCTGATCTGGGCACGGGCGGTGTCTTTGAACAGCGCCCGGCCTACCTCGTAGGGCACACGCGCCTCAGTCAGTTCGCGCTCGGTGGCGCCGACGGAGCTGATTTCAGGCAGCGTGTAGATGCCGGTAGGCACATCGTCGACAAAGCGGCAGTTCTCTTTGCCCCTGGCTGAGGCCGCGGCCGAACGACCTTGATCGTAGGCGGCACTGGCCAGGCTGGGCCAACCGATGACATCACCGGCGGCGAAGATGCCTTCGACCGAAGTTTCGTAGTGCTCATCCACCTCAAGCTGGCCGCGGTGGTCAGCCTTGAGCCCGATCGATTCCAGATTCAGGCTGTCCGTATTCCCGGTGCGGCCGTTACACCAGAGCAGGGCATCGCCGCGCAGTTTTTTGCCTGACTCGAGTATTACTTCTACGCCTTCGTCAGTTGCGCTCACCCGACTGAATTCTTCCCTGTCCCGAATCATTACCCCCAGATTACGAAGGTGATAGCTGAGCGCATCGGAAATTTCGCCATCGAGAAACTCCAGCAGGCGATCGCGGGTATTGATTAGTTCCACCTTGATACCCAAACCCGAAAAGATTGACGCGTACTCACAACCGATTACCCCGGCGCCATAGATCAGAATCTTGCGCGGGGTGTGGGCCATATCCAGCACGGTATCGCTGTCGTAAACACGCGGGTGGGAAAAGTCGATATTGTCCGGGCGGTAGGGCCGCGAGCCCGTAGCAATAACCACCTGATCGGCACTCACCCGATGCTCCCGGCCCTGCTGGCTGATGGCGAGCGTGTTGCGGTCGACAAAGCGGGCCTGTCCGGCAATCACTTCTATACGGTTGCGCTGATAGAACTTGCTGCGCATGGCCACCTGACGCTTGATCACATCGTCGGCGGCGCTCAACAGGCGGGGATAGGTCAGGGTGCGCGGATCACCCAGATCGCGGAACAGCGGATTGCGGTTGAAGCGCATCACCTGCCGCACCGTGTGACGCAAGGCCTTGGAAGGGATGGTGCCCTGGTGTGTGCAGGCGCCGCCTACCCAGCTTTGCTGTTCAATGATGGCTACTCGCTGGTCATGCTTTACCGCATTCAGAGCCGCGCTTTCACCGGCGGGGCCGCTGCCAATCACCAGGAGGTCGTAGTGGGGTTTTGTCATGCTATGGCTTTTCTCCGGGACAGGATTTCATGTCAGAGCACGCATTTGGCTGCGGTTAATATCTCACCGAAGGATGATTTGTTAGTCCCTGCCGCCAAACGCACGGCTTTCCCTCACCCTACCCCTCTCCCAGAGGGAGAGGGGATTTTAGCGGAGCGAGTTTTGGGGCAAGAACTATCATTTAACCCCTTTCCCACGGGAAAAGCCGGCGTCTCTATGTACTCTCCGCTTTGAGCGCGCTAAAAATGCGAACCCGAGCCATTCTAGCGCGAGCAAGGACTTCCTGTCGTTCCCTGTGTAGAATCCTTCGGCCCAACAAGGATAGCTCATGTCACAGAACCCAAACGTCCGCGAAGCCTACGGCATTGTTGCCCCCACCAGCCGCAACCCCGCCCTGCGCCGACTGAAAAGCGCCCAGAACACCCCCTCCATTCACGGCAATAAACTGTGGGGCGCCTGCTACCTGATGATGGAATACTTGGAACACGCACCTCTTCCACAAGGGGCTCGGGTGCTGGATGCCGGCTGCGGCTGGGGACTGAGCGGCATCTACTGCGCCAAGCATTTCGACGCACAGGTAACGGCGATGGATGCCGACCCGGCTGTCTTCCCCTACCTGCAGCTGCTCGCCGAACAGAACGGTGTCGCCATCACAAATCACGCGGCCCGCTTTGATGAGCTGACTGTCGATGACCTGAGTAAGTTTGACGTGGTGATTGGCGCCGACATCTGTTTCTGGGATGCACTGGCGGACGACGTATCCAACATGATTGACCGGGCCATTGAAGCGGGCGTATCCAAAATCATCCTGACCGACCCACAGCGCCCGCCGTTTAACGCACTGGCCGATCGCTGCGTTGAAGAGCACTTTGCCGAAGCGCTGCAGATCGAAACCGAGCAACCGCGCCGTTTTACCGGCACCGCACTGGTTATTGAGAACGGTTAACCCGGCAGGGCTCTGAGCCAAACTCGCAAAACACACAGCAGTGTTGCGCTTTCAGCGTTTCGCCGCAGGCAACACAACGGCACTGCGCAGGGCCGCGCCCTGCCGGAAGACGTTCAGTCACTTTAAAACCGCATTTCGGGCACTGCAGAATACTGCGGCCTGCCTTTGCGTCTGTCATAAAATAATCATATTTCTGTCACAGTGAGTACATACATCGGGCACAGACTGCATAGTCAGGAGAACACTATGCAGATACTCAATACGCTTACACAGTATGATACTCGCATGTTCCTCTGGTGCGTAAACAGCCGCCACCAGAACATGCTGGCCAAAACCGCGAGGCAGGTTTCCCGCAGTGGCGACGGCTATCTTCAGGTGCTTATCCCCACCGGGCTGGCGCTGGTAGCCGGTGAGGCCGGTAAGCATCTGTTGCTCGCCACCCTGCTGGCTTTTGCCATTGAGCTGCCTATTTACTGGATACTCAAGAACAGCTTCCGGCGACGCCGACCACCTGAAGCCATCCCAAGTTTCTCAAGCCTGATTACCGCCTCGGACAAATTCAGCTTTCCGTCCGGTCACACCGCTGCCGCGACCATGCTTGCAACGCTGGTCTACCTGAGCTTCGGCATGCTGGCCCTGCCGCTGATGATCTGGGCGGCTATGGTTGGCGCCTCACGGGTGATTCTTGGTGTGCACTTTCCCGGCGATATTCTCGCGGGTGCGACACTGGGTGCCACGCTGGCCTACTGGAGTTTTTCTGTTGTCTGATATGAACAGCGCAGCAACTGCTCCCCTCGTCCCGGCCTTCTCCCAGAGGGAGAAGGAGCGGAAGTACCCGCAGGCATGAAAATACTCTACGGTGTACAGGGCACCGGCAATGGTCATATCAGCCGCGCGCGGATGATGGCCAAGCACTTTCACGAAAGAAAGGCCGACGTCGATTTTCTGTTTTCAGGCCGCGATCCCGAGCGCTACTTCGAGATGGAGTGCTTTGGCGACTATCAGACTCGCACCGGCCTGAGTTTTATTACCCATCAGGGCTCGGTCAGCTACCTTCGCACTGCCTTGCAAAATCGTCCTGTCCAGTTCCTGCGGGAAGTGCGCGATCTGGACGTTTCCGGCTACGATGTCATCCTCACCGATTTCGAGCCGGTGACAGCCTGGGCAGGTAAACTGCTGGGCTGCCCGGTGATTGGTATCGGCCACCAGTACGCCTTCCACCACCCCGGTGTGCCGCGCAGCAAAGGCGATATTCTCAGCCGGTTGATTTTGCGCTGCTTCGCACCGGTTAGCACCGGCCTGGGTTTGCACTGGTCTGATTTTGGCGGGCCGATAGTTCCGCCGATTGTGAATACTTCTGTCACCAGTCAAGAGGGCAACAGCATTCTGGTTTACCTGCCCTTTGAAGATCAGCAGCGTGTCACCCGTCTGTTAAACCAGCTAAACGGCTGGCATTTCATTCAGTACTCACCGGATTTGCAGGACGGCAGAGATGGCAATGTCGATACCCGCCAAACCAGCTTCAGCGGTTTCAAGCAGAACCTGCAAAGCTGTCGCGCGGTGATCTGTAACGCGGGCTTTGAACTGATCAGCGAATGTCTCTACCTTGGCAAGACCGTTCTCGCAAAACCCGTTGCCGGTCAGGGTGAGCAGATCGCCAACGCCCTTGCGCTCTCTCAGCTGAACTATGCCGATATCATGCATGAGCTTAGCCTGAATCAAATTCAAAACTGGCTGAGTGCATTGCCGGAAGCCCGGCGCGTACAGTATCCGGATGTTGCGGCGGCGCTGGTAGAGTGGGTGCTGTCGGAACAGTGGCACGACACCCGAGGCCTCAGCGAAGATCTCTGGCGAAAAACCCGACTGGCTTAATGGATGCCCTCACCCTAACCCTCTCCCAGAGGGAGAGGGGACTAAGTTGGCGTAAGTTTGCTGATTCTCCCTTTAGCAGAAGGCTGGGTGTAGTGGCTGCACGTTTCCGGGTGGCTGCTCGTCCCAAAACTCGCACATCTTCAATCCCCTCTCCCTCTGGGACAAAGCCGATAGGCTTTGGGCATCGGAGCTTGCGACGATGGGGCGATGGGGCGAAGCCCCGTACCCACAGCGCTTCGCGGGGCATGCTAAACGAAGTGAGTCACTGGGTTAGGGTGAGGGCCGGTTAGGAATGGCAGGCCTCAGGCGGCCTGCTCAGTTTTTATTGTCTGGTCTTTTTCTAATCTCGAACTATCCAGATAGCGCTTGCGGCGAGCTGGCTTCATTTTTTCGATATCCACCATCACCAGGCCATCCACACAGTCGGCAAAGTCGGGGTCGATATTGTAGGCGGCAAACTGCACCCCACCGGGCTCGCACAACTCCGAATACTGTTTGTACAGGGGCGGTACGCTGGCGCCCAGCTCGGCGAGCCGGGCCTTTAGTTTGATAAACTCACTGGCGTAATCTTCCCCAGCAAAACCCTCACTCGCCGTCGGCGTGTAAGGCAGTTTCGCAACAGCCCAGCGGGAGGCGGGCGGGAAGTGCTTGCTGTAAAAATCCACCATCAGTTCTCGGGCCGAGGACGGCAGCTCATTACTGATACTGACCGGACCAAAGAGATAGCGCACTTCGGGGTAGCGCGACAGGTAGGCACCGACACCCTGCCACAAATAATCCAGCGCCGCTTTGCCCCAATACTGGGGCTGCACAAAGCTGCGCCCCAGCTCAACGCCCTGCTGAAGGTAAGGGGCAGCGTCTTCGGTAAAGTGAAACAGGGTCGCGGTATACAGGGTTTGATCCGCGGCAAGAGAGGCACAGCGGGCCAGACGGTAGGCTCCTACCAGCTCCAGCTGATTGTCATCCCACAACAGAATATGATCATAGTAGCTGTCGTAAATATCGGTATCGCGGCGCTGTCCGGTGCCCTCACCCACTGCGCGAAAGCTGATTTCCCTGAGTCGTCCCAGCTCCCGCATGATCACGCTGTCGCCCGCGTAGCGGTAGCAGTAGATTTCCATACCGTCGCGGGTCGTACCCAAGCGGTCGCTGGCCCTCAAGGCCTGACGCAGCAGGCGTCGTTCTTCCGGGTGAGCCACAGATTGCATCTGCGGCATAAAGTATTTTTCGCCGCGCTGCTGACGCGCCCCTAACTTATACACATGGCGCTTAAACAACTGCGCTTTGGCGCGCGGCGTCAGCGGCAGTGATTCATAACTGCCAGTTTCCACAATCGGGCCGATGCTCATGCGCGCGCTGCGATGATGTTGCTTGAACATCTCGCGAATCAGCCACAGGGTCGATATCGGCTTGGCCAACAGCGAAAGGGCATAGAAGAACAGCGAATTGCGGGCATTGATATGCACCGGCAGAATCGGCGCTTGGGTTTTGCTGGCAAAGCGCAGAAAGCCGGTACGCCAGCGGCTGTCTTTAACGCCGGTCGGCCCCAGTCGTGATACTTCACCTGCCGGGAAGATAATCAACGCGCCACCCTCATTCAGGTGAGCTTCGATGTTTTTCAAATTCTGCTTTGGTGTGTTGCCGTTCATGTTATCGACCGGCAACAGCAAGGGGCGCAGCGGCTCCAGACTGTAGAGCAGCTCATTGGCGACTACTTTCACATCCGGGCGGATCTCGCTCAACAATTTCAAGAGCGCCAGGCCGTCGAGACTGCCAATGGGGTGGTTGGCAACGATCACCACCTTGCCCGACACCGGAATGCGCTCTTTTTCCCAAGCCTTTACGCTGTAGTCAAAGTCAAAATACTCCAGTGCCTTGTCGACAAAGTCGATGCCGACCAGATGCGGATAGTCACGCTCAAACTGCTTGAACTCCCGCTCGTGAAAAAGGTAGCGGAACAGCGTCACCAGAGTGCTTCGAATGTGGGGGTGCTTCTCGGCTATTGCCGGAAACCGCTCATTGACGACCGTATCAACACAAATCATGACATCATCTACCCCGCCTTGCGCAGCGGAATCACATCCGCTTCGTGAAGGCCAACTTGAGAATTGAATTCGCGCACAATGCGCTGGCGGTCGCTCCAGTGGAGCAGTTGCAACTCACCGGTATCGGTTTCAGTCAGCGCACTGCAGCTTTCGATCCAATCGCCGTCGTTGCAGTACACAATGCCATTGATAATACGCATGCCCGGCTGGTGAATGTGCCCGCAGATAACGCCATCCAGCCCGCGCCGCTGTGCCTCCTGCACCGCGGCCTGCTCGTACACATCAATCACCTGCCGGGCGTTTTTGACTCGCCGCTTGATGTAGGTGGCCAGCGACCAGTAACCCAGCCCCAGGCGACTGCGGATAAAGTTGCCCCAGCGATTCAGGAACAGGAGAAAGTCGTAGGCGACATCGCCCACCAGATGTTCGAGCCGGTTCAGGCGAATATGGGGGTCGAGAACATCGCCGTGAAAGACCAGAAGTTTGCGACCATCTGCGGTGGTGTGTACCACCTCGTGTTTGATCTCAACCGCACCCAGCGACTCGCCAACGTAGTCCCGCAGGGGTTCGTCGTGATTGCCCGGAATGTAAACCACCCGGGTACCGTGTCGGGATTTTTTCAGGATGGCCCGCAGCACATCGTAGTGAGCGGCGGGCCAGAAGAAGCGTTTTTTCAGAGACCAGAGGTCGACAATATCGCCCACCAGATAGAGGGTTTCACAGTCGACGCTATTGAGAAAATCGAGAAGGTAGTCTGCCCGACAATCCCTGAAACCCAGGTGAATATCAGACAGCCAGACTGCTTTGTACCGCAGCAAGGGAGTGCTCAATGGTTTGGCTCCGCGCTTTAACACGGAGCCAGACTAACCAGTGGCAGTGACAGTCAAATGTCAGTTGGGAAACAGTTTTGTGACAGCCAGATAGTGTTACCTAGGCCTGCGATTCACCGTCTTCCAGCTTCTGCAGAGACAATCGCGGGTCGCGCACCAGATGTTGCATCCCCTGCTGAACCGCAGGACCAAGCAACCAGACCCACTGCTCCGCCAATTCCTGCAGGCGCGGGTTTACACTCAATAAGGTGCCATCTTCTTCAAGCAGACCCTGATCGACCAACGCATCAATATAAATACGAAACAGGGTTTTATCGAAGTATTCCGGTGCTTCCCTGCCGGTCAGAATCGCAAGGCGCTGCACCATAAAGATAATGTGCTGTTCGATCGCCGAACGCTCGGTGGGTCGCTCGCTGAGCTGATACACCAGCAGCAGACTGCACATGGTATAACGCTCCAGCGTTTCCCGCAGCAGACGGCCAAGCCCGATCAGTGCGCTGTACTCGCTCGAACCGATATCCGGGCGATACAGTTTACTGCCCTCGCGGTTCAACAGACCAAGCTCAACCATGGCCTCAATCAGCTCGCGTACTCGCTCTTCCGCGTCTCTTATCGGCCAGTGCAGAAAAAGCTCACGTTTAAGGAAGGGGTACAGCCCGACACAGCGCTGTACCAGCGCCTCTTCATCAATACTGTTGCTGTGCCTGAGAAAACGCGCAATCAAGGAGGGCAAGGCCAGCACATGCATCACCGAGTTGCGGTAATAGGTAAGCATGATGGCTTCATTGCCGGTGACCGTAATAATCGGCCCCCAGGCATGTTCTATGCGAGACAGGCCGGCGGTGCGCGCCGCCGCTTCGAAAATCTCCTCCGCCGATTGCTCGGGGAGAACAATATCCTGACTGTAGGGTACCCGGCGCATCAATGTCAGGAAGCGTTCAATTTGCTCCAGCAGTTCAGTCTCTGCCATCGCTCGCTGCGGGCTCGACAGCAGAATCGCCGAGACCAGACCAATCGGATTCACAATCGCCGCCTGATTCACCCGCTCCATGTTCAGGCGCGACAGCCGCTCGATGGCGAGCGGCAGCCAGGTTTTATCTCCAGCCTGCAAGCGACTCCGCCACTGAGGCTCCAGACGGGTAAGCGCCTCAGACAGAATAATCGGTTCGCCAAACGCAACGTGTGGGCTGCCGTAAGAGGATTTGAATATCTTGCGTGCCTTCAGCAGTTCACCGGCGGATTCTTTTTTCTTGCCCGCGCCGCGCAGCTCCTTGGCATAACTGCCGCCTTCCACCAGCTTATCGTAGCCAACATAGACTGGCACCAGCGCCGCCGCGCGGCTCGGCTGCGCCAGGAAGCTTTCAACCACCATCGACAGCATGCCGCGCTTGGCGGGAAGCAGGCGCCCTGTGCGACTGCGCCCGCCTTCCGGGAAGAACTCCACTGGATAACCGCGCCCCAACAGCACATCGAGGTAGGCTCTGAAAACCGCCGAATACAATTGTTGGCCGGCAAAACTGCGACGAATATAGAAGGCCCCACCCCGGCGCAGCAGGCCACCCGCCGGCCAGAAGTTCAGGTTAACGCCCGCCGCGATGTGAGGCGGCACCAGCCCCTGATAATAGAGGGTCCAGGAGATCAGAAGATAATCCAGATGACTGCGGTGGGACGGCATGTAAATAACGTGATACTTGTTGGCAACCGAGCGCAGCCGATCAACATTGTAGGCTTTCACACCGCTGAATATCTTGCGGAACACCCAGCTCAGGACAATATCCAGAAAGCGAATCATTCGCGGATCAAAATTGGCGGCCACTTCGTTAGCCATTTTCCGCGCCCGCTTATACGCTTCGTCACGGCTGATGCTCTGTTCCTGCACCTCTTCCTGCAGCGCCTGTTGCACCAGCGGGCGACGCAGTGTGACGTTGATCATGTGCTGACGCGACAGCAGACTCGGCCCCAGGGTCGCCGTCTTTTGCCGCAGGAAATGAAACGACAGTCCGCGATGCAGTAATTCAGCAGCTCTCAGATGATTTGGCTGACGTTTCAGAAAGCTATCAAAGTCGATAGGCTCGGCAAATTTCACCAGGGCTGAGCGCCCCTGAACCAGCATGATCAATAACTTGCGCAGCCCACCTGCCAGTTCCGCATCACCGACCAGCAGCTTGAGAATAGAGGTTTCGCTGCCCGGATCACGCCCCCAGAAGATGGAAACAGGCACGATCTGGATGCCCGCGCCTTGCTGGCCGGCCGCACCCGCGATAACTTTTACCAGCTGCTGGGGCGAATGCTGTTCATCCAGTTCGGCAATCACCGGCAAGTAAAGACAAGCCGCGCTGTCGGCAGTGGGCAAATCGCCGGAGGGTGTATTTACAACCGGCAACTCTAATTGTCGGCACAGGCGCTCCAGCACTAGCCGGTCAGACCAGCTGTGCTGGCGCAAGACGTAGCACACCGGCTGACCTTGCAGGGTTTCGCGCAGCGCATCGAGGTTTTCGGGGATGATCTGGGGTTTGACCGCCCACAACACCGGCCTCAGCAACACCCGAACCAATACAAACGCTAAACGCCGTAACCACTTCATTCTACAAACCTTTTGTTATCGCTTGCGGACCGCAACAGCCAGAATCCACCAGCCGCCACCAGACCGCCCGACATCATGGTGAGCGCCATCGGTATCGCTGTTCCGTCCAGATGACTGCCGACAAAGGCGCCCGCCAGTGCCGCGGTGCCCATCTGCAAAAAGCCCAGTAATGCACTCGCGGTAGCCGCCATATCAGCAAAGGGCGCCAGTGCCACCGACATGGCCTGCGGCATGGTACTGCCTACTGCCGCAGTATAGAACACCATCGGCAAGACAACGGCGAGAGGATGGTGCCAACCGATTGCTCCCAGCACTGCCATTATGCCCGCAGAGCTTGCCGCCAGCACAGCGCCGCCGATCATGGTCTGCACCGGATCAAGCCGGTGGGCCAGCCGGGCGGTAAACAGGCTGCCCCCCATATAACCCGCCACAATCAGCATAAACCACCAGCCAAAGTGCTCCGGCGGCACGCCCATAAAATCAATCAACACAAAGCTGCTGCCCGAAATAAAAGCAAAGGCGCCAGAGTACATGGTCGCAATACCCAGCGTAGAAATCACAAAGTGCCTGTGGCCTAACAGAAAGCGATAATTCGCGAGAATGACCGATAGCTTGAACTGAGTCGGCTTGGGCAGCGTTTCAGGCAGCACCAACCATACAGTGATCAGCGCCACCAAACCGTAACCCGCCAGACTCCAGAAAATCGCCTGCCAGCCGGTGAAGGTCAGCATCCAGCCACCCAGCAGAGGCGCGATGACCGGCGCAATCGCCATGATCGCCGCCATATAGCCCAGCGCCTTCGCCGCCTGGGTTGGCCCGTAGATATCCCGCGCCATGGCCCGTCCCAGCGTCGGGCCGACGCAAGCGGAGATACCCTGAATAAAACGCCAGAACACCAGCGACTCCACCGTCTCGGACAGGGCACAGCCGACACAGGCAATGGTAAACAGGGCAATACCGCCGAGCAGGATCGGCTTGCGACCGAAGCGATCTGCCATAGGGCCGCACAGCAGGTGAAATACGGCAAAACCGATCAGATAGGCACTCAGGGTCCACTGCACCGCGGGCAGCGTCGTGTCGAAATACGCCACCAGCGACGGCAGCGCCGGCAGGTACATATCGGTCGACAAGGGGCCGAAGGCGACGAAGGCTGACATCAGCCAGAGCGTCCAGCGCGATTGTGGGTCGAGGCTTTTCATGGCCCGGGGCCTATGCAGTTGGAAAGAAAAACGGGGCCAACTGGCCCCGTTCTCAGACAAGGTGGGGTATTTTACAGCACTTCGAACAGACCGGCAGCACCCATACCACCGCCCACGCACATGGACACCACCACGTATTTAACACCGCGGCGCTTGCCTTCGATCAAAGCGTGGCCAACCATACGCGCGCCGCTCATACCAAAGGGGTGACCAATGGAAATCGCACCACCGTTGACGTTGAGCAGCTCATTGGGAATGTCCAGCTGATCGCGGCAGTACAGCGCCTGACAGGCAAAGGCCTCGTTGATTTCCCACAGACCGATATCGCCCACTTTCAAACCGTGGCGTTTCAGCAGTTTGGGAATAGCAAACACGGGGCCGATACCCATTTCTTCCGGTGCCAGACCGGCGACCGCCATACCACGGTAGGCGCCCAGCGGCTGCAGTCCGCGTTTCTCTGCCATTGAGGCTTCCATCAGACACACGGCAGAGGCGCCGTCCGACAGTTGCGAGGCATTCCCGGCAGTGATGTGCTTGCCTTCCTTGATCAGCATGCCGTCTTTGAATACCGGGTCGAGACCTTGCAGACTTTCCAGTGTGGTGGACGGACGGTTGCCTTCATCCTTTGTGAGAGTCACCTCTTCGTAGGTGGTCTCTTTGGTTTCTTTGTTGAATACCGCTTTGGTAGTAGTCAGCGGCACAATCTCGTCGTCGAACTTGCCCGATTCCTGACCGGCGGCAGTGCGCATCTGGCTCTGGTAGGAGAACTCGTCCTGGGCGTCGCGAGAAATATTGTAGCGATCGGCAACGATTTCTGCCGTTTCAATCATCGCCATGTGCATGTAAGGCGTGTGATCGGTAACTGCCTTGGACACATTGCGGTAGCCGTTTTTGTGCTTGTTCTGGGTCAGGGAAATGGACTCCAGACCACCGGCAACGGCAATATCAATTTCGTCGGTCATGATGGCCTTGGCCGCATAGCCAATAGTCATCAGGCCAGACGAACACATGCGATCCAGTGAGGCACCGGACACAGTGACCGGCAAGCCGGCAGCCATCGCGCTAAGACGCGCAATGTTGTAGCCCTGAGTGCCCTGCTGGGCTGCCGCGCCCATCAGCACGTCGTCGACTTCGCCACCTTCAATGCCGGCGCGCTCTACTGCGTGGCGGATAACATGGCCGCCCAGTACCGGCGCGTCGGTGTCGTTAAAAGCGCCGCGAAAAGCTTTGCCCATCGCAGTCCGTGCAGTTGAAACAATTACGGCTTCTTTCATGATCTTTTCCCTTCCTATTTAACTATGACAATTGTCATTGCGAACGAAGTGAAGCAATCCTGTTCAGTCTTACTCAGAGGGAGATTGCTTCGCTGCCCTCGCAATGACAGGAGCTTATGAGCGTTGCGACGAGCAGCTGATGGTTTCACCCGTCAGGTACGATGAGTAGTCCGAGGCGAGGAACATCATGACGTTCGCCACTTCCCAGACTTCCGCACCGCGACCATAGGCTTCGCGCCCTTCCAGTTCGGCCAGCAGTTCCTCCGGCGCAGATTTTTTCAGCATGGGGTGTACCGCCAGCGATGGCGACACAGCATTAATGCGCACCCCAAAGTCAGCGGCTTCCACGGCGGCACATCGAGTCAGGGCCATGACGCCGGCCTTCGCCGCCGCATAGTGCGCCTGTTCTTTCTGTGCGCGCCAGCCGAGAACCGATGCGTTGTTAACGATCACGCCGGTACCTCGCGTTTTCATGACTTTCATCATATAGCGGGTCATGCGCATGGTGCCGTTCAGCGTTACGTCAATAACCTTGTTCCACTCATCGTCTTCCATGTCGATCAGCAGCTTGGAGGTGCCCAGACCGGCGTTATTGATCAAAATGTCTACGCCACCGAGTTTTTCTTCGGCAAAGTTAACGAGCGCCTGCACGTCGTCTTCGACGGCCACATTGCAGGTTTTACCCCACACATTTTGCAGACCGGTTTCGGTTTTCAGTTTTTCCACCGAAGCGTCCAAACGACCTTCGTGAATATCGCTGATCACAATAGCGCGGCAGCCTTCTTCAACCGCTTTTTTGGCGGCGGCAAAACCGATGCCTGCACCGGCTGCGGCAGTGATAAGTACCGCTTTGTCTTTCAACAGGCCGTGGCCAGGGACGTAGGTGGGGTTTTTAATATCCATGAATTCTCCGCTTTATGCTGGACGGGAGACGGAAGACGCAAATGCGTAGCCAACTCCTGAATTTAAACTAATCGATATGGCAAGCTTTCAAGGTACACAGGACTCAACGCGCTGCATGTAATGTGTCGACTGTAGCGTCTCCCGTCTCCCGTCAAGCATCCTGCGAGTTACCATTTGGGTTCTTTGGGCATCCCCAACCCCCGCTCCGCAATAATATTGCGCTGCACCTGATTGGTTCCGCCGTAGATCGTATCCGAGCGCACAAACAGGTAGAGCGATTGCAGACGGGTCAGTTCATAGGGCTCGGCGTCGAGCACCTGCCCCATTTCGCCCTGCACATCCACCGCCAGCTCACCCAGATCGCGGTGCCAGGTCGCCCAGTACAGTTTGTAGATCAGGGCTTCCTTCTGCAGGCTGCCATCGCCCACATCGTCCGACAGCATGCGCATGCTGTTGAAGCGCATAATTTTCAAACGCAGATAAAGATCGGCAATGCGCTGGCGAAGAACGGGATCTTTATGAGCGCCACTTTCTTTGGCGACCTTGACCACCTCATCCAGCTCATTCTGAAAAGCCATTTGCTGACCAAGCGTGGATACGCCGCGCTCAAAGCCGAGCAGCCCCATCGCTACTTTCCAACCATCGCCAGGCTCACCAACGATATCCTCGGCGTCGCATTCGGCATCGTCAAAGAAGACTTCGTTGAACTCCGATGTGCCGGTAATCTGCTCGATGGGGCGCACAGTAACACCGGGCTGATCCATTTTAATCAGAAAGAATCCAAGCCCTTTATGCGCTTTGGATTCAGGGTCAGTGCGAGCAATCACAAAGCAGTAGTCGGATTCATGGGCCAGCGAGGTCCAGACCTTCTGCCCATTGATGATCCACTTGCCCTTTGCTTCATCAAAGCGCGCTTTGGTTTTTACATTGGCCAGATCAGAACCGGCACTGGGCTCGGAATACCCTTGGCACCACAACTCGGTGCCCGCCACGATACCGGGCAGGTATTTCTGTTTCTGCTGCTCGCTGCCAAAGGCAATCAGTGTCGGCCCGGTAAGACCCTCACCGATATGCCCGACGCGCCCCGGCGCGCCAGCGCGGGCGTATTCTTCAAAGAAGATAACCTGTTGCTCGATCGACAGACCGCGCCCGCCGTATTCCTTGGGCCAGCCCACACAGGTCCATTTGCCCTCGGCCAGCTTCTGTTCCCAGACTTTGCGCTCTTCCGGAAACATGTGCTCGTCGCCGGGGCCGCCGCGGAATTTAAGCTTTTCAAATTCCCCGGTCAGGTTGTCTTTAAGCCACCCTGCAATTTCTTCACGAAACTGTTCATCTTCCGGACTGAAACTCAACTTCATCGCTAATTCTCCTCAGTCCAGTACGACGCCAGCCAGACGCTCGCGGTGCCAGCTGGGATTACCCAGCATATGCTCGGAGCCTTTGGCGCGTTTGAAATAGAGATGTACGTCGTACTCCCAGGTAAAGCCGACGCCACCGTGCATCTGCATCGATTCACCGGCGTTTTTGAAATAGGCCTCAGAACAATAGGCCTTGGCGATACTCGCGGCTTCCGCCAGCTCATTGGCCAGTGGGCCGTTTTGCAATGCTTCATCGGCCACACAGGCAGCGTAATAAACCGCAGAGCGCGCCGCTTCAACCCGCAGCATCATATCGGCCGCTTTGTGTTTGATTGACTGAAAGCTGGCAATCGGGCGGTTAAACTGAACGCGTTCTTTGGTGTAGTCCACTGTGCTGTCGAGCAGTTGTTGGCTGCCACCCATTTGTTCTGCCGCCAGCGCGATGGTGGCCAGGTCCAATGCCTTATCGAGCACCGGCCAGCCATTGCCGGCATCACCCAAGCGGTTTTCAGCAAAAATCTTGAGCTCGCTGAATGACAGCGCGGCCATTTTTCGCGTCTGGTCCAGGGTCGGCAGGTTTTTGCGCTCAAGGCCAGCCGTGTCGGCCGGCACGGCAAACAGGCTGACGCCCTCTTCACCGCTGGAACCTTCAGCGCGCGCGGCAACAAGAATCAGGCCCGCAGTCATACCGTCGACCACAAAACTGCTTTCACCGTTGATAACAATGCTGTCGCCGTCTTCGCGATACTTTGCGGTGATCGCATCGGCGCTGCGCCCACCGCGCGGACCACAGTAAGCCAAGGTCGCCGTCAGACTGCCCTCGCAGATAGCCGTCAGATAGTTAGCCTTCTGCTCTTCGCTCGCGGCCAGCAGAAGTGTGTTAACTCCGAGACAAACCGTTGAATAGAAAGGCGCGCACAACAGGTAGCGCCCCATCTGTTCCATCATTGCCACCAGCTCGACGCAGCCCAAGCCCATACCACCGAATTCCTCGGGGATGTGGATGGCCTGCCAGTACATCTCGGCACAAATCTGCTGCCAGAGGGCGTCGTCAAAACCGGTGTCGGAAGCCATTGCCTTGCGCACGGCTTCACTGGTGGACACCTCAGCCAGAAATGATTCCGCGGTATCGCGGATCATCTGCTGTTCTTCGGTAAATACAAAATCCATTCTTTGCCTCGGTTCAAGGCGCCTTCTAGAAGAGCAGTTTCAGCTCAACGTAGGCACCATCCTGAAAATCATAGTCGCCGCGCACATCTTCGACCTGTACTTCAATATCCGAAAGGCCAAACTCCAGCGCGGAGTTTTCAAACAACATCAACTGGGCGCCAATTTTCCAGTCGCGGTAGCCGTCCATATCATCAAAGGAGGTGGACGACGGTCCGTAGTAGTAAGCTGCAACCAGACTGAAAAGATCACTGGTCGGCATTTTCAGATCCACACCAAACGCCAGTCCCGGACCTTCAAAGCCATCGAGATCGGCGTAGAAACCCTTCACCCCAACGCGCCCCTGCAAGCGACCGCGCTGGCCATTGGCATAAAAGCCGGCGTTGTAGATTTCCACATCGTCGTCTTCGTTGTGGTTGGCGCCGATTTCCACCGACGCTTTTCCATCCGGCGAATTGGCATTGAGAGACAAGCCCGCCACGTCATCGCTGAATCGGAAACTCAGGTCGTTGGCCAAAGCCGGTGTTGCCAGTGCTGCCAGCAGGAAAAGCGCTTTCTTCATGGTGTTACCCCTGTACGGTGTTGGTTCCTTATAGCGGGGCCCTGATATCAGGTTCCCCACACTTTCTGCGCTGGAACTTCTTTTTTCAGCAGTTCGTCCATCGCAGAGCCGATTTCAGCGGGCTTCCACTGAGCGCCTTTATCCACGCCTTCAGTAGTTCGCCAGCCATCGGCTATGCAGATTCTACCGCCTTCTGACTCAAATACACGCCCGGTGATATGTGAAGACTCCTCACTGCCCAGCCAGGCCAGCAAAACTGACACGTTTTCCGGGGCAAAATGATCAAAACTGTCGTCCTCCGGCGGCGCCATGCGCTCGGCCATTTCCGGCACACCCATGGTCATACCGGTGCGAGCCGAAGGTGCAACCGCGTTGGCGGTAATGCCATAGCGACCGAGTTCAGCAGCCTGATTCAAGGTCAGCGCAGCAATACCGGCTTTCGCCGCGGCGTAGTTGCTCTGGCCAATGGAGCCCTGCAGGCCAGCCCCGGAGGTCGTGTTGATAATACGCCCGGAAACGGCTTTGCCTTCCTTGCTCTGGCCGCGCCAATAGTGGACCGCGTGCGAGCTGATGCAGAAGTGCCCTTTCAGGTGAACCGCCATGATGGTGTCCCACTCCTGCTCGGTCATGGACGCAAACATGCGGTCGCGATTGACGCCGGCGTTGTTCAACACAATGTTCAGATCACCGTAGGTATCGATGGCCTGTTTTACCGCATTGAGACTGTCGTCATAATTGGTGATATCAGACGTGTTAACGATGGCTTTACCACCGGCTGCCGTGATCGCGTCGACCACCTTCTGTGCTGCATCTTCGTTAATGTCGTTGACTACAACGGCGCAGCCCTCGCTGGCGAAGACTTTTGCGTGGGCTGCGCCCAAACCACCACCGGCACCGGTGATGATGGCTACTCGGTTGTCCAGAATTCCCATGTTGTTTTCCTCCAATTTGATTGATCCCCTCACCCTGTCCCTCTCCCCAAGGGAGAGGGAACCGTATAGCTGAGCCCCTGCGCCCCCTCTCCCTTTGGGAGAGAGGTGAGGGTAGTCTTTACAGCCGCTCGATAATCGTTACATTCGCCTGACCACCGCCTTCACACATGGTCTGCAGACCATAGCGGCCACCGCTGCGTTCCAGTTCGTGCAGCAGAGTCGTCATCAGCTTGGTGCCGGTCGCACCCAAGGGGTGACCCAACGCAATCGCGCCGCCGTTGACGTTGGTTTTGGCGTGGTCATAGCCGGTATCCTTCAACCAGGCCATTGCCACCGAGGCAAAGGCTTCGTTAATTTCCACCACATCGATATCGTCCATGGTCATGCCCGCTTTTTTCAGTGCGTACTGCGTGGCGGGAATGGGCGCGGTCAACATCCAGATCGGGTCGGCTGCGCGCACACTGATATGGTGAATTCGAGCGCGAGGCTTCAGGTTGTAACGCTTCAACGCGTCTTCGCTGACAATCAGCATGGCGCTGGCGCCATCGCAGGTCTGGCTCGATACCGCAGCAGTCACTTTGTCACAACCAAACAGGTAATCGAGCTCGGCCATTTTCTCCAGCGTGGAGTTACGCGGCGTTTCATCCATCGTCACCCCCTCAAGAGGAATGATCTCGCGATCAAAACGGCCTTCTTCAATAGCCTTCAATGCACGCTTGTGCGACTCCAGCGAATACTCTTCCAGATCGCGGCGAGAAAAACCCCATTTGTCGGCAATCATCTGCGCAGACTTGAACTGTGTCGGCGGTTCCGCGCCGTAGCGGGCTACCCAGCCCTGCGAGCCTGAGAAGGGGTCTTTGAACCCCATAGGCTCGGCAGCAATCATGGCTGATGAAATCGGAATCTGGGTCATGGTCTGAACGCCACCGGCGACGATGACGTCTTGGGTGCCAGACATGACGGCCTGCGCGGCAAAATGAACCGATTGCTGTGAAGAACCGCATTGTCGGTCAATCGTGGTGCCCGGTACTTCATCAGACAGCCCTGCCGCCAGCCAACAGGTGCGGGCGATATCACCGGCCAGCGGGCCAATGGTGTCGACACAACCGAAAATGACGTCGTCGTATTCATTGTCGGGAATACCGTTGCGCTCAACGATGGCTTTGAGCACATGGGCCCCGAGATCGGCACCGTGTACATGGGCCAGACCGCCTTTGCGACGGCCGGTGGGTGTTCTTACTGCATCTACTATGTAGGCTTCTGGCATGGTTGCCTCCTGTCAGGTTTGGGCGGGAGTTTCCCCTCACCCTGTCCCTCTCCCTGAGGGAGAGGGGACGTAATAATTTGCTACGGAGCAGCGTTTAGTTCCCTCTCCCTCTGGGAGAGGGCTAGGGTGAGGGCAGCAAGCACTGAATCCACCTGACCCAGCACCTCATTATTCCAATACCTCACCACCTGATACCCCTTCGACTCCAAATACCGCGTGCGTCTTCGGTCGTACTCGACTTGCTCACTGTGCTGACCGCCATCCAACTCAACGATCAACTTTGCATCCTCGCAAACAAAGTCTGCGATGTAGCAACCGATCGGTTGCTGGCGCTTGAACTTGTAGCCCAGCAAACGCCTGTTTCTCAATTTCGACCAGAACTTTTGCTCTGCATCGGTTTGGGCGCGCCGCAGTTGGCGGGCGCGGGTTGTCATCCTTGACATGAATCTTCCCTTTTCACGCCCCCTCACCCCAACCCTCTCCCAGAGGGAGAGGGAGCTCACTGAACTAGCTATTTAGTTCCCTCTCCCTCTGGGACAAACCCGCAGGGTTTGGGCACCGGAGCTTGCGACGGTGGGGCGAAGCCCCGAGCGAAGCGAGTCACTGGGACAGGGTGAGGGAGCCCTATATCAAAACGTATTCCCCGCCCCCAGCTTGGCACCATCCGCCAACACGTACTCTGCAACCCGCTGCTTGTGAAAGGCTGCATCGCCCCAGGTATTGGCATAAGCCCAGGCGCGCTTCATGTAAATATGAAGATCCACTTCCCAGGTGTAACCCATGGCGCCGTGCACCTGAATGCAGTTCTTCGCTGCCAGATTGGCTGCTTCGCAGGCCGCCAGTTTTACGTGGCTCACCGCCATGGAAATATTGTCTTGCCCGTTATCGATGGCGTAGGCTGCACGCGCCGCCGGTGCCTTGGCATACTCCAGGCGATAGGCGATGTTCGCCATGTGGTGTTTCACCGCCTGAAAAGTGCCAATCGCCACACCAAACTGCTTGCGCTCGCCGGTGTACTGAACCGAGATGTCGACCATGCGCTGGGCCAGGCCAAGCGCCTCTGCCGCCACTCCCAAAGCGCCGCCATTGCGAGCCGCCTCGATCAGGGTTTGTGCAGTATCGCCTTCGGCGATTTTTTCTGCCTTGGCTTCATCAAACTCAACCACAAACAGTTTGCGCGACAGGTCGACCGATTCATTGGCGCGCAGTGTTGCTGCTTGCGGATCAACCGAATACAAAGCGCCAGCCTTTTCCAGAATCAGTAGATCGGCAATATGAGCATCTTCGACAAAAACATTCTGCTCCAGCCCGACCATTATCACCGCTTCACCGGCGGCAATTTTCGGCAACCAGGTTTGCTGCAGACTGTCGCTTTTGCTATTAACAATCAGCGGCACCGCAACCATCGCCGTATGCACCAGCGGTGCCGGTAGCGCTACATAGCCGCACTCCTGCGCCAGCAGCACAAAGTCCAGCATCTGCATGCCCAGACCACCAAAGTCTTCTGGCACCGTGATACCCGTCAGGCCCATTTCGGCCAGTTGCGCCCACAACTCGGGGCTGCGGCCGGTTTCGCTTTCCCACAGCTCGCGAATTTTCTCCGGCGTGACTTCGTTAACCAGAAAATCGTGAACGGACTCCTGGAACAGGAGTTGGTCTTCTGAAAATGTGAAATCCATAATTTTCTCTCGTTTACCTTCCCTCACCCTGGCCCTCTCCCAATGGGAGAGGGAACCCTACTGCACGCTCAGTGCGTTTGCTCTCCGCCGGGAGAGAGGTGAGGGCCTACTTTCGAGGCATTCCCAACATTCTTTCAGCAATAATGTTGCGCTGAATCTCGTTTGTTCCTGCATAAATCGGCCCGGACTGCGCAAACATCCAGCCATCCAGCCAGGTACCGACACCCTCCGCGTCCGGAGCATGTGCCTGCAGTTCTGCGCGCGCACCCAGTATGCTCAGGGCAGTTGCGTGCATCTGCTGATCCAGCTCCGACCAGAAAATTTTGTTGGTCGAGGCCTCCGCGCCGATCTTGCCGCCTTTAATCAAACGACAGGCTGTCTGATAGGTGGTCAGGGTATAAGCTTCGGCGTCCATGTAGGCGCGCAATACGGCCTCCCGAATCGCCGGGTCGCGATCGGCACTGGCCTGATTTTCCTTGTACAGGTTAACCAGACGCTTCGCGGTTTCCTGGAAACGCGCGGGGGAGCGCAACATCAAACCGCGTTCGAAGCCGGCGGTAGCCATGGCAACTTTCCAGCCCTCGCCTTCGCCACCCAAACGGTATTCTGCCGGCACTTTAACGTTATCGAAAAAGATTTCCGCAAAACCGGGCAAGCCGTCCAGCTGGGGGATGGGGCGCACGGTGATGCCCTCCAGATCCAGCGGCACCAGAATAAAAGTCAGCCCATGGTGGCGCTGGGATTCGGGGTCAGTACGAAACATACCGAAACACCAGTCGGCCCAGACCGCGCGCGTAGACCAGGTTTTCTGGCCATTGATCACGTAGTGACTGCCATCGTCACTCAGCTCGGCCTTGGAGCGAATCGCCGCCATATCCGACCCCGCATTGGGCTCAGACCAGCCCTGACACCATATGTCTTCGCCAGTGGCCATACCCGTCAGGAACTTCTTTTTCTGCTCTTCGGTGCCGTATTCCATCAGGGTCGGGCCAAGCAGGAAAATACCGTTCTGGTTTACCCGCAGTGGTGCTCGGGCAGCATAGTATTCTTCTTCAAAGATCAGCCACTGGATAAGGTCGGCACCGCGGCCGCCCATTTCCTCGGGCCAGGTGATCATGCCCCAGCGACCTTCGTAGAGTTTCTTTTCCCATTCGCGGTGTTGTTGAAAACCTTCTTCCGTGTCGAAAGTCTTCAACGGCTCACTGGGAACATTGGCGGCAAGCCATTCGCGTACTTCCTGGCGAAAAGCTTCGTGTTCTTTGGTAAATGTCAGGTTCATTGATAACCTCGTAGTTCTCGATTCTTGCCGGGCGGTCGGACGTCTGACGTCGGATGTCTGACGCTAAGCCATTCTCGACTCCGCCTCAGCCACGGCATCGCGCGGCGAAGCCGCACCGGCTTTTGGCGTCCGACGTCTAGCGTCCGACGTCAGACTTAAAAGCTCGCGTCTCGCTTCTCAACAAAGGCATCCCGCGCTTCCTGGGAATCCTTTGACGCATAGGCTTCCTGGGTAAAGCCCTGCTCCCAGCGGTACTTGTCTTCCAGATTGCCGTCTTCAATGCCGGTCAGTGCTTCTTTCGCCAGCTGAATCATGCGCGGTGATTTATCGGCAATTTTCTCTGCCATTTCGCGGGCTGTATCTAGCAGCTGGTCACGGGGAACCACTCTCTCGACAGCGCCCAGGCGGTAGGCTTCCTGTGCGTCAATACCTTCACCGGTAAAGTACATGTAGCGCACTTTCTGCACCGGGAACATGCGTTGCAGGTGAGCGCCACCGCCCATTGCACCGCGGTCTACTTCCGGCACTGCAAAGGTCGCGCAGTCAGAGGCGACGATAATGTCGGCCGCGCCGCTGATACCAATGCCGCCACCAAGCACAAAACCGTGAACAGCCACAATCACCGGCTTTTCATTGCGGTGAATCGCCTTGAAGGTGTCGTAATTACCCTTGTTCACGGCGGTGATCTTGCTGGCGTCCGCTTGCAGTTCTTTGATATCCACGCCGGCGCAAAAGCCTTTACCTTCGGCGGCAATGATAATCACACGCACCGCATCGTTTTTGCCCAACGCTTCAATTTCATTGGCAATGGCAAACCAGCCGGCACTATCAAATGCATTGACCGGCGGCTTGTTGAAAATCATCTCCGCAATACCGGTATCGGAGATGTTCAGGCTATAGGGTTTGCTCATAACATTACTCGCTTGACGCTGGACGGGAGACGGGAGACGCAGAACCACTCATACGTGCTAATCCGGCTTCGGCTTCAGCGACTATCTGGTTGATTAATTCTTCACAGGACAATAATTCATCAATAACACCGGCCACTTGCCCTGAAGGCAGCACGCCCTCTTCTGGCTGACCGTCGACCATCGCTTTCTGAATAATCATCGGCGCATTGGCCGACATGATGGCCTGAGCCAGGGTCAGATCGCCGGACTTGGTCATGGCCATCGCTGACTTCAACAAGCCTATCAGGCTGGCACCGGTGAATTTGCGAAAGGCCAGACCATTGCGCAAGGCGATGATCAACTTTTTCAAGGCACTGGCAGATTCAAGTTCGCGCAGCACCTTATTCATGATCATGCGCTGCGGCAGACCGTCCATCGCGGTGGACACAACTATCTCACCGGGATTTTTACAGTCGATATAGCGCGCCTTGGTGGCTTCCGGCACCGGGCTTTCCTTGGTCAAAAGAAAACGCGTTCCCATAGCGATGCCGTCAGCGCCGTAGCTCATGGCGGCCAGCAATCCGCGGCCGTCCTTGAAACCACCAGCTCCTAACACTGGCACTTTGTCGCCGACGGCATCAACCACCTGCGGCAGCAGCAAGGTGGTCGGCACCGAACCGGTGTGACCACCGCCCTCACCGCCCTGTACCGTTACCGCATCGGCGCCCATTTCAACCGCCTTGATGGCGTGCTTGGGCAGTCCAACGGTAGGCATACAGACAACACCAGCGTCTTTAAGCTTTTTGATGAATTCAGGGCCCGGCGAGCGCGAATAGCTGACCGCCCTGACACCGTGCTTGATCACCAGATCGACGATCTCGGCGGCGTTGGGCTGGTACATATGAAAGTTCACACCGAAGGGTTGATCGGTAAGCTCTTTCACGCGCAGTATATCGCGCTCCATTTCCTCCGGGGGAATGGTCGCACCGGCCAGAAAACCGAAGCCACCGGCGTTACAGGTGCCCGCCACCAATTTCGGATCGGCCACCCAGCCCATCGCGGTTTGGATGATGGGATATTTGCAGCCGAGCAGGTCGGTGATTCTTGTGTTGAGTACGTTTGTCATAGTGTTACTCGTATTCCGGTCTAGCGCCGTTCCCCTCACCCCGACCCTCTCCCCAGGGAGAGGGGGCGCTTGGAAGCTGGATAATCGGTCCCCTCTCCCTCTGGGAGAGGGACAGGGTGAGGGAATTCCACATCAGCTCCGATCACCCGGAGGATTATCCTTCAACTGCTTGCTACGCAGATCCTGCGGATCGATTTCACGAATAACCGCAAGCTGTTCTTCAGTCGGCGCCGGCGTGGTCGGAACATTGTCCGGAATGCAGATTTCAAAGCCGGTGTTCTCCACCACTTGGTCCACAGTGATGCCGGGGTGCAGACTCACGAGACGAACCTGATTATTCGGCCCGCCGAAATCCATCACACAAAGATCAGTGAAAATCATGCGCAGATCAATGTCGTCGTTGGTGTAACCCTTGGGCATGCGCTCCGGGTTATAGCCAATGGTGCACACCACATCGCACTCGCCCTCGATGAAGACACGAGTGCTGTGTGAAGGCACAAAGAAGGAATTGGCGTGACAGATGGAGTTACCGGGAAAGCCGCGCGTACCCAGCATCTGGACCTTCGGCTTCTGGTAAGTGCCGCCCAGTGCGGAGATGTTGCTCTGACCAAAGCGGTCGATCTGAGTCGGACCACCGGTAATATGTCGGCGACCGCTCCACACATTGTCAAAAATGCGGGAGAAGCCCATCCAGGTTTCGTTCATCTGCTTGTAGCCCTTATCGCGGCTCAGCGGATTGGGCTCAGACAACAACCAGCTTTCACTGTCGGTCATCATGATATCGGTATTGCAGGTTTTCATCGCCAGACTCGCGGCGATGCGCGGCAGCACACCGATACCGGTAATCAGAACTTCGCCGTCATTCTCATAGGCGGCGGCATTGGCGCAGATAATCAGTTCCGCCAGGGTATAGTCTTTTGCAGGCGTAGCCATTGTCGTCTCCTTAGTAAGTGGGCAGGGGCAGTTTTTTGATGGCGTCTATGCCGCCAACCGCCTGCTGATAGTCGTCTTCGCTTTTGCCGGTGACGTACTTGTCCGCGTAAGCGGCAAAACCACCCTCTTTAGCCGAGGCGTTGTACTCTTTAAAGTGCGGCACATCGAAGCCGTAGTCCGGCGCACAGGATGTGGGGTGAGCGCCGCCCGGTGCGTGAACCACACCCGTCGTCTGGCTGCGCTCCCAAAAAACAAAACGGGCTTGCGCTTCATCGGCAAAAAATTCGGTATCGACGATTTCTTCGGTCGTAACGAAGGTTTTTTCAGCCGCGCGGGCAAACCAGTCGTCCATGTAATGGTCAGGGCTGGTGATCTGGCACACGCCGCGGGTGTCGGCTTTGTTCACATGAACGAGCGCCGCGTCGAGTTTCAGAGCCGGCATCGCCACCCACTCTTTGTCATCGTAGGGGCTGTCGATGACTTTGATGTCCGGGTTTAAGGTGATGACATCCGTGCCCAGACCCACTTTAGTGGGAATAAAGGGGCAACCCCAGGCAGCAGCGCGCAGACCCAGCAGCATCATGCCTTCATCAATTTCCATCACTTCCAGTTCGCCGCTCTGGCGTGCCTGACGGAAGTAAGGCTCCAGCGGAATAAAGTCGAGGGTAACGAAGGCGAAAATCAATTTTTTGACCTTGCCTGCCGCGCAGAGCATGCCCACATCAGCGCCACCATAGGCGACGATGGTCAGGTCTTTCAGGTCGGAATTGAGGATTTCGCGCACCAGCGCCATCGGTTTGCGACGCGGACCCCAGCCACCAATGCCGATGGTCATGCCATCGCGCAACTGGCCGACCACTTCCTTCAGGCTCATTTGCTTGTTCATATCGACTCCTTTTTTTGCGCCGAATTAGATATCGGCACCCTGTTAATCACGTCAAAATCTTCGACATGCGGTAATCGTGCTTGACGAAGGTCACACCCAGCGAGCACTCGGTTCGACGCACGCCCGGAATAACACTCACCTTCGTATTCAAAAAATCTGCCAGTTGGCCGTTGTTCTGCACCAGCGTGATGGCCAGTATGTCAAAGCGCCCCAGCGTGACCGCGACAAAACCAATCTGCGGAGTATCCGCCAGCGCTTGTGCAACATCCTTCACTTCCATTGCGCTGTCTACTTCAACCCAGATGTAGGCCAGGGTCGGATTGCGCAGATGATC
The DNA here is from genome assembly GCA_002710725.1 of Spongiibacteraceae bacterium. GTDB lineage: Bacteria > Pseudomonadota > Gammaproteobacteria > Pseudomonadales > Spongiibacteraceae > Litorivivens. The sequence continues at coordinate 33,023 of PAKT01000027.1, forward strand.
AATATTGGTCACCGCCGTTATGCGGATCTGCCCTTCGTCTTCCATGCGCTTGATGCGGCCGCGCACCGTGCCTTCGGTAACCCCGAGCTCCGCCGCAATTTTGCGGTTACTGGTACGCGCATCAATTGCCAATGCATCAACAATTTTCTGATCCAGCTCATCGAGGCGGCGCTTGGTCACGCGGCACCTGTCTTGCTAGCGGCGCCACGTTCATCAACAGCGCCGCGCGCTTTATCAAACAGCACCCAGTTGGGCTGATTCTTCAGTACATCAATCGCCATGGCCGGCAGCAAACGGCGCACACCCGGCACGCTGGCAAGACGTTTGGTCAGCAATTGCGAGACCGCTTCCTGATCTTCCGCCACCATCAGGCATTCAATATCATGACTGCCGACCACCTGGCATACGGAAAAAACTTCCGGAAAGGCCGCCAGATCCGTTGCCACTTCAGCGGCGCTGCGCCCTTCCACCTGCACGCCAACGGCAAGCATCAGCGAAAAGCCAGCGGCCTCAAAATCGGTTACCGCGACCACCCGCAGCAAGTCCTGTTCTTCCAGACGCCGTAACCGGCTGCGAACGGTGTTTTCCGTCAAGCCGGCTTTCTCGGCCAGCGCCTTGAAGGCCATGCGCCCGTCCTGGCGCAGCAGGGAAACCAGCTTGTGGTCAGCCTCATCCATCTCCAGCGAATGCATGGGGATGCGCTCAGCAACGGCGTCTTTCAGCACGCCATCAGCCACGGCCGAGTTCTTTCGCCTGTTTTTTGAGCTCCGGCTTAACCACTTTGCCCGAGGCATTCAGCGGCAGGCTGTCGACAAAGGCCACATGCATCGGCACCTTGTAGCGCGCCAGATGCTCGCCGGCATAATCCAGCACCGCCTGCGTGTTCTGCTCGAAGCCGGGCTTAAGAACGACAAAGGCCATACCCACTTCGCCTTGAGGCTGTTTGGGCACACCGATAACCGCCACCTGGGCAATACCGTCCATGCCGTAAAGGGTTTTCTCTACCTCGGCCGGATAGACGTTTTCGCCGTTCATGATGTACATGTCTTTCAGGCGATCGGTGATCCGCAGATAGCCTCGCTCATCCATTACGCCGATATCGCCGGTGCGCAGCCAGCCTTCTGAGGTGATGCTTTCAGCTGTGGCTTCGGGCATATCAAAATAGCCCTTCATCACGTTGTAGCCACGCACCCAGATCTCGCCTTCGCTGCCACGTGCAACTTCTTCGCCGGTATCCGGGTTGGCGCATTTCACCTCGACACCCGCGATAGCGCGGCCTGAGGTGGTGGCGATGGTTTCAGCGTCGTCGTCGGGGCGGCAGATCGTCACAACACCGGTGGATTCGGTGAGGCCGTAAGCGGTCACAACGGTTTCAAAACCGAGTACATCGCGCATGTCCTTGACCAGCTTGACGGGGACAGAGGCGGCACCGGTCACGCCGAGTCGCAGACTGGACAGGTCGTATTTGTCGCGCCCGGGATCGGCCAGCAGCATTTCATAGAGCGAGGGCGCGCCCGGCAGCATGGTGACCTTGTCCTGCTCGATCTGAGCCATCGCCGCTTCTTTATCGAAGGCCATCACCGGCAGAATCGTACTGCCAAAAATAATCGCCGCCAGCCAGCCGGCCTTGTAACCAAAGGTATGAAAGAAAGGATTGATGATCAGGTAGTTGTCGCTGCTGCGCAGGCCGACGGTATCGCCCCAGGTTTTGAACACCTGAATATTCTGACGGTGTGTGCAAAGCACGCCTTTGGGTTTGCCCGTGGTACCGGAGGTAAACAGCATATCGGCCACATCGTCAGGCTCAACACTGGCCAGCCGCGCTTCCAGCGCCTCGATCTCGACCTCATCGGCCTGCTCAAGGAAGGCCTCCCAGCTCTGGGCGCGATGATCGCTGCCCCGCAGCAGTATTTTATGCTGCAGCGCCGGAAGATCTTCGCCTTCCAGCAGGGTCAACGGCTCGCCTTTTTCCAGCTGGGTATAGGTGAGCAGAATACGGGCACCGCTGCGACGCAGAATGTCGGCCGCCTCATTGCCCTGCAGGCGGTTATTGAGCGGCACCAGAACGGCGCCGGCAGATTCGAGACCAATCGCCGCCTCGATCCACTCCGTCATATTGGGCGCCCAGATCGCGACCCGGTCGCCCTTCTCGACACCGGCCGCAACAAAGGCCGCCGCTGCCCGGCAACCGAGCTGCGCCAGCTCGTCATAGCTGACCCGGCGATCCCCTTCCTTGATCGCTGTCTTGTCGTTGTATTCGTCAGCCGCCCAGGCCACCAGGGCGGGCAAGCTTAGCGGGAGTGATGGATTCTGTGACATGCCTGATTCAATAGCTCTGTCAGAAAAATTGAGCACTAAGTGTAGTCAGGGGGCGGGCACGGCGCAAGTGATATGCGTAATACTAAGGGAGTATATTTACGCATTCCTATAGTTATGGGTTATATCAACACCACTTATCATACGATTCAGCGCTATTCATACGAAAAACCAACGCCAGCCCTTGACGTACCGCTACGCAAAGGGCGAGGGCTCGAAAGCGCGCGCCTGGGCCCGCGCCACGGCCGGACAGTAGAGTTTGCCCTCACTTACACTGAGCCCCGCCGCCAAACCGACATCTGCCGCCAGCGCTTCGCGCCAACCGCCGTTCGCAATGGCACTGATATAGGGAAAGGTCGCCCGCGACAGGGCTGCGGTTGCCGTGCGCGGGACGGCGCCGGGAATATTGGCAACGCAGTAGTGAACGACACCCTCTTCTATATAGGTAGGCTGATCATGGGTTGTGGGCCGACTGCTTTCAAAACAACCGCCCTGATCAATCGCCACATCCACCAGCACCGAGCCTGACTTCATTCGTTTTAGATCTGCTCGCTTGATCAGTTTTGGGCTGGCATCACCCGGCACCAGCACGGCGCCGACAACCACCTCAACCTCCGGCAAGTGTTTCGCCAACACTGACTCACCCGAGGGCTCGACAGCGAACACACCCTGCCACTCCGCCTGCAATTGCTTGCGACGGCCTTCGGCCGCCTCCAGCACCGTGACCGATGCGCCCATACCGGCCAGTATCCGGGCAGCATTGAGCCCGACAACACCACCGCCCAACACCAGCGCCCGGGCCGGAGCCACACCCGTGGCGCCCGCCAGCAATACACCCCGACCACCTGCATTTTTTTCCAGGCATCGCGCCGCCGCCTGCGCCGCAACCCGGCCGGCAATTTCACTCATGGGGAACAGCAGCGGCAGGCGACCTTCGGCGTCGCGCACCGTTTCGTAGGCAATCGCGGTAACGCCGCTGGCAAGCAAGCGATCAACCAGAGAGGCGTCCGGTGCGAGATGCAGATAAGTGAACAGTACCTGCCCGGCCCGCAACAGTTCGCACTCCCGAGGCTGGGGCTCTTTAACTTTGACAATCAGTTCAGCGCGCTTGAAAACAGGCTCGGCGCCATCCACCAGTTCAGCACCGGCGGACTGATAATTCTCGTCCTCAAAACCGCTGCCGACACCCGCACCGCGCTCCACCAGCACCTGATGCCCCGCCTTGCGCAGGCTCGTTACCTGCTCCGGCATAAGCGCAACCCGGTACTCCTGGGCCTTGATTTCTCTGGGCAGACCAATAATCACTGACACCTCCACATCGTTGACGCCTACTATTCAGTGTAGACGGGAAAGGGCAAAGCCGGACGAAAGGAGAAAGTGCAAATGCTATTTACGGGGAGGTCGTAACAGTAATAGCGGCGTTTCTTTTTTATACACGTGGTAGTCGAGGGAATCGCCCCACTTCTCTTCAGCGCGCTTTTCCAGCAGCGGGATACCACTGACCTTTACCAGCAAAAACACCACAAACAAAGGCGATATCAGCGCCAGCCACTGCAGCCCCTCAAAAACCGGCATGGCGATCACCGCAATCCCTATCCACAGCAGGATCTCGCCAAAATAGTTGGGGTGCCGCGACCAGCGCCACAAACCGACACTCACAAAACGGCCCTGGTTTTCAGGCTTACCATTAAAAGCCGACTTCTGATAATCGGCGATGGACTCAATGCAAAAGCCCGCCAGCCACATCAGCAAGCCGATATAGGCAAGCACCCCAAGCGGCGCCTGATGAGTACTGGTGATCGCAACCAGCGCCGCCAGCAAGGTAATAAACACCCAGGCGCCCTGCAGGGTCCAGGTCACCAGAAAGCGCGACCAGCGGGTTTTAATAACATCAAAACGTCCGTCCTTGCCCGCTTTCTTAACCCGGCGAAACAGGAACGTACCGAGTCGCAGTGCCCAGCAACCAACCAGCGCCGCCACCAGCCATGCGCGGGCGTCCAGCGCGCCATCGGCCAGCAGCACCGCCAGAGCAACAACCACCAGATAGGTCAGGCTACCGGTCAGATCATAGTAATGCTCGGTCTGATAAATATAGGAAGGAATAAACACCAGCCACTGAACGCCCATCGCTATGGCCGCCAATACCACCAACAGTGGCCAGCCCGCCACCTTAGGCTCGCTACTACCCACGACATAGGCCAGCGCGAATACCAGCGCCAGACACACCACAATGACGACCAGCGCTCTGAGTACTGCTTTCATAATGCTTCTCTCATTAAACCAACTGCCACCGCGACACCTCGCGAGGCCGGCATTAGCCCGAGAATCGACGGACCCTGCGTTTTAATTCCGGCACCACTTCACGCTCAAACCAAGGGTTTCGCCGCAGCCAGAGCTGGTTGCGCGGCGAAGGATGCGGCAGGGGCAGATAGAGAGGCCCGTAATCGGCAAAGTGCCGCACCGTTTCCGTCAGCGTTCTATACGGTTTTTCCAGATAATGCTTTTGCGCATACTGCCCGACCAGCAACACCAGCTCAATATGTGGCATAAGGGCCAGCACCTTGTCGTGCCACGCCGACGCGCACTCCGGGCGCGGCGGCAAATCACCGCTCTTGCCCTTGCCGGGATAACAAAAGCCCATGGGCACAATGGCGGTGAGCGACTCATCGTAAAACTGCTCGCGCGACCAGCCCAGCCAATCCCGCAATCGATCACCGGACGGGTCATTCCACGGTATGCCGGTCTTGTGCACCCGGGTACCCGGTGCCTGCCCGACAATCAGCAGCCGGGCAGTGCTGCTGGCGCGGACCACCGGGTTAGGCCCGAGGGGCAACACTTCCTCGCAAAGGCGGCAGGCGCGCACCTCGGCCAATAATTTATGCAGCTTATGGCCGCTATCACTGGCGATGACTTTCGCGTCTTGGTCAGCCAAGGAAAATCCGCCCCCAATATGCTTTAATACGCGCCTTCAAACGACGCCCAAACCCGGAGATGTATCATCCATGGCAAGCACGCTGTCCGCACTTGAGCAACAGGACGATTTTCTGCGCCGACATATTGGCCCCGACGACGCGCAGATTGCAAGTATGCTGGACACACTGGGCGTCAGCACTCTGGACGACCTGATCGGCCAGACCGTGCCCGCCAGTATTCGCCGCGAGGCCATGGATCTGCCAGAGCCCCAGTCGGAAACCCGTGTTCTGGATTACCTGAAAACGCTGGCCCAAAAGAACACCGTCGCCCGCACCCATATCGGTATGGGCTACTACGACACCATTACCCCCAATGTCATCCTGCGCAATGTGCTGGAAAACCCGGGCTGGTATACCGCCTACACGCCCTACCAGCCGGAAATAGCTCAGGGCCGCCTGGAAGCCCTGCTCAACTTCCAGCAGATGGTGATGGACCTTACCGGCATGGAGCTGGCCAACGCCTCCCTGCTGGACGAAGGCACCGCCGCTGCAGAAGCCATGACTCTCTGCAAACGCTCCGCCCGCAAGAACAAAAGCAATGTGTTTTTTGTCGATGAAAACTGCCACCCGCAAACGCTGGCGGTACTGCAAACCCGCGCCAAGCCGCTGGGCCTGGAGATTGTCGTCGGGCCGCGTGACAGCCTTGCCGACCAGCCCGCCTTTGCCGCCTTCCTGCAATATCCTGGTTCTAGCGGCGAAGTCGTCGATCTGAGCGGACTGATTCAAAAAGCCCACGACGCCGATACCCTGGTCGTCGTCGCCGCCGATCTGCTCAGCCTCACCCTGCTGACTCCACCCGGCGAGATGGGTGCGGATGTAGTCGTCGGCTGCGCCCAGCGCTTTGGTGTTCCGATGGGCTTCGGTGGCCCCCACGCCGCCTTCTTTGCCACCAAAGACAGCTTCAAGCGCTCGGTACCGGGCCGCATTATCGGCGTTTCCGTCGACAAGCGCGGCAACAAGGCACTGCGCATGGCCATGCAAACCCGCGAACAGCATATTCGCCGGGAGAAGGCCACCTCCAATATCTGTACCTCACAGGCTCTGCTGGCCATCATGGCGGTGTTCTATGCCATTTATCACGGCCCGGAAGGCCTGCGCACTATTGCCGCACGCTGCCACCGACTCGCCGCAATAGCCGCCAAAGGCTTTGAGCAGATTGGTTTTTCAATTCGCTTTGACAACTACTTCGACACCATCGTGGTCGAAAGCGGCGTCAATACCGAGAAGCTGTTTGAAAAAGCGCAGGAACAGGCGATCAATCTGCGTAAGCTCGACGGTGCGCTCGGCATCAGCATGGATGAAACCACCACTCGCGAAGACATCGAAGCACTGTGGGCCATTTTTGAAGGCGACTTCAAACCAGACCTCGACGCCATCGACGCCGAGCTGGAAGACGAGCCCGCGATCCCCGCTGAGCTGAAGCGTCAGAGTGCCTATCTGACCCACCCGATCTTCAATACCCACCACAGCGAAACGGAAATGCTGCGCTACATGAAGCAGCTCGAGAGCCGCGACATCGCTCTTAACCACAGCATGATTGCGCTGGGCTCCTGCACCATGAAGCTTAACGCCACCGCCGAAATGATTCCGGTCACCTGGCCCGAATTCGGCCGCATCCACCCCTTCGCCCCCAAAAGCCAGGTGCAGGGTTATCTGGAAATGATTGGCGAGCTTGAACAGCAATTGATTCAATGCACAGGCTATGACGCCTTCTCCATGCAACCCAATGCGGGCTCGCAAGGGGAATACGCGGGCCTGCTCGCCATCCAGAAATACCACGAGAGCAATGGCGATCATCAGCGCAATATCTGCCTGATCCCCTCCTCAGCCCACGGCACCAACCCCGCCTCAGCGGCGATGGTGGATATGAAAGTGGTTATCGTCGGCTGTGACGACAAAGGCAACGTCGATATTGACGATCTGCGCGAGAAGGCCGAGCGCCACAGCAACGAGCTTGCCGCCCTGATGGTCACCTACCCCTCTACTCACGGCGTATTTGAAGAAGGCATCCGCGAAATCTGCGAGATCATCCACCAGCATGGCGGACAGGTTTACGTGGATGGTGCCAACATGAATGCACTGGTTGGCCTGGCAGCACCCGGTGAATTTGGTGCCGACGTCAGCCACCTGAACCTGCACAAAACCTTCTGTATTCCACACGGTGGCGGTGGCCCCGGCATGGGCCCGATCGGCGTTAAAGCTCACCTCGCGCCTTTCCTGCCCAATCACCCGGTGCTGGATATCGACGGTCTGAACAAAGAGAACGTTACCGTTTCTGCTGCCACTTACGGCAGTGCCGGCATTCTTCCCATTTCCTGGACCTATATCGCGCTGATGGGCGCGCGCGGCCTCACCCGCGCCACCGAAGTGGCAATACTGAATGCCAACTACATTGCCAACCGTCTGAGCGGCCACTACCCAGTGCTCTATACCGGCCGCAACGACCGGGTAGCCCATGAGTGCATTATCGACCTGCGCCCCCTGAAAGAGAGCAGCGGCATCACCGAAGAAGATATCGCCAAGCGCTTGATGGACTACGGTTTCCACGCCCCGACCATGTCCTTTCCGGTGGCCGGCACCTTGATGATCGAGCCCACTGAAAGCGAGGCCCAGGAAGAACTGGACCGTTTCTGTGAAGCCATGATCACCATCCGCGAAGAAGCCGCCAAAGTCGAAAGCGGCGAGTGGTCGCTGGAAGACAATCCACTGGTAAACGCACCTCATACCATGGCCGATATGCTCGACGCCGACTGGAACCGCGCCTACAGCCGAGAACAGGCCGGCACCCCCGTGGCCCACCTGAAAGCCCACAAGGTTTGGCCTGCGGTTAACCGTATCGACAATGTGTACGGGGATCGAAACCTGTTCTGCGCCTGCCCTCCCATCGAGAGTTATGAAACGGGCGCCTGAGCGCCCATTTTCTTAACAAAGATTCACGCGCAAAGGCTAGGGAAAGCCGAAACCGCCTGCGACAATGGCACTTGATGGTGCAGACTCGCAGGCTTTCCCACCTCCTTATCTGGGTAATGCCTCTGTCTGCCAGAGAACGCCGACAAGGAGCCTTTCCATGAGCGAACAGCAACCCACCACCGAAAAGACACGTCGCGGCATTGAAGTTTTCCGCGCTGACGCCGGCGAACCCCTCTCCGAAACCCAGATGCCCATGGAAGGCATTGATGAAAGCGTCATGGCCGGCTTTGCCAAAGTCATGGAAGCCACCGGCGGCGACCCCGGTGGTGAAACCGTTCGCTGCCTGTTCAGAGAACCCAAAGAAAACGGCATGAGCCTCTGCCACGCGTGGTTTAAAAGCGGCTTTGTTCTGCCCCGCCACTCCCACAATGCCGATTGTATGTACTACATCATTGCCGGCGAGCTGAAACTGGGTAATCAAACACTGGGCAAAGGCGATGGTTTCTTTGTGCCTGCCGACGCACCCTACAGCTATGAAGCGGGCCCTGAGGGCGTCGAAGTGCTGGAATTTCGCAACGCCACCCAATTCAACATCGAATTCAAGAACAACAGCGAAAGCCACTGGGATCGGGTTGCGAAGTCCTATGGCGACAGCGCAGAGCGCTGGGCCGAAGAAACCGTTCCACCCTCGGGCAAGCTGGTCCACCTGTAAGCCATCGCGAGCGCCCACTTCAGGGCGCTCTGATTCACCCAACATAAAGCGAAAACAAACATGCGCAAAGCAGACGATCTGGTTCAACGCTACGGCCCTTGGGCCATGGTACTGGGCGCCTCCGAAGGCGTCGGCTCCGCCTTTGTCGAAATGCTCGCCGCGCAGGGCCTGAACGTTCTCCTGATATCTCGGCGCCAGCAGGTGATCGATGAAGTCGCCGCAAAGGCAGAAAGCGACTTTGGCATTCAAACCCGAACGCTGGCGCTCGATCTGTTTGCGCCGGATGCAATGGAACAACTGATTGCAGCCACCGCCGATCTGGACGTTGGTTTTTTGGTTAACTGCGCCGGCGGCGATGCACATTACGGCGATTTTCTGGACCGTGACCTGAATAGTGACGAGGCATTGCTGTTCCGCAATTGCACCCTGCTGATGCGCGTGTGCCACCACTATGGCAAACAGATGGTCGAACGCGGCCGAGGCGGCATTGTCATTATGAGCTCAGGTGCCGCTGTCGCCGGTGCGCCCGGCCTCGCAACCTACGCAGGCACCAAAGCCTTTGATCTGCTGTTTGCGGAAGCGCTCTGGGGAGAACTGAAGCCCCAAGGCGTGGATGTGCTTTGTGTGATGCTGGCAGATACCGACACCCCAACGCTGCGCCATCAGATGCTGATTCGAGGAAAAATCGCCAGCATGGACGAAGCGCCTAAAGGTGCCACCCCCTCATCGTTTGTTGCCGAAGAAGCCTTGCGCTACATCGAAAAGGGACCTACGCGAATAATTTCGCGCAAGCTGCGGATAGGAAGTCGGATTATGGGCGTGATGGGGCGCAATTCAGCGGTGGCGGTGATGACTGCTGCGGCGAAGAAGATTATGGGGTAAAGCCCAGCTCCCCGCTAGATAACTGAATCTACCTTCACAGCGAGTAATTCGTGCTGTGGAATGGGTCGCCGCGTGGCTATACTAACCGAGCAGGTTGAGAATGAATGATACCCCTCAATTCATTTTGGCGACTTTGACAGAATGAGCCGACGAGCATCGCCGCATTTGGCCTAGGTTTCATCAAGCAGGGAAAACCGACCCAAAATATCTACAACCGGTTCAATCGCACCTTTAGGAAGGTGTAGTAATTCGGGCTACTCCAACTCCACCTCCCATAACTCCCCCTCCGACTGCTGCCAAACATACCGCTGCAACAAACCCTCTTCAGTAAGCTCATACCGCGCCCCGTCATCATACTCACCACCACGATAGTGGTACGCGCCATCAGGCAGGCGCTCAACCGTTCGCTCACTTAACAATGGTCGAAACAAACTGTCGCGCTGTTCAGGGGTTTTAATGGACGGCACCAACACCTGACTGCAGCCACCGTTTGCCACAATCGCCCGCAGCGTGTCACCGCTGAACACCCGCATCAGGGGGAAGAAGCAGGTCGGTTGATCAAACAGTTCTTGCTGCGGCCTGTCGCCTTCGAGATTCCAGCGGACTCCGTTGCCCTGTAAGGCGTAATTGGCGGAACAGCATCCGGCCGCGCTTTCCCAATAAAAGGATGCAAACTCTACACCCTCTTTGCCCCACGTTTTCACACCCAACACAAAACTATGGCCATCGCTTCGCAGGGTCCGCGTGACTGTATTGTCGCCAAGTTGGTAGCGCACCCAGGGTTCACGTACGTCAGTCTGCTTTGCGTTGAGCAGATAGTGGTAGGTACCGTCCGCCAGCACCCGCTCCTCGGGGTGCAGGGGAAAGATCTCCTCCAGCGCTCTCACTGGCCATACACCTCTACCAGCTCAATCAGCATATCGCCGGTATCCGAGGGGTTCAGATAGGCGATTCGGGTGCGCCCGGTATCCACAACCCCATCGGGTGTGACGTGGCCCGGACGGATGCCCTGCTCAGCTAATACCGCCAGTGCGCCATCAATATCGTTCACCACATAGGCCACATGGTTGATGCCCCCAGCGCCGCTGGCCGCTGAATGCAGAATTGCTTTCATATCGTCACTGATCGGCTCTATCAGCTCGAACTCAACGCCACCGACGTCCAGCAGCCCAAAGCGGGCCGGGGCCTCCTGCCCAAAGGGCGGAAGAATCGTAATGTCGCCGTCCGTCAGGCCATAGATACGGCGAAAGTCCGCTACGCTGGCCTTGAGATCGTCGACAATATGCCCGACGTGGCGCAGGCCAACAATGAAATCCTTCAGCGCTGTTTTTGTCTTATTTTCCATCGCCACAGCTTGACTCCCTCACAGTTATATGTACTATTGATATAACATTATATCTGAAAACACCAGCCAACGGCATCCACCAATAAGGACAAGCATGAAAGTACTGATTCTCGGCATGGGCCACGCGGGCAAAGCCATCGCCCAGCGCTTGCGCGCCAGCGGTCACCAGATTGTGGGCACAACCACCACCCCCGGTAAAGTTGACGAGTTGAAAACGCTCGCCGACGAAGTAGCAGTACTCAAGGGCAGCGAGACCGAAAAGGTGATTGCTGCGGCTCAAGCTTGTGATGCAATCATTGCCACAGTCGCGCCCAACGTCAAAAACACCCGCACCAAGGAAGAGCGCGAGAGCCAGTACCACGAGGTGCTGGAAAAATCCCTGGCCAGCGCCGCCAAGGCTTGCGAGCGCGTGATCTTTCTGTCGTCCTTCTCTGTCTATGGCGACGGCGGCGAAGGTACAGACCCCATCACCGAAGAAACACCCACCAGCAATCACGAAGAACCTTCGTCCAAGTATTATCAAGCCGCCGAGCGCAATGCGCTGAGTGTCAGTGGCGGTTGCGTGCTGCGTCTGCCCGATATTCACGGCGCGCCCGGCGATATGACCTTTACCCAGCGAGTAAAACTGGCACACGACTATTTCGGTGGCAAGGCGCTCTTCGGCGCCGCTGCACCGCTGTACACCATCCATTTTGAAGATGTTGTAAACGCTGCCGTGCACGCGCTGGAGAACAATCTCACCGGCATCTACAACGTGTGCGACAACAACAACCTGCCGGCGACCAACCAGGAAGTCTTTGATGCGATTTGCGACAAAGAAGGTTGGAGCCGCCTGGAATTCCTGAATCAGATCAAGGCGCCCAACCGCAAGATATCGGCCGCAAAGCTCTACGCTACCGGCTATCGAGTGCAACATGAAGACCCTAACGCCGCGCTGGCAGGAGGTTGACCATGGCCAACGTTGTCATTACCGGCAGCACAAAGGGCATCGGCCGCGGCCTTGCCACCGAATTTGCCCGGCTTGGACACAATGTAATGATTGCCGGTCGTAGCCAGCAGGCGATTGATGAGGCCATTGCCAACATCGGATCGCAGCCAGGAAAAGTCAGCGGCCGCCCCTGTGAAGTCTCACAGAAAGAACAGGTACAGGCACTGTGGGATGCGGCGGCAGAGGAATTTGGCAGCATTGATATCTGGATCAACAACGCCGGTCTGGCGCGCACCGTTTGGCCGATTCTGGAAACGCCTGACGAAGAGATTCAGGCGATGGTGACCACCAACATGTTTGGCACCATTTTCGGCTCCAAGGTGGCTGTCAGTGGCATGAAGGCCCAGGGGCACGGCAAGCTATTCAATATGCTCGGCGGCGGCAGTGATGGCGAATTCTTCCCCGGCATTGGTATTTACGGCACCACCAAGCGGGGCCTGAATTACTTTACCGACGCATTGATCAAAGAAAACAAGGATACGCCGCTGGTCATCGGCAAAATCCGCCCCGGCATGGTGATAACCGAAGCTGTGGTGCGCGAGGCCAAAGCTGATCTTGAGAACTTCAACAAAAACCGCAAGACCATGAATAACCTCTGTGACACCGTCGATACCGTGTCGCCCTATCTGGTCGAGCAGATTCTCAAAACTGAAAAATCCGGCACCAAAATCCGCTGGCTCACCGGCGGCAAGATTGCCAAGCGCATGATGTTAAGCCGCTTTCGCAACCAGCCTGACAAATTCGAGGCCTTCGGCCTGTAACAAAATAAACGACGATAAAGAGGAAGTACCCTTGAACGCGAATACCGCAAAAACCGCCGACACCAAAACCATTGACCAGTTTCTGGCGGAAAACCCGAATGTCGACGTCAGTAAGGCCTGGGAACGCAGCTGGAATATCCTGACGGATATTAAAGACAAAATCGCCGCCCGCTTTCCCAACATTGCCCTCGACCCGACCTGCGAAGGCCGTGAATACTACACCTCGCCTAATGGCGAATTCGAGGGATCTTACAAATCATGGACTGGCGAAGGCGTGGAATGGCTGGTCAGCTCCTGGCTTGGCAACCGCAAAGCCAGCATCCTGGATATGAATGCCACAGCCTTTCTCGGGCAGGAAACCGACGTACCGCACTTTATTATGGTATTCGGCACTATTCCGAAACTGTTCTTCTATTTTGATCTGGTACCCAGAAAAGACCTGCGCACCAACCCGGGGTATCTGGAAAAGTACTACGGTGGCGAAGCCAACGAGGATTTCCTCGCCCTGCGCGGTCACGAAGACTTTCAGTGGTCCGTCAGCCACGGCACCTATATGCGCGCCCTGCTTTCACCCTCCGCATTGAGCCTGAGCGCCGACTTGAACGACGCCAATATCGACGTGTTGGAAGAATACGCCTACAAATTCCTGAATCGCTGGCTGGGCTGGCTCGATAACGCCACACCCACCCCCGAAAGCGAGCGAGTGGCCCAGCAGCAATACGACCACACGGTGCGCCGTCTGGGTTACGAGCTTGACCCAATGAACAAACTGGCCGCCCAGGTGTTCGGGGAAGATCAGGTTGAGCGCATGATTCAGATGCGGCTTGGCGACGAGCAAATGAAGAAGACTCGCAAATACTAAAACCTGCCCTCACCCTGACCCTCTCCCTGAGGGAGAGGGGACGCCAGAAGCTAGTTCGGAGCAATGGCTGCTCCCTCTCCTTTGGGAGAGGGTTGGGGTGAGGGGCAAAGGAATTCTATTCATGCACCCAACCAGCTTCCTCGGCATCAACCTCAGCGACGGCATCAAACGCCGCCACCTGTTTGCCTACCTGCTCGCCGCACTGATTTCCTCAGGCTATGCGGGTGCCCTTGCGGTGCTGCAACCGGGCCTGCTGGCGGTGATGAATATCCCGATCGCGGATCAGGGCTCGCTGACCGGCCTGCTGGCTGCTCTGCAGGAAGTCGTACTGATTGCCATGATGCCACTGTTTGGTGTTATGGCGGATCGGTCCGGCAGACGCATGGTTTACGCCATTGGCTTGGGCCTTACTTCCGCAGGTTTTTTTCTTTACCCCCACGCAGACAGCATCAGTGAACTGGTCGCCTACCGCCTGATCGTTGCCTTTGGTGGCGCGGCCATGGTCGGCATGATGGTGACGGTCATTGCCGACTACGCCTGCGAGGCAGATCGCGGAAAAGCGAACGGTCTGCAGGGGTTCGTCGCCACCATCGGCGCCTTCATTCCACCTATTCTGGGTTTTATGCCGGCGGTATTTGCCAAGCAGGGCATGAGCGAACTGGCAGCACAGCAGGTTACCTTCGCCATCGGCGGCGCTATGGGTGTGGCCGGCACATTGATCGTTCTGATTGGACTGGCTCCCCATGTAAAACGTTCGACTACCGAACACGAACCCATTTCGCAGATGCTCAGGAATGGTCTGGCTGCCGCAAAAGATCACGGGGTCGCACTCTCCTACGGCGCGGCCTTTATCTCGCGGGGCGACCTTGCCGTAACCGGTGCTTTTATGGGTTTGTGGCTGGTGCAGTTTGGCACCCAGAACCTGGGCATGGCGCCGAGTCAGGCCATGCAGGAACTGGCCGTACCCCGCGTTCTTACAACCGTCAGCGGCGCAATGGTGGGCGCGATTCTGATGGGCTTTATCAGCGACCGCATTCGCCGCGGCACTGCCGTCATGCTGGCCTCTGGTCTCGCAGCGGCTGTGTATTTATCGGTGTCCTTCGTTGACGACCCAACCGCTCCCTGGGTGTTTGCCCTGCTCGGCGTAATGGGTGTTGCAGAAATCAGCGCCTTTGTCAGTTCGCAGGCACTGGTCGGCCAGCAGGCCCCGGCCGCTCGTCGCGGCGCTGTGATTGGTTTTTTTGGTACCGCCGGTGCGGTCGGCATTCTGGTGGGCACCGCCGGTGGCGGCTGGCTGTTTGGCGCCATTTCCCCAGCGGCACCTTTCGTCTTGTTTGGCGCTCTGAATGCCGTGGTATTCGTCTGGGCCATTCTGGTTAACAACAAAATAAGCAAACCATCCGTACCCCCTGCAGAGGACTCATCATGCGTAGCCGCTACCTCCTGATCCCCCTGTTGCTGCCCGTACTTACCTCCTGCAACAGTAGCTCGTCCTCAAATTCCAGCACCGCTGCGAGCGCGCCGGAAAGCTATATTGAATACCCGATAAAAACCGAGCAGCAATCATCAGCCTTTCTGGCGGTAGGTGACATCGACGGCAACAGCGACAATGGTCTCGACATTTTGTTATCCACCCTGGTTGAACAGACACCACCGGGGCCACCAAACCCTGTCTCGCGCGGGGCCTTGCGCAAATTCAACACCATCGGCTGCGACGATCCCGGTAGAGATTGTCTGGCAGGCCCCTGGGAAGAGGAGGTGCTGATCGGCGTTGACGACCCGCAGGGTTACCCCTTTATCAACACCCCGCAGATTTTTGACATCAACGGTGATGGGCAGCAGGACGTTATCGTCCAGACAGGCTTTTTGACGACGCTGGGCGGCGCGCATTTCTGGCTCGACGGAAACGATATCAACGGCGGCGTACGACCAACCCACAACTATTTTGCACCAACCCATACAACGCCGGTCACCAATCGTCTGTTTTTCTGGCATGAATCGGATCAGGCCGATCTCGATGGCGACGGCCTGTTGGATATTGTGACTACCTCCGGCAAAACCCAGCATCCGGGCAACCCGCTGGGTTCACCCGACGGCAACGAGGAAATGAAGGTGGAGTGGTACCGGCAAACGGCACCGGGACAATTCAGTTATCAGCAGATAACGGCGACTGACCGTGAAGGCAATACCATCAGCAATATCGGGGGTGTATTCGTAAAACTCTATGACATCGATAGTGATGGCGACAAGGATATCGTGCTGAGCCAGTTTTTCGATCACACCTACGACACACTGCCTCCCCCCGTCCTGAATCCATCACTGGTCTGGCTGGAAAATATCGCCAAACCCGCCGAAGCCAACAACTTCGCCGGCGAATGGCGCTACCACGTGATCGACAATACTATCGGCCTGGGCTATCACATGGAGTTCGCGGACATCGACCACGACGGCCGTGACGAACTGGTTGTAGACAACCACAACAACGATGGCGACCCCCGCTGGCAGGACGAAAATGGCAATGTGGTGGTGCCGCCGGGGATTTACTGGTTTGAAATTCCCGACGACCCCGCTGCGGTCAGCCAATGGGAAAAACATGTGATTTCCGAAAACTTTGGTGTGACACTCTATTACGGCAATCCAGCCAGCCAGGGCGTACCCGGCATCTTCAATGTCGGCGATATCAACAATGATGGGCTGCTGGATATTGCCGTCCCCGGCGATGGCAACAGCAAACTGTATGCCTTTATTCAGCAGGCAGACGGCAGCTTTCGGGAAGACATTGTGGATGAGGCGAAGATGTTTGGCATGGCCATCGTCGCCGATATT
Organism: Spongiibacteraceae bacterium; assembly: GCA_002710725.1. Lineage (GTDB taxonomy): Bacteria > Pseudomonadota > Gammaproteobacteria > Pseudomonadales > Spongiibacteraceae > Litorivivens. The sequence continues at coordinate 49,597 of PAKT01000027.1, forward strand.
GACGGCGATGGCCTGAACGAGATTGTTGCCGCGCAACACAACTCGCTGGATATGGATCCTGCGGATACTGACAGCCTGGATGACCTGACGCTGCCGCCTGGAAAGTTGTCTATCTATAAATATCAGTAGTCGCCTACTGCTCCCTCAACCCAGCCCACTGACTCGCTGAGCTCGGGTGTCCAGCAAGCATCTCACCTTGCTTCCGTGCGCCCCCTCTCCCTTTGGGTGAGGGCAAGCCTTACTAACCCGCAAAATCCTCTTCAGAAGCTTTCATCATTTCTTCCAAAAACCACTGGGGAAACTGACCCACAAACTTGTTCATATCCCAGAAATCACTCCAGCGCCATACCAGCCCGTCCTTGATTTCGTGCATGGTACAGAAGCGGTGCTCGGCGGTTTCGTCGGTCTTGAAGGTCCACTTTTCCGTGTGATCCATAAACACCAGATTGCCGTCACAGGCGAGCCGATGGGTGGTCTGCTCCTGCTTGGACAGGTGATTAAAGGCGATCTGCAAACGCTTCACACAGTTATCCGGCCCGGTCGCCCCCACATCACTGGTGGGCACGTCTTCATAGAAAATCTCAGGATGCATGCAACTTTTCATGGTTTCCCAATCCATATCGGACAGAGCCTGCCACATCTTTTTGACGATCGCCTTGTTGTCTTCGCTCGACATTAAACGTTCCTTTTTATAGCTGTAGTCAAATTACATTTGCGGTACGGAAGCCAGATCAATAGGCAACTCAAAACGTTCGTAGCGATCAGCCCGATCACGCAGGGTAGCGACGCTCTCCTCGCTGTTGAGCATGATAATCACGCGCTGCTCTTTCACACCCTGCAGGGTAAAGCGCGCAAGCTCATCCAGATCCTGAAAGTTCAGCTCCATACCCGCCGCATTAGCCGCTTCCTTGAACTCTTCTACAGACGGAACATGAATGGGCTTTCGCTCAACCTTCAGGTCTTTGGGCCGGTTGCGCTCGGTAGTCCAGATGCCCGTCGCCAGCACACCGCCGGACGGATAGAAGATAGAAGCGCGCAGATTCGTTTTCTCGGTGACCAGTTGAGCCGCCAGGCACTCAGTAATGCAGGACACGGCCGCCTTGCTGGAAGCATAAACCGACTGGTAAGGCAGTGGCGAAATCCCCCCATCACCGGATGAAGTGTTGATAACATGTCCGACCTTACCCGAGGCAATCATGCGCGGCACAAAAGATTGAATGCCGTGCACCACGCCCATCACGTTGACGCCGTGCACCCACTTCCAGTCGTTGGGTTTGGTTTCCCAGATATTCAGCGAGGGTGCAGCGACGCCTGCATTATTGAACAGCAGGTTACACTCGCCATACTGGCCGAAAACCTGCTCGGCCAGAGCCTCTACAGACTCGGGGCTGGACACATCGGTTACCACACCGCTGACTTCACCGCGCCCCTTGAGCTCGGCCATCACAGCATCCAGCGCCGACTGTTCCACATCGCCGATAACGACTTTGGCCCCTTCGTCCAGCAGAGCTGTTACCAAGGCCTTGCCAATGCCGCTGGCGCCACCGGTGACGACCGCGACCTTTCCGTTGAAATCCTGCATATGCTACCTCTTATTATCGATCAGACAGGTGTCGGCTCTTGCCGCCCAAAGCCTGATCATAGAAGCATGCGCAAAGCCGGGAGATTACAACTCGGTCAGACTTGCAGGCCAAGCTACCAGGGATAGGCTGCCCGATCGCGAAACAACCCGCCATTCGGGCCCTTACCAGGCAGTGTGGCCAGCCAGACGATGGTATCGGCGCCCTCGTCGGTTGTTCGCGGCGCATCGGGACCACCCAGTTCGGTTCTCACCCAGCCGGGGCAGGCCGCATTGACCAGAATCTGTGGATAATCCTTCTCCAGTTCCCGCGCCAGCAATACCGTCATGGCATTGAGCGCGGCCTTGGAACTGCGATAGGCCACGGTAGAGCCCATCTGCATCTCCCCCATAGAAGCCAGTTCGGTAGAGACATTCACCACCCGCCCTGCGCCGCGCTGCTTGATCAAGGGCACCAGTAACTGGCAGCAATTAAGCACACCTACCAGATTGGTCTCCAGCGTTTCCCGCAGGCACTCTGGCGACAACTCAAAGAATGACTGCCAGTGATCCAACGCAACGCCGGCATTGTTCACCAGAATATCCAGTCCGCCAAAACGCTGTTCGATATCTGGGGCCAACGCCGCTAACGAAGCGCGCTCATTCACTACCAGCCGCACCGGCTCAACGGGAAGCCCTTGCGCCACCAGGTCACCGAGCGCTTTGGCGGCCTCTGGCTGGCGGCAACCGGCCAGAACCCGAATGCCCTGCTCTGCCAACTGGCGGGTAACGGCCAGACCGATTCCCCGGTTGGCCCCGGTCACTACTGCAATTTTTTCGCTCATCTCACATCCTGCTGCCGGTGTTTGCGTAATGGGAATACAGCCGTAACGCGCCGTGAACTAAAGAACGCGCTTGCCACATTAATTCTATTGTTATATCTTTATTACATTAGCATAAACCCGCTGCCTGACCAAGAGACAGCCCACACAACGGATCTGCCATGACCGACTACTACGGATACCGCAAAAAGTTTGCCGTGCTGGTGCCCTCCACCAACACCGCCGTTGAAACCGAATATCACAAAATGTGCCCGGAAGGCGTGGTACTGGCCACCCGTGGCTGCGTGATTCCACCGTTCAGCGTGAAGACTGAAGACGACTTTGTGAATATGGTAAAAGCCATTGGTGCAGCCACCGAACAGGGGCCGCGCGATGCGCTGACCTGCCAGCCCGATCACGTGATATTCGGCTACTCAGCGGAAACCTTCTGGGACGGCAAGGACCGCTCTGACCGGGAGTTCAAGCGCTACAACGACATCGCCCAGGACGTAGGCGGCTGTAATGTCACCTTCGGCGCCCAGGCCATTCTCGACGCGCTGGCCTGCTACCCCGACGTAAAACGCATCGGTGTCATCAGCCCCTATCTGCCCGTGGGTGATAATCAGGTAGTCAAGTTCCTCGGTGATATCGGCTACGAAGTGGTGCGTATAAAAGGCCACTGTTCCGACAGCCCGGTGACCATCGCCCACGAAGACTTCGCCAAAACCCGTCAACTGGTGCGCGAGGTAGACGGCGATGATGTGGACCTGATCCTGCAAGCGGGCACCAATCTCTACTTTGTCGAGCTGGCTGCGCAGCTGGAACAGGAGCTCGGCAAACCGGTACTGGCGATTAATGCGCTGACCTTCTGGCATGCCCTGCGCAACAACGGCATACCCGATCGGATTCGCGGCTTTGGCTCACTGTTGGCAGAGCACTAAACCTCTTAGGGCGCCAGTTCAGGCAGGAGTTTCTCGGTTCGCTCCTCCCCCAACTGAACTGGCGCCCGCCCTATTCCCGGAGCAGACAATGCCCGTTTTGTTCGCCACGGTCCTGATCGATCTGATTGGCTTCGGCATTATTATCCCCATTCTTCCCTTCCTCGCACCGAAGGTAGGCGGCGATGCCATGGATATTGCCTTGCTGCTCGCCATCTATTCGGTATTTGGCGGGCTGTGCGGACCTTACTGGGGCAAGCTCAGCGACAAAATTGGTCGCAAACCCGTGCTGCTTATCTGCCTCGGTGGTGCAGGGCTGTCTTATATCATGCTCGCCTTTTCCACCACATTGTGGGCCTTGTTTGCCTCGCGTATCTTTGCCGGCGCAATGGCGGGCAATTTCGGCGTTGCTTCTGCCATGGTGGCCGATATGAGCAAACCCGAAGAGCGAGCCAAATTTATGGGTATTATCGGTGCCGCCTTTGGCTTGGGTATGGTCATCGGCCCGTTCCTCGGCGGCGTTCTCGCCGGCCCCAACGGGGAATTTATGTTACCGGGGCTGGTCGCGGCCGGACTCTCCTTTGCCGCGCTGATTGCCGGCGCAGTCTTTCTGCCCGAATCCCTGAGCAAGAGCCAACGCGCAGATCAGGCCGAACAGATGGCGGCCAGTGCCAAGCTGTCAATACTGCGCATGCTCAAGGAAAGCGGCAACACGCTGCTGGCGCTTCAGTACTTTTTGAACAACAGCTGCCACACCGCCATCAGCTACCTCTTTCCGCTGTGGGTCGGGCATATGCTGGGCTGGGGAGCAAAGGAAGTAGGCATGGTTTTTGGCGCTCAAGGGTTGGCAATGGCGATACTGCAGGCCGGGCTTATTGGGCGACTGGTGAAATGGCTTGGAGAACTGAAACTGCTCTTGATTGGCACCTGCATGATGGCCACCGGCTATATCGTCGCCGCCACCGCAAACACTTCAGAAATTATTATTCTCGCGTTTTTTATAATCGTCAGCGGCGGCACCGTGTGTACACCGGTACTGAACACTCTGGTAGCACACCGCACGCCGGTGCACCTGCGCGGCCGGATGCTCGGTACCACCGCCGCCAGTGCTGCCTGGGGGCGTGTATTTGGCCCGCTGGCGGCTGGATTTGCGCTGAGCCAACTGGGCTATCACCTGTCCTGGTTGCTGGGAACAGTGGTTGCCTGTTTTATGATTGGCTGGGTAGTAAGAGAGATGCTGGCACAACGCCACGCGAGTGCGGCGCGCTAGATCACAGCCAACAGCAATCTCAATCTGCTGTCGCTCCTGAATTGCAAAACGACTATCTGGCTCAGACACACCCAGCTATTTATACTTTTACGTAAACACCGCCAGGGACGGCAAATGAAGACCACTCGCTATTTTGACAACCTTATCAGGCGACCTGACAGAGTCGACATAAAACCAGAATGGATTCAGTATGTTATCAACAACCCTGTGAAAAAGACTGTTCAGTCTGACGGTCGAGTTCGCTTGTGGGCACCGATCAAAGCCTATGGAAATCGCCATCTTCACGTTATCCTTCTCGAAGACGGTGAAACAGTTCACAACGCATTTTTCGACCGGGGTTTCAAATTATGAAACTGAGCTACTTCCAAGACACCGACACGCTTTACATTGAGTTCAGAGATGGGAATATCGCAGAGACACGCGATCTCGACGAAAACACCCTGTTAGACTTGGACAGCAACGGAGAGGTGGTTGCCATCACGGTAGAGCACGCCAGCAAACGGACAGATGTGAGCAATCTTACCCTATCGGGAATAGCCGCGTAGAAAGCCCCATTATTTGTAGTTTACGCTCCGCTCCTAGCGGCGTAATAGCTGCCCAAAGCCCTTGGTAACTGATTGCAGTTCATTACTGCGAAGATGGGCTGCAGCTTTTTCATCAGAGCGTAAAAAAGCATTCAAGAAGGCAACGCTGGCACTGTTTACTATTGCTAACGCATTGTGCTGCGGCTTGGCTTCACGCTCCGGCCGACAAATAAGATTGCCGAGATAATGATCCGCTCCCTCAACAACCAGCGCAAATTGGTCACCGGCGGTTGCGGTTTCATGCGACATTAAATGCATTCTCCAGTCAGGCCAGAACTGCGCGTTGCTGTCCCAGGTGCCTGTAGTGACCAGTACCGGCCCACGCATTTGCAGCCAGCTTTTTTCATGAATTACATCAAACATCGGGCCGGGTGGAGAAATCGCTACGACGCCGGCCACTCTGGGATCAATAAACACATCCGCCGGGCTGCTGTCTGACTCACTGATATCCCAGGCCTGCGCGCCCGCGAATTGCTGGGCGGTAAACGCTCCAAAGGAATGGCCGGCAATCACCAGCTGGTTTTTCCGAAAACGCACGGATGCACCACTCGCCGCACTCACTTTGCCTTCGATAGCTGCCAGATTATCCATGATGTAGCGCACATCATCGACACGAGCTGAAATCAGGCCCAACTGTCCGTAACGCAGACTGTTGAAAATTCCCCGCGCCATACTCCGGCCGTCGAGATGAGTCGGCGCTATCACCACGTAACCATGGCTTGCCCAGTGCCCGAGCAGCTTGTCGTATTTATCGCGATCGGACCAGTTGCCATGGGAGAAAACGACCACGGGCAGATCGCCATCGGCATCCGCGGGAAACCAAACTCTTAACTCCAGTTCACTGTTATCCAGTCCCGGCGCTTGTAAAACCAGAGCGTCAACGGCCTGCGGTGTATAGACACCAATGTCATAGCCCGGCAGTTTCTTAAGATCAGCTGCGGCTGCTACCAGGGGTTTAGCGAGCGGTAACGGCGGCGCATCGGCGCTGCAACCCGCCAGAAAAATCACGAGGGCCAGCAGCAGTCTATTCATCGTGTGTGCTCCGTCATCAGAAACTCACGTGCTTCCGTCGCGCTTTGTTCAGGTTTTTCTACTGGCAGAAGGTGACCAGCCCCGGTGATAACACGGCTTGTTACGCTCGGCGAAGCTGACAGGGCTTTCTCAAAGCGCGCAACGTGTGAAGTCGGCAACTGCGGGTTGTCTGCACCCCACAGAATCAAAGCAGGCGCTGTGATCCCAGCCAATACCGGGCCGGGTTCACCCACATCAAAAGTGCGCATGCGCTCCAGCTCTGCCTGCCTGTTGCCGGCGTGGCGAAACATGGCGTGAAACTCCTCAACCATGGCATCACTGACGATGGACGAATCAAATACCATCCACTCGATAAAGGCGCGATAAGCTGCCCGCGGCACAAAATAGAAAACCCGGTAGAACCACTCCGGTATCGCCTGCGCGTTGCGCTTGCTGCTCTGCTCTCGTTTTAAACCGCCGGAATTAATCAGAACCAGTTTATCGACCTTAGCCGGGTGTTCTGCGGCGTAATGAAAGGCAATATTGCCTCCGAGTGATGAACCGACCAGCGACACGCGGTTGATACCCAGCGTATCAATCAACCCGTCCAGCAGTTTCAAGTCTCTCGCCATACTGTAATCGTTATTGGCATCCGGCCCGGTCAGTCCGTGACTGGTCAAATCAAAGCGAATAACCGAGAAGTCGTCTTCAAGGTATGGCAACCAGCCATCCCACATACGGGAATTGAAGTAGTGTGAATGAATCAGCAGCAGAGCTGGCGCTTCGCCCAACGGCCTGCCATCAAGGCGGTAGGCGATACGGTTGCTGTCTATGTCGGCGAAGCTGAGATTCTCATCACCGTAGCGCGCGAGAAGTGTTTCGGTAGGTATGTCACGATAGGCAATAGCCGCATACAGCGCATACGCAACTATCAGGGCGACCAGCACAAACAGGATTCGCCCCAACCATCGAACTGCGCCGCGCAGGAAGACCATCACTCAACCTCCCATACTGGCCGCAAGGCCCGCAGCCATTTCTTCCAGCACCGGGTTGACATGCGCATGCTGATTGGACGTCTGCCACCAGGTTTTCAAGTGCGGCGTTGCGTCAAAAATGGCGGTCTCGCCGAAAATCGCAGGCACTTTTTCAACATAGAACAGTACCGGGGCCAAAAGGCAGTCGAGAAAGCCAAAGGTGCTCAAATCCGGGGCGTTGCTCTGCTGCAGGAACTTCTCGAGTGTCGCCAGTTTCGCTTTCAGCGCATTCAGGTTGTTGGTAATGGCCTCATTGTCGCCGGTCTTGAGACGCAATTCCATAAAGAGCGGGAATAGAGACTGGGCCAGCTCCAGGTCGGAGAAACGGGATACAGCGCGCAGCCAGGCGCGCTGTTCGACATTCTTCGGCATCAACGCCGCATCCGGAAAACGCTCTTCCAGATACTCCATAATCGCAGCCGATTCCACCAGATAGTGACCGTCAACGTGCAGCGTCGGCACTTTGCCTGTCGGTGTCAGCGCCTTGAAGGTATCGGAGCCAAGCCCGCCGTCCGGAGCTTCCACGCTAATCGGCAAGGCGCCGGCGCGAATCTGAATACGTACACGCGATGCATAGGGCGAGTGCGGAACACTGTAAAGTTTCATAAGCAACTATCCGATGAGATGAATGCCAAAAGCAGCGTTGATAAAAAGGCCAAGCCAGATCGCCCACACCCAGGGCCGGCAGCGGGCCACCGAATTTGCCATTGCGTCGTTAACCGCATCACTGGGGCCTTCGCTCATCAATTTTACAAAAGCAGGCACAAAGGGCTTCAGGTTGATACGGATGGCGATGCCACAACACACCAAAGCGGCAAACACGATAATTTTCCAGGCCACCCAGTCGGCATTGATTGGCGCCTTGCCAGCAAGGCCCAATACCGCGAATACCAGCAATGAAACCACCACCGCAACCCGGAACCAAAGATCGAATTGACTCAGGCGCGCGGTAAAGGCCTTGCCCTCATTAAAGTAGAGCACCAGAACATTGCCCAGCCACACCAGCGCCAGAAGCCATACCAGTGCCAGAGCCCACTGTGGAATCACCACCAGCCCCATAATCACCGCCATGTGCATGCCCAGTGGCATGATCAGCGGCATACTCATTTTCGGCCCCTGATCACAGGCCAGCATGATTTTCAGGGCGATAGCGCGCGCTTCAACACCAATATCCCGGTTAACGACATAACGGCTGGCCACAAAGGTGCCCAGATCGCCGCCCAGCCAGTAGACAAAGGCGACAATATGGGCAAACTGGAGCCAGAGAAATTCATTCATGCGCAATCCAACCCTGTTGACCGAGCGTACAAGCGACACTCGACTTTAAATGTACTATTATATTATCTTTATATCATTTGAATCACAACTTGATCCAGCAGGCCTCGCGACAGCGCGACAACAACTCATGGGAACCTAAACGCCGATGTCGATTCTCAAGCGCTTCGCGCCACTTTTGATACTTGCCGCCGGCCTGGCGCTGGCTATCGCCATCGCGAACGGCAAACCCACTCCCCAGCCTGCAGCAATAACCACC
>PAKT01000028.1 GCA_002710725.1 Spongiibacteraceae bacterium
ACTGAGCTGTCGCATCAGTTTAAGGGTTTCATCGGCCACCCTGAAACCGAGGTAGTGGTAGCGGGCGGCAAAACGGGCGGTGCGCAGGACGCGCAGGGGGTCCTCTGCAAAGGCCGGGGATACGTGGCGCAGCAGCCGTGCCTCGATATCGCGCTGGCCGCCGTAGGGGTCGATGATCTCGCCGCCTTCGGTCATGGCCATGGCGTTGACGGTTAGATCGCGGCGCTGCAGGTCTTCCTCAAGGGTGACATCCGGGTGGGCGTCGATGTCGAAGCCGTGATAACCGCGGCCGCGCTTGCGTTCGGTGCGCGCCAGGGCGTATTCCTCGTGGGTGACCGGGTGCAGAAATACCGGGAAATCTTTGCCCACCTGGCTAAAACCTGCGTCGAGCATGGCCTGTGGAGTGCTGCCAACCACGACCCAATCCACTTCGGATACCGGGCGGCCTAAAAGCGTATCTCGAACGGCGCCACCGACTTTGAAGCACTGTGCATCCGTGCCGGTAGTCATGGGGCAGGCTCGCAGTCGCAGCGGTGAAACTCCCGCGTATCCATATTGAACAGGGTCATATGTCGACCCCACACGCAGCCGGTATCCAGGGGGATATAGGCGGGATCATCGAGCTGTCCTTCAAGGGCCGCCCAGTGGCCGAACAGCTGGGTTTCGCGGCGTGGGGTTTGCGGCGGCCAGCTGAACCACGGCGCAAAGCCCTCAGGGGCATCTTCCACCCGGCCTTTGAACCGCAGGTCGAGTTCGCCATCGGCGCGACAGATACGCATGCGGGTAAAGATATTGGTGATGGCGCGCAGGCGCTCGAAATCTTTCAGTGAATCATCCCAGCGCGCCGGTTCGTTGCCATACATGGTCGTCAAAAAGTCATCGATCTGGTTTTCGTCACGCAACACGGCTTCCAGCTCGGCGCTGCGGGCCAGAGCGGCTTCAGTCGACCACTGGGAGGGAACGCCGGCGTGACTCATCACATAGTCGCCGGCCTCACTGCGAACGCACAGCGGCAGTTCCCGAAACCACGCCATATAGGCCGGCAGCTGGGTTGAACTCAGCAGGGGTTCGAGACTGGGATGTCGGCCCTGAAAGGTTGCACCGCGTGCAAGCGCCAGCGTGTGCAGGTCGTGGTTCCCCAGCACCACGGTGAGGGCGTGGCGCATGGGATAGAGGTAGTCCAGCGCCTCCAGCGAATGGGGACCGCGATTGACCAGATCACCCACCAGCCAGAGCTGATCAACCGATGGGTTGAAATCAACCTCTCGCAGCAGGCATTGCAAGGGTTCCAGGCAGCCCTGCAGGTCTCCGACGGCGTAGCGGGTCACCGTTGCGACCTAGTGCAGGGCGGACGGTTCAACCAGCGAAAAGGTCTCTATGGGCGCGATAAACGGGCGGCCGGATTCGCTGATCATTTCGTAGCTGCCTTCCATGGTGGCGACAGCGGTTTCGATAATGGTTCCGGAGGTGTAGCTGAAGCTTTTCCCCGGTTCGATCAGGGGTTGCTTGCCAACAACGCCCTCGCCGCGCACTTCGGAGATGCGGTTGCGGCCGTTGGTGATGATCCAGTGGCGGTTCAGCAGGCGCACCGCTTCCTGGCCGCTGTTGGTGATGGTGATGGTGTAGGCAAAGGCGAAGCGGTCTTGGTCGGGCGCGGACTCGTCTGCCAGGTATTGGGTGGCCACCTGAATATCCACGTGATCGTGCTCGTTAGCCGTATGCGTCATAGTTCCTCTTTTTACAGGCCCTGCAGTCTGGCTTCAGTCTGCTGGGCAAAGTTGATTCGACAAGTTTACAAAATCTGTCAGCGCCAGAGTTTCCGGGCGGGCGCCCGGGTTAATACCGGCGGCTTCGATCTGCTCTGCACTGGCGACAGCTTTCAAAGCGTTGCGCAGGGTTTTGCGGCGCTGGTTAAAAGCGTCGCGCACCAGTACCTGCAGGTGCTCTGCACTGTGAGCCGGGCAGGGCAGGGGGTCGAATGGCGTCAATCTTACCACGGCTGAGGTCACTTTGGGGCGCGGCGAGAAGGCCTCGGGGGGGACCTCAAACAGCGACTCCACCTGACAGTAATACTGGGTCATCACGCTGAGGCGGCCGTAGGCCTTGGTGTTTGGCTTTGCCGCGAGGCGGTCGACCACCTCTTTCTGGAGCATAAAGTGCATATCTTTAATGCGCTGGTGCTGAGCCAGCAGATGAAAAATCAGCGGCGTGGAGATGTTATAGGGGAGGTTGCCGACCACGCGCAGCTTTTGCTCTGGGTAGAGGCTGGCGAAGTCGGTTTTCAGGGCATCCCCCTGAAACAGGGTGACCTGGGGCTGATCGCTGAACTTGCGCTGCAGAATCGAGACCAGGTCGCGATCCAGCTCCACCAGCGTCAGCAGTGCGCCGCTGGCGACAAGCTGTTCCGTCAGCGCGCCCTGGCCGGGGCCGATCTCCACCAGCGCATCGCTGGCGCGGGGCGCGATGGCGCGGCCAATGCGGTCGATGATGTTCGGGTCGTGCAGGAAGTTCTGGCCAAAGCGCTTGCGCGCCCGGTGTTCGTTGCTCATGAGCTGGCCTGCGCCATAACAATGGCCTGATTGAGGGCTTCTTCCAGACTGCCGGTATCGGCACCGCCGGTTCCGGCCAGGTCCAGCGCGGTACCGTGATCAACGCTGGTGCGAATGATGGGCAGCCCCAACGTGATATTTACGGCGCGGCCAAACCCCTGATATTTCAGTACCGGCAAGCCCTGATCGTGGTACATCGCCAGCACCGCGTCGGCTTGCGACAGGTGTTTGGGCGTAAACGCTGTATCGGCCGGCAGGGGCGCGCTCAAGTTGAGGCCTGCTGCCCGAAGTGCGTCCAATGTGGGAATGATCACATCCAGCTCTTCCCGGCCCAGATGGCCGCCTTCGCCGGCGTGGGGGTTGAGGCCCAGCACCAGAATGCGGGGTTGGGCTATGCCAAACTGCTGCTGAAGGCTTTGGTGAGTAATGCGCAGCACCTGGCTGAGACTGTCCCGGGTAATGGCATCCGGCACCTGCCGCAGTGGCAGATGGGTGGTGGCCAGTGCGACCCGCAGTTCGCGAGTCGCAAGCATCATGACGACCTTCTCGGCACCGCAGCGCGCGGCCAGAAATTCCGTGTGACCACTGAAGGCAATGCCCGCGTCGTTTATTACCGATTTCTGCACCGGCGCGGTGACCAGCGCCTGACACTGGCCCGCCAGACAGGCATCGGTCGCGGTTTTCAGGGTGTTCAGCACGTAGTTGGCGTTGTTGGTATTGAGTTTGCCAGCGGTGACCGGGCTCGCCAGTTTTACCGGCAGTACCTTCAGCGAACCGGCGCGATGGGGCTGCGGCGAAGCGCTGAAATCAGCTTCGGTCAGGTTGATTGCAAGGCCAAGCGCAGCCGCGCGGGCCTGCAGGAGCTCAGGGTCACAAACCGCCACCAGCTCGGCGGGCCAGTCGCGCTGGGCCAGCGCCAGCACAATGTCCGGCCCGATCCCGGCGGGCTCACCGGGGGTAATCGCGAGTCGCGCGATACTCATAGGAACTTACTTGATATCGACGTAGGCTTCGTCGCGAATCTTGCGCAGCCAGATATCCAGCTCTTCGCCGAATTTGCGCTCGTGCAGGATATTGCGGGCCATATTGCGGCGCAGGTCCATGGTCACGTCCTGCATGCGACGGTCTTCCACTTTGACAATGTGCCAGCCATAGCGAGATTTAAAGGGCTCGCTGATCTTGCCGATGGGGGTGGCCTCCATGGCATCCTGAAATTCCGGCACCAGTTGCCCCGGATTGCTCCAGCCGAGATCGCCCCCTTCCTGAGCCGAGCCAATATCTTCTGAAAAGGTCTTGGCCAGCTCGTGAAAGGACTCGCCACTCTGGGCGCGCTTGCGCAGCTCTGCCGCCAGTTTGCGCGTGGCCTCTTCGTCGCGAATCGCGGAGGATTTGAGCAGGATGTGGCGGGCGCGGGTCTGGGCAATCACTTCATTGTGGCCGCGGCTTTCCAGCAGTCGAACCACGTGGAAACCACTGGCACTTTCCAGCGGCGCCAGCACTTCACCGTCCTGCACCAGACTGGCCTGATCGGCAAACAGGCTGGGCAAATCCGGTTGCTTACGCCAGCCCAGATCGGTGGCGCGCACGTTGTCAGCTTTCAGCAGGGCGTCAATTTCTTTCTGTTTGCCGCCCTGCAGGGCACTGTAAATCTTGTCTGCCTGCTGGCGTGCCTGGGCTTTCTGGGCGCTGCTGGCATCGCTCGGCAGCGCCACCAGAATGTGGGCGAAATGATATTCAGGCGCGGTGCGCTTGCGACCTTCTTCCGATTCCAGGTAGTTGGCAATTTCCTGGTCGGTGATCTGGATGCGCTGATTGACGTTGCCGCGTTGCACCTGCTGCAGCACCATTTCCCGGCGAATCTGTTCGCGGGCGGCGGTGTAGGAGGTGCCGGACTCATTCAGGGCTTCGCGAAACTGTTCCAGCGACATGTTGTTCTGGGCGGCAATGCGCGCCATGGCGGCGCTGAGCTGCTCATCGCTGATGCGCAGGCCCACGCGCTCGGCCATCTGCATCTGGATGTTCTCCAGGATCATCATGTCCATGACTTCCCGGCGAATACGCTCTTCGGGAATGTCCTGGCCGGACTGGGCGATATTGGCTCGCACCTGCTGCATGCGGGCATCGAGTTCGCTGCGCAGAATGACGTTGTCATCCACGATGGCGACAATTTCGTCCAGAATCTGCACATCTGCAAGAGCAGACAGCGGGAGGGTGGCCAGGGTCAGCAGGCCAATCAAGCGCTTGAAAAACTGTTTATTCATCGCGGTAACCAAAAATACTCTCTTCCAGGACGCCGTTTAATTTGTCGCCAAGTCCGCCGAGACCTTTGAGCTGGAATTCCAGCAGAATGGCTTCGTCGTGTTCAAGGTCGTTAGACAAGGTTTCGTCGTCGGGTTCCAGGGCACGCTGATAAAGCGTACGCACCGTCCAGCAGCAGCTCTCGTAAGCTATGCCAAACAGGGCTTCCAGTGATCTGTCCATTTCCAGGTCGTAATGCCAGCGGCCAAAGAGCTGCCACTGGCGACCGACGGGCATGCTGAATGACGCGTCCAGTTGTTGCAACTCCTGGCGATCGTCGCTGTCGACCACGGTCAGGCGGCGCTGACTGTAGCCGAAATTGTACAGGGTCTGCCGACCGTCGCGATAGTGCCAGCCCAGATGACTTTGATTGACCCGTCCGTCCTCGCGATCCAATACCAGATCGGCTTCAAGCCAGTGATTATCGGCGGTGCGCCAACGCAGGGTGGTGGCCACATCGGAATATTTCTCCTCGCGCTGTTCCGGCGAGCCGTCGGCGGCCGCGGTGGCATTGCCCGGGTGGCGGTAGCTAGTGGTGCCGGGGATGACAATGCTGTTGTCGAGGAGGCTGGGGTCGGTGGTCAGGGTGCCGGCGACCACTGTGTCGGGCAGGCTGACCTTGCGGTCTTCAAAATAAAACGCCTGGCCGATGCCCAGGGCAAGGACTTCCTCGCCGGTGAGCTGGTCAAAAAAGCGGCTGCGCAGGCCAAAGGACAGGTGTTTGGCATCGTCTACCCGGTCGTAGCCGGTGTAGCGTGAGTCGCGAAACAGCTGGTTGTAGTCAAAGGTGCGCAGGCTGGTATCGAAAATCGGCTGGTCATCCTGGCCGGCTTCGAAATCGCTGTAGAGGTAGAACAGCCGCGGCTCGAGGGTCTGTCGCCAGTTGCCGGTGCTGCGCTCAAACACCAGTTGGGTATCGATACTGCCCTGAGCGGCAGTGACTTCCGGGTTCTCGTTAATGACACCGTCATCAAGCTGATACTTCAAATGGCGGGCCTTGGCAGTCGCAATAATATGACCGGCGCGGCCGATAAAAGGCAGCCGCGCACCGGCTTCGGTGTAGGTGCGCTGGCCGGTGATAAACAGGCCGCCATTGTCGAGATTGTCGTTGTGGTCAAACACGGTGATGTCGGCCCGAAACAGCGGTTGCGGTCGCAGGTTTCGAACCACCGGCAGGTATTCCAGTGACCACTGGGGCAGTTTGCGGTAAGTGTCGTCCAGATTGGCCAGCGCCTGATACTGCTGCACATTGAGCTGGGAGCGCCAACGCTCACTCTGATAATCGATACGGGCGCGCTGATCCAGATAGGTGGTGCGGCGAACGTTCAACGAGGCCACGCTCAGATCGGAAAAATAATCGTCGTCACTGACCCGGGTGTAGTCGACCTCGGTGCTCCAGCTTTTGCCGATGGAGCCCTGTTCGGTGACGCCGATCAGCCAGCGATCGCGGTTGGCTTCACGGTCATTGTTGAGGTAGGCAGTGGACAGCTGCCACTCGCTCCAGGTGTTCAGGTAGCGCGCTTCGGCTTCCAGCATGTCGCCACGGGCTTCCAGAAAGCGTGGTGTCAGGCTTAAGTCATAATTCGGCGCGAGGTTGAGATAATAAGGCACCGAAATGTCCAGCCCGCCATCGGTACTGGCAAAGCCGGGCCAGAGCAGGCCGGTGGCGCGACGATCGTCGACCGGAAAATCGAGCCAGGGGCTGTAGAACACGGGCACGCCCTTTATTTTCAGGCTGGTATCGCGGGCTACGCCGCGTCCCGTTGCAAAATCCAGGTGAATATCGTCGGCGTGCAAGGCCCAGGCTTCAGAGTCCGGCGGGCACTGGGTGTACTCGGCGCCCAGGAGGTTCAGGGTTTGCGGGGTGGGGCGCTCGATCAGCTCCGCGCTGGCGCGCACACCGGATTTAAACGCGACAAAGCGCGCCTGTTCAATACGCCCGGTACTGTCGGCGCCACTTAATACGGCGCTTTCACCCTGCAGCATCATGTCGGGCAGCACAATCCGGACGCCGCCGTCGAGGGCAAAGATCTGGCTGTCCCGGTCAAACTCGGCGCTGCCGGCGTTCAGCCCCAGCGGGCCTTTGTAGACCACCACCTCGCCGCTCAGCGCAACGGCGCTGCCCTGCATGCTGGAACGGTCGGCGCTGGCGTGAAGCGGTGCCTCGCGCAGGGGCAAGTCGGCGCCGGGCCAGGAACGTGTTGGGGCCAGATAGCGACCGTCGCAGCCGGTTGCCAGCGAGCATTGGCTGAAACTGGCCACTTCTTCCGCCGTAAACCAGTACCACGGGCGAAGCGAGTCCGCCGGTGCGGTACAGGCGGATTGAGCCTGCACTGCTGTCGGAATCAGCAATGAAGACAGTAGCGTCAGTGTGCGCAGTGTTGGAAGCTTCAAGAGGATCGTTGTTATCAGTCTGGTTAAATGCAGGTGGATGATAATGGATTCTTTGATAGGATGCGCGCCTGCAGGTGTGGAAAAGGCAGGTAAATATGCTCGACAGTCTGCGGCAATGGTGTGCCGCCGAGCTTGGTGTACCAGAGACCGCGTTGGGCGAACTGCTGCCGGTGGCCGGCGATGCCAGTTTTCGGCGCTATTTTCGGCTCTTCCCTGAAGGTCGCCCTCCCGTCATCCTGATGGATGCCCCGCCCGAAAAAGAGAACAGCCAGCCCTTTCTCGATATTGCCGAGCGCCTGCGTCGGGCAGATATTCATGCGCCTGCGATTCTTGCCCACGATTTGGCGCGCGGTTGGATACTGCTCGAAGATCTGGGTGATACCCTCTACAAAGCCGCCTTTGAATCACAGGACGGGGAGGCGGTATTCGCGCAGATTTTGCCGGTGCTGGCGAAACTGACTCGGGTCGACGCCGGGGGCTTGCCCCTGTATGACCGCAATCGCCTGCAGGACGAACTGAACCTGTTTGTGGACTGGCATATTCCAGAACAGACCGATCGACCGCTGTCTGATAAGGAGCAGGTCGAGTGGCAGGCGCTGTGCGACCTCCTGATCGACAGTGCCCTGACTCAACCTCAGGTGTTCGTGCACCGGGATTTTCACTCCTGCAACCTCATGGTGCTGGACGGAGCGCCGGGGGTGATCGACTTTCAGGACGCGGTGCGGGGGCCGATCAGCTACGATCTGATGTCCATTCTGCTGGATCGCTATATCACCTGGCCCCGGGATCAGCTGGAGCGCTGGATGGAGGGCTTCCGACAGCAGGTGGCACCGTCGGTGGCCCCGGAAACCTGGCTGCGCTGGTGCGATTTTATGGGCCTGCAGCGCAATCTGAAAATCATCGGTATTTTTGCAAGACTTGCCCACCGGGACGGAAAAACGGGGTATCTTTCTCTGGTTCCGCGCTTTGCCGACTATGTTCGCGACGTGCTAATACGTTATAACGAGCTGAAGCCCTACCAGGCGCTTCTGGAGCCGCGACTATGAAAGCCATGATCCTTGCCGCCGGCCTGGGCAAGCGGATGCGCCCACTGACCACGGTGCGACCCAAGCCGCTGCTGAAAGTAAACAATAAAGCCCTGATCGATTATCACCTGGAGCGCCTTGCCGCCGCAGGGGTGGTGGACGTGGTGATTAACCATTACTGGCTGGGCGAGCAGATCGAGGCGCATATTGGCGACGGGTCCGCCTATGGCCTGAACGTGGTTTATTCTCCCGAGGCTGAGCTGCTGGATACCGCCGGTGGCATGATCAATGCCTTGCCGCTGCTGGGCGATCAAGCCTTTTTGCTGATCAATGGCGATGTCTGGTGCGATTTTCCCGTCGCCGACTTGCTGACCCGGAAACCCTCCGGTGCCCATCTGGTGATGGTAGATAACCCCGCGCACAATCCCGATGGCGATTTTGCACTGCACGGTGAGCAATTGAGCTTGGATACAGGCAATGCACTGACCTACGCCGGGATCGCCGTAATTAATCCAGCTCTGTTTGCAGGGGCGGAGCCCGGTTGCCTGCCACTGAAGCCCTTTCTGGTGCGCGCCATTGAGCGCGGCGAGCTGACCGGCGAGCATTTCTCCGGCGAGTGGGTCGATGTTGGCACGCCCGAGCGCCTGTCCGAGCTGGATGCCCGGGTTTCGGCGGTGTTGGCCTGAGCCGTGTTCACATAGCCCCGGGCCCGCTTAGCCGGTAAACTACGCGCTTTCAAATTTCCGATTCGCGAGTTTGCCGTCAATGTCTGATTTCTGGATTGCTCCTTCCATTCTTTCCGCCAATTTCGCCCGTCTCGGCGAAGAAGTGGACAATGTTCTCGCCGCCGGTGCCGATGTGGTGCATTTCGATGTGATGGACAATCACTATGTACCCAACCTGACCATTGGTCCGATGGTGTGCAAGGCTCTGCGCGATCACGGCGTGACGGCGCCGATTGACGTGCACCTGATGGTGCAGCCGGTGGATGCCCTGATTGGCATGTTCGCCGAGGCCGGCGCCAGTTACATCACCTTTCACCCCGATGCTTCCGTGCATGTGGATCGTTCCCTGCAGATGATCCGCGACGCCGGCTGCAAGGCCGGGCTGGTGCTGAACCCGGCAGTGTCTCCCGACTGCCTGCGCTATGTCATGGATCGACTCGATATGATTCTGCTGATGTCGGTCAATCCGGGCTTTGGCGGGCAGAAGTTCATCCCGTCGACCATTGATAAGGTGCGCGAAGTGCGCCAGCTGATTGATAACAGCGGCTTCGATATTCGGCTGGAAGTTGACGGTGGCATCTCCGCGAACAACATTGCCGAAGTGGCTGCCGCTGGTGCGGATACCTTCGTCGCGGGCTCGGCCATTTTCAACGCCGACGACTACAAGACGGTCATCGATGATATGCGCCAGCGACTGGCTTCCGTCTGACAGTGCTTCTCGAACAACTGCTCGGGCGCCAGCCTGAGGCCCTGCTGTTTGACCTCGACGGCACCCTGATCGACAGTGTGCCGGATCTTGCCAGCGCGGTAGATCACACCCTGAAAAGCGCAGACCTGCCTGTGGCGGGAGAGGCGCTGGTGCGCGGCTGGGTGGGCAATGGGGCGCGCAAACTGCTGGCGCGGGCTCTTGAGCATTGTTGCGGACGCGCAGACGAGGCCGAACTGGATCGGCTGTTGCCGGTATTTTTTGAAGCCTATGAGCATTGCTGCGCCGAGCAAACGGTGGCTTATGCGGGTGTTGAAACAGCTCTGCAGCACTGGCATAAGGTAGGAATCAAACTCGCTTGTGTAACCAACAAGCCCGAGCGTTTTGCCCTGAAAATCATTCATCACTTTGCTTGGGATGAATGGATGCCGGTGGTGCTGGGTGGCGATAGCCTAACTCAGAAAAAACCCTCGCCTGAGCCCTTGTGGGAAGCCTGTAGACGCCTCGGTGTAGCGCGGAACGGTGCCATTATGGTGGGAGATTCGGTAAACGATGTGCAGGCGGCCCGCGCGGCGGGCATGCCGGTCATTGCTGTGCCCTACGGCTATAACTACGGCAGCGATATTCGCGAGGCGGGGCCGGATCTGGTGGTCTCGCAACTGGATGAATTGCTGACCTAGCCGGCCCGCAAGCCCGTTAATCGGGCTTTTTATAGGCGCAGCGCCTGCTCTGCTCGCGCCAGGCATTTTCCAGACATTCCTCTTCTCCGGTCAGCATGTCCGGCACGATCCCCGTTTCGTCCATCAGCCTTCGAGCCAGCGCTGATTCGCTTTCCAACTCACCGTCGTGATTGATATGGGCGATATCCAGCCCGTGCTCGCGCTTCAGAAAATGCGCAATCAGCAGGCTGCGGTGACAGACTGCCGGGTCTTTCTCGGCGCAGGTCAGGGCAATCGAAAAACCTTTGTCGAGCCCATCGAGTAGGCGCTCCACGCCGCGCAAAAATGCGCTTGAGCGCTGCAGACGATCAAACTGTACCTGGCCGTTTTCATAGTGCGCGTCGTAGGGAGAGCGCGGCCCGAGCTCCTCGCCGAGATAGACGTAACGTATACCCGCCTTGCGCAGATGTTCTATCAGGTTCTCCCGGTGGTAGTCGTGAAAGGCCTTGCTGTAGGGCACTGAGCGCACGTCCGCCACCACATTAATGCCGTGAGCGTGCAAGTGGGCGATAAAGGTTTCGATGGCTTTGGTGGCGTAGCCGATACTGAACAGGGCAGGCATGAAAGGGCAGAGTCGCAAGGCTGAAGAGTCAACAGGCGCTGAGTGTAGCGGTGGCACCGGGCCGCCGCAAATCCGCAGTTTTACAAACCCGGGCGCTGGGGTAGAATGCGCCTTTGAATTCATCCTTTCATCTGGAGAAAACGGTGATCTGCTCCGCTCACACAGCGCTGCAATCTGATACCCGCCGATGGCGATGGTAGGCCCCTGCGTACGTGCAAGCACGCCCCTGAACATCGTTATTCACCGTTTTTGAAGGAAAGATCCGTGACTCCCGAACAATTTGCCGAACTGGCCCAGCAGCCCTATAACCGTATTCCGGTCTATCGCGATGTGCTGGCTGACCTCGATACTCCCCTCAGCGCCTATCTGAAACTGGCGCGCGGCCCCTACAGCTACCTGTTCGAATCGGTGGAAGGGGGCGAGAAGTGGGGCCGCTATTCCATCATCGGTCTGCGGGCTTCCACCGTGCTGACTGTGCGTGGCAATGCGATTACTGTCACCGAAAATGGTCAGGAAATGGAAAGCCTGAGCAGTGAGGATCCGCTGGATTTTGTCGAGCAGTTTCAGGCGCGCTATCAGGCGCCGGACCTCGACGCTCTGCCGGCATTCAACGGCGGGCTTGTCGGTTACTTCGGCTACGACACAGTGCGCTACGTCGAGAAGAAGCTGGCAGCCACCTGCCCTCCGGACAAGCTCGGCAACCCGGATATACTGCTGATGCTTTCCGACGAGGTGGTTGTGTTCGACAACCTTGCCGGCGTTATCACCCTGATTGTGCACGCCGACCCCGCCGACGCCGATGCCTACAACAAGGCGCAACGGCGCCTGGATCAGCTGGAAACGCTGATGGCGGGTCCCGCGCCCGAGCTGGCGCGGCCCGCAACGGTGCCGGGCGAACTGCCCGAATCGGCCTTTGAATCGGAAGTGGGCGAAGCCGGTTACAGCGCGATGGTGGAGCGGGTAAAAGAATACACGCTCGCTGGCGATGTCATGCAGGTGGTGCCATCGCAGCGCCTGTCCACGCCGTTTAATGCCGAGCCGATCAATCTCTATCGCGCCCTGCGACGACTGAATCCCTCACCCTATATGTTTTATCTGGATCTGGACGATTTTCATATCGTCGGTTCCAGCCCGGAAATTCTGGCGCGGGTAGAACACGGTGAAATCACCTTGCGCCCGATTGCCGGTACCCGGCGTCGCGGCCATACCGAGGCCGAAGACCGGGCGATGGAGGCCGAACTGCTGGCCGACCCGAAAGAGATTGCCGAGCACTTGATGCTGATTGATCTGGGTCGCAACGATGTCGGCCGGGTCGCGGAAACCGGTAGCGTGGTGGTGACCGATCAGATGGTGGTCGAGCGCTATTCCCATGTGATGCATATCGTGTCCAACGTTACCGGCAAACTGAAAGCGGGTTTCAGTGCGATGGATGTGCTGCGCGCCAGTTTGCCGGCCGGTACCTTGAGTGGCGCACCCAAAGTGCGGGCGATGGAAATCATTGATGAGCTGGAGCCGGTCAAGCGCGGTGTCTACGGCGGCGCCGTAGGCTATCTGGGCTTCAACGGCAATATGGATACGGCCATTGCCATTCGCACGGCGGTCATTAAAAACGGACGTCTTTATGTGCAGGCGGGCGGTGGCATCGTCGCGGACTCGGTGCCGCGCCTGGAATGGAAGGAAACCATGAACAAGGCGCGGGCGATGTTCCGGGCTGCGGCGATGGTGCTGGACGGTAAGGGAGATCACTGAAATGCTGTTGATGATCGATAACTACGACTCCTTTACCTACAACATTGTGCAGTACCTTGGTGAACTCAAGGCCGAGGTCAACGTGGTGCGCAACGATGAGGTTTCCATCGACGACATTCGCGCGATGAAGCCCGAGCGCATCGTGGTGTCTCCCGGTCCCTGTACTCCCAATGAGGCGGGTATTTCCATGGAGGCGATCAAAGCCTTCGCCGGTGAGCTGCCGATACTGGGTATCTGCCTTGGTCACCAGAGCCTGGGGCAGGTGTTTGGCGGTAAGGTGGTGCGCGCCCGGCAGGTGATGCACGGTAAAACCTCTCCCATCTACCACGCGGATAAGGGTGTGTTTTCCGGCCTCAAGAATCCTCTGGTGGCGACTCGCTATCATTCACTGGTGGTGGAAAAAGACAGTCTGCCGGATTGTCTCGAAATCACTGCGTGGACACAGACTGAAGCCGGTGAGGTCGATGAGATCATGGGGCTACGGCACAAAACCCTGGACGTAGAAGGGGTGCAGTTTCACCCGGAATCAATCTTGAGCGAAGAGGGTCACGCCATGCTGGCCAACTTCCTTAAACGCTGAGGGACAGTTTATGGATATCAAGACTGCGTTGGGGCGCGCCATTCAGCATCTGAGCCTGAACACCGAAGAAATGGCCGCTGTGATGCGTGACATCATGACGGGCCAGTGCACCGACGCCCAGATCGGTGCCTTTCTGGTGGCGCTGCGTATGAAAAGTGAAACCATCGACGAGATTGAAGGCGCCGCCAGAGTCATGCGCGAGCTGGTTACGCCGGTGGATGTTGCTGATCTCTCTCATCTTGTAGATATCGTTGGTACTGGGGGCGACGGCGCCAACCTGTTCAATGTGTCTTCAGCCAGTACCTTTGTGGCGGCAGCTGCCGGCGCCGTGGTGGCCAAACACGGCAATCGCTCGGTGTCTTCCAAAAGCGGCAGCGCCGACCTGCTCGAGAGTGCCGGTATTAATCTGGGCTTGAGCGCCGAGCAGGTGGAGCAGTGCATTCGCGAAGTAGGTGTGGGTTTCATGTTTGCGGTTAATCACCACAGCGCCATGAAGCACGCTATCGGTCCGCGCAAGGAAATTGCCCAGCGCACCATCTTTAATATTTTGGGGCCGCTGACCAATCCAGCGGGCGTGAAACGCCTGTTGCTCGGTGTATTCAGTGCCGAACTGTGTCGGCCAATGGCTGAAGTGCTCAAGCGCCTGGGAGCCGAGCATGTGATGGTGGTGCATGCCAGCGACGGCCTGGATGAAATCAGTCTGGCTTCTCCCACCGAGGTGGCAGAATTGAAAGACGGTGTTATTAGCGAATACCGTATTACACCGGAAGACTGTGGTTTGAAAAGTCAGTCGCTGGTCGGTCTGGAAGTAGCCGACAGCGCGGCTTCACTGCAGCTGATTCGCGATGCCTTTTCCGGTGTGGACAGCGAGGTGGCCCGTAAGGCCGCCGATATGGTTGCGCTCAATGCGGGTGCCGCTTTGTATGTAGCAGGAAAAGCCGATTCGCTTAAAGCCGGTGTGGCACTGGCGCAGCAAGTTATAGCCAGCGGCGCAGCACTGGAGAAAATGCAGCAGCTCGCCCAGTTTTCCCAAGGTTTGAAGTAATGTCGACGCCCACGGTTCTTAAAAAGATTCTCGATCGAAAAGCGGAGGAAGTTGCTGAGCGTTCACAGAAAGTTTCTCTGGAAGCCCTGCGCGAACAGGCAAAGTCAGCGTCGCCCGTACGCGGTTTTGTCGCGGCGATGGAGCGCAAACTGGCGGCGGGCCAGTCAGCGGTAATTGCTGAATGCAAAAAGGCCTCGCCTTCCAAAGGCGTTATTCGCGCCGATTTTCAACCTGCGGCCATTGCCCGCAGTTACGAGCAGGGCGGAGCGGCTTGCCTGTCGGTGCTGACAGACCGGGATTTCTTTCAGGGCAGTGAAGCCTATCTGCAGGAAGCGCGGGCGGCCTGTTCATTGCCGGTGATTCGCAAGGATTTTATCGTTGACAGCTATCAGGTGCTGGAAGCCCGCGCCATCGGCGCTGACTGTATTCTGCTGATTGCCGCCGCCCTCAATGATGCACAGATGCGCACCTTGTATGACGAGGCTCTGGACCTGGGTATGGATGTACTCATTGAAGTACACGACGAAGACGAGTTACTGCGCACGCTGCCCCTGGGCGCCAAGCTGGTGGGTATCAACAATCGCAATCTGCACAATTTTGAAACCTCGCTCGACAATACTTTTTGTTTGCTCGATAAAATTGGTGCAGACCGGATTGTGGTGACCGAGAGTGCGATTCACACGCCCGCCGATGTGGCCGCAATGCGAGAGCGCGGGGTGAATGCGTTTTTGGTGGGTGAGGCTTTTATGCGGGCAGAGGAGCCTGGGGAGAAATTGGCGGAGTTGTTTGGCGTCGGACGTCTGACGTCTGACGTCTGACGTCTAAGGCCACGCGCTTAGTTGGTTTAACGTCAGACGTCCGACTTCAGACGTCCGACAATCCCATCAGCGCGTCCCAAACACCACCATGGTTTTGCCCTTAACCGACACCAGCCCCTGTTCTTCCAGAGTTTTCAGTACCCGGCCGACCATTTCCCGCGAACAGCCGACAATGCGGCCGATTTCCTGACGGGTGATCTTGATCTGCATACCGTCGGGGTGGGTCATGGCGTCAGGCTGATTGCAGAGGTCGAGCAGGGTGCGGGCAACGCGGCCGGTCACGTCCAGGAAGGCCAGGTCGCCTACCTTGCGGGTGGTCTGACGCAGGCGCTTTGCCATCTGCGTACCCAGCGCAAACAGGACTTCCGGATACTGTTCTCGGAGTTCATGAAATTTGCTGTAGCTGATTTCGGCAACTTCGCACTCGGTTTTGGTTTTGACCCAGGCCGAACGGGTTTCCTCGTGATCAAAAACGCCCATCTCACCGAAGAAATCGCCTTTGTTGAGATAGGCGACAATCATTTCCCGGCCTTCATCGTCTTCGATCAGCACGGTGACAGAACCTTCGATAATGTAATACAGCGCGTCACTGTCGTCGCCCGCGTAGATAATGGTGCTCTTGGCGGGGTAGCGGCGGCGCCGGCAATGGCTTAAAAAACCATCGAGGTTTGGAATCGCAGGCTTTGGTGCACTGATCACAATGGGTCCTCTTGGAAAGGTTTTCTCAAATTATTCGACCTATTATGCCGTGTGCAACCTCCAATGGCGACCCCTGCGAGCTTCGCGGAGCTTGTGGTAGGATGCGCTTCTCAAAAAATATCGCAATAGGGTTATCGAATGGAAGCTACCGTTAAGTGGAAGGACGGTGTCAGTTTCGAAGCGGAGTCCGGTTCCGGGCATACTGTGGTCATGGATGGGCCGCCGGATCTCGGTGGTCGCAATCTGGGGCCGCGTCCCATGGAGATGCTGATTATGGGGATGGGGGGCTGTGCCTCATTTGATGTGCTCACCATATTGCAGAAGTCGCGGCAAAACGTCACTGGCTGCGAAGCGTGCATTAGTGCCGAGCGCGCCGACGCGGTGCCTGCGGTATTTACCAAAATCCATATGACTTTCAAGATTAGCGGCGATGGCCTCAAGGAATCACTGGTCAAACGCGCGGTTGCCCTCTCGGCCGAGAAATACTGTTCCGCATCCATCATGATGGAAAAGGCCGGAGTAGAGGTGACCCACAGCTACGAGATTGTGCCCGCATGACTGCCAAGCGGCCTCCACCGACCGCGGGCCTGCGGCATATCGCGCTTTTTGTAGAACGTTATGAAGAGACGCTGGCGTTCTATCAGAACCTGATGGGAATGGCCCTTGAGTGGCAACCCGACGCCGACAACAGCTATCTCTGTTCCGGCAATGACAATCTGGCCTTGCATCGCTATCAGGGCCCGGCGCGCGACCCGGCGACACAACGACTTGATCACATCGGTTTTATTATCGATACGATGGACGGCGTTGATGAGTGGTTTGCCTTTCTGAAGACCGAGGGCGTCAAAACCTTGTCTGAACCTCGCACCCATCGCGATGGGGCGCGCAGTTTTTACTGTCTTGATCCCGACGGCAATACGGTGCAGATCATCTATCACCCACCGATCAGCGGCCAGCAGTTTACCCGCCCGTAGGGCCGCTTGTTCGACACGGCGTCAGAGGTAATAGGTAGAGCGCGTCATGACTTTTGACGCCAGCGTCATGGCCTCCTTGATGCCGGGTGCAAAATCCTGCCCGCCCGCTTCAATTGCCTTGCTGGCGTGGGCGGATTCGTCTTCCAGCATTTGCTGCAGAATTGCACGCGACTTGTGGTCTTCCGGTGGCAGCTGTGTCAGATGGTCGCGCAGGTGCTTGCAGACCTGCTCTTCGGTAGCGGCCACAAAGCCCAGACTGATTTTGTCACCCAGTGTTCCGGCGAGCGCGCCGAGGGTGAACGAGGCCGCATAGAACGCCGGGTTCAGGCGGCTGGTATGACTGCCCAGCTCCTTGAGCCGTTGCTCACACCAGGCCAGATGATCCACTTCTTCGTCGGCCGAGTGCTGCATGGCCTCGCGCACGGCGGGATCTTTGGCGGTGAGTGACTGGCCGTGATAGAGCGCCTGGGCGCAGACTTCGCCAGTGTGATTGATCCGCATCAGGCCTGTGGTATGACGGGGACTGTCGTCGAGCAGGGCCTCGCCGTAGGTGTCGGCGGGATTGCTGCGGCGCGGGCTGGCGCTGCCCGGTACCAGCGTTTTAAGGCCCCGATCGAACGATATGAGCAGCTTGTCGATCAGTGAAAATCTTCGGTTCATGCGGTTCTCCTCGCCGGCCATTTTACCGGAAAACCGTCGCTTGAGTCTGTGCGGAAGCCGTTTCTGTGGTTTCCAGCAGCTCGACGATGAGGCGTTTAAGCGTCTGACCGGCTGACGGACGGGCCATGACTCGAAATGGGGCGTGCGCCGCCGCCGGAAATTCACGGTTGCTCTCCTGAAGGAAAATGGTGGCCGGCGGTGGCAATTGGCTGGCACTGGCCTCTTCGTGCAGGCGATGATTCAGGCTGATGGGCCTGTCGATGGTGTCGCTGATCAGTACGATGTCGATCGGGGTCTTGAACAGACACTGATTGCGGCTCAGGGCGATGGCCTGTTGCCGGGTGTGGGCGATAAAACAGATCATCCCCCACTGTTCGCACAGCTTTTTCTGCTGCATGGCAAAGGTACGATTTGGTTCGACGATCAGGATGCGTCGGAAACGAAGCTGCAACAGTTTTGGTAGCCGCTGCTGGTGCTTCCACTCCGACAACGGCAGAGAGACTTCAATAAACTGATTGTCACCAATGGAGTGCAGCCGCAGATCGCCGTTCAAGGCTTCAAGCAACTGGCTGGCCAGCTCTGCCCGAGTGTGGATAGCGTGATCGGCAGTGAGCCCCGGGGCGCGGGGCTGAACTAGGCTGAGGGCCTTTTTACCCTGGTAGCGAAGCTCAAGCCAGAGGCTATCGCGCCATTCGATCTGCAGCGCCAGGCCGGTTTCCCGGCTGTGGTGGCTGGCGACCAGAATGATATGCAGCAAAAACTGGCGCAACCGGCCTGGGTCGCCGATAACCTGCTCCGGCAATGTCACTTCCGGGTTCTGCCACAGCAGTTCCGACTGATGGGATTCGACAATGTCCTGTAGCAACGGGCGCAGCTCGTACAGCAGTTCGGGGGTGGTGGCGGACACGGTCGCCAGCGGAGGGTGAGACAGCACATTTTCGATAAAGCCCAGCATTTCCTGGCTGGCGCTTTGCAGGCTGTTGACGTAGTCCCTTTGCTGGGGCGTGAGCTGCGAGTTTTTGAGCATTTCAGCGGTGCCAAAAATAGCGCTGAGGGGCGTCATCAAATCGCGGTTGATGCGGCGCAGAGATTCATTGCCGCCACGGCTTTCCGCTTCCAGCGCAGCGACATGCAGCCGGTGCTCAAAGCGCTGCTGGGCCCGGTTCTGGTGATACACGCCGTAGATAGTGGTGAGCATCAGCACTTCCACCGCGGTGCCTAGCAGCATGATCAGGTTGATGGTTTCCAGACTGGCGTCGACATGAAGGTAAATCAGCACGACCAACGCCACAAACAGGATCAGCCAGGCGCGGGAGAACAGGTAGTAATAAGTGACCGTATCCTGATATTTCAGATAGGTTTGCAGGGCGCGCAGTGTGACGATGGCGGAGCTCAGACCCACAACAATGAGCATTATCGGAAGGCTGCTGCTTACCGGCAGAAAGATGGCAGCGACTCCGGCCAGGGCATTCACTGTCAGCAGGCTTATGAGCATGGCATCGTGCCGCTGGTGTCGTCGCGAGGGCTGAAACCTTTCAGACAGCAGTGTAGCCAGAAACATGCTGAGATGGGTCAGGCTGATAAAAGCCGGGTTCCCAAACAGGGAAGACGCTTGGGCGTGCAGGGCAATATAGCCCCAGGAGGCCCCAATCGTCAGCATGTTGCAGATGGCATAGAGTCCCATCAACAAAAAGATACGCGAGGGCGGCAATACCAGAGCCATTGCCTGGTTGGCGATGGCCAATGCCAGCAACAGCCCCACCCCGACGCCATTGCCGAATAGTTCATAGCGAAACTCCGTCAGGAAAGGGTGAAGGTCCGTAAGCTTGGGGGTCAGCAGCACCTTGCCCTGATTGTCGAGCGCCAGGTAGTAAAGCTGCTGGCTGTGCGGCTCGACGCTGAGGATAAATAATTGTGGTGTGCGCAGGATGCCGGCGTTGTAGACCTTGGCAATTTCAGTACCGTCGTGGCGAAAAAGCCGCGCCGAGTCAATTTCGGCAGGGCTGAGGTGCAAAATGGCATAGCGCTGTTTGGCCTGATCATTGGCAAGGCCAAAGCGGAGCCAATAGCGGCCTTTGCTGAAGTCCAGCCTGAGATCACCGGTTTGCGCCTGGCGGAAGCGGGGTTGATTGTCGCTGAGATCGGCAATCGTCAGTGTTGCGTCGGCATCGAGCAGGATATCGACCTGCTCTTTGATTGGAAGCTCGAAGCCGCCTGAGCCCAGGCGCAATAGGTCCGCGGCCTGCAGCGAGCCGGGCAGAAACAGCAGCAGGAAGAGCCAGAAAAACCTAGCTCTGCTGCTCCCGAGCAATCGCCCGATAGGCGATATCCTTGCGGTAGAAAACACCATCCCAGGCGATCTTCCCGGTCAATTGATAGGCTTTTTGCTGGGCTTCGGTCACGCTGTGGCCGAGTGCGGTGGCGCACAGTACCCGTCCGCCGCTGGTTACAACCTGCTCACCCTGCAGCGCTGTGCCGGCGTGGAATATTTTTGCTGTGGCATCACCGGCTTCGTCCGGCAGGGAAATGACTTTGCCTTTTTCGTAACTACCGGGGTAACCGCCTGCTGCCAGCACCACACCAACGGCCTGACGCTCATCCCATTGGGCCGTGGTGGTGTCGAGCTTGCCGGCGAGAGCCTGTTGGATCAGTTCGACCAGATCTGATTGCAGTCGCAACATGATGGGCTGGGTTTCCGGGTCGCCAAAGCGGCAGTTGAACTCGATGACTTTGGGTTCGCCCTGGTCCGTAATCATCAGGCCGGCGTAGAGGAAGCCGACATAGCGATGACCTTCGCTGGCCATACCCTGTACTGTCGGCATGATCACCTGGTCCATGATGCGATCGTGAATATCCGGGGTAACGACTGGTGCCGGCGAATAGGCGCCCATGCCGCCGGTGTTGGGGCCGGTATCGCCGTCGCCAACGCGCTTGTGATCCTGACTGGTCGCCATGGGCAACACGTTTTCGCCGTCGACCAGTACGATAAAGCTGGCTTCTTCGCCTTCCAGAAACTCTTCAATGACAACCCGGCAGCCGGCGTCGCCAAAGGCGTTACCCGACAGCATATCGCGCACGGCTTCTTCGGCCTGCTCGAGGGTTTCCGCCACAATCACCCCTTTGCCTGCGGCGAGACCGTCCGCCTTGACTACAATGGGAGCGCCTTTTTCACGCAGATAAGCGAGCGCGGGATCCACTTCGGTGAAGTTCTGGTAACTGCCGGTGGGAATGTTGTGGCGCGCCAGAAAGTCCTTGGTAAAAGCTTTTGAGCCTTCCAGCTGGGCGGCACCCTTGCTGGGGCCGAAGCAGGGCAGGTTGCGCGCCTCGAAAAAGTCGACCACACCGCCGACCAGCGGGCCTTCCGGGCCGACGATGGTCAGGCCGACCTGATTCTGCTCGGCAAAATCCGCCAGCGCGGCAAAGTCCATCACGTCGATAGCGACGTTTTTCATCTTTTCTTCGCGGGCGGTGCCGGCATTGCCGGGCGCTACGAAGACGGTGTTTACCTTGGCAGATTGGGCTGCCTTCCAGGCGAGGGCGTGTTCGCGACCGCCACCGCCAATGATGAGAACGTTCATAGAGTCCTTTTTTAGCGCTATGAGTTAGATACTGGTCCGACGTCAGACGTCAGACGTCCGACAATTCAATCAGTGCCGGAAATGGCGCATGCCGGTAAAGACCATGGCCATGCCATGCTCGTCAGCGGCGGCGATGACTTCTTCATCGCGAATCGATCCGCCGGGCTGAATCACACAGGCGATGCCGACATTGGCGGCATTATCAATGCCGTCGCGGAAGGGGAAGAAGGCGTCTGAGGCCATCACCGACCCTTTAACTTCCAGCTTGGCATGCTCTGCCTTGATGGCGGCAATACGGGCGGAGTTGACCCGGCTCATCTGGCCGGCACCGACACCGATGGTGCGACCGTCGCGACCGTAAACAATGGCGTTGGACTTGACCATCTTGGCGACCTTCCAGGTGAACAGCAGGTCGCGGATTTCCGCCTCCGTGGGCTGGCGCTTGCTGACCACTTGCAGGTCAGCGGCGCCGACCATACCCAGATCTCGATCCTGCAGCAGCAGGCCACCATTGACGCGTTTGTAATCGAGGGCGGCCTGGTTTGCCTGCCATTGACCGCATTCCAGCAGGCGCACGTTTTTCTTTGCCGCAACAGCTGTTACAGCCTCGGCGCTGATAGCGGGGGCGATAATGACTTCGACGAACTGACGCTCGCAGATAGCGCTGGCGGTTGCGGCGTCGAGCTCGCGGTTAAAGGCGATAATACCGCCAAAGGCGGATTCCGGATCGGTTTCGAAGGCCTTGTCGTAGGCTTCCAGCAAGCTGGCGGCCACAGCAACGCCACAGGGGTTGGCGTGCTTGACGATAACGCAGGCGGGCTCGTCAAACAGTTTGACGGTTTCCAGCGCCGCATCGGTGTCGGCAATATTGTTGTAGGACAGTTCTTTGCCTTGCAGTTGCCTGGCAGTGGCGATGGTGCCCGCCGCCGGGTTTTTCTCTATATAGAAAGCGCTGCGCTGGTGGGAGTTTTCGCCGTAGCGCAGCTCCTGCTGCTTGGTGAAGTTGGCGTTGAAGGTGCGCGGGAAACCCTCGCTGCCGCCGTCCACTTTCTGGCCGAAGTAGTTGGCGATGGCGCTGTCGTAGGCCGCGGTGTGTTCGTAGGCCTTGATCGCCAGGTCAAAGCGGGTGCTGTAGAGCGTGGCGCCGTCGTTGGCGTCCAGTTCGTCGAGGATCCGCTGGTAGTCTGAGGCATTGACCACGATGTTCACGTCGCGGTGGTTTTTGGCCGCTGCGCGAACCATGGTCGGCCCGCCAATATCGATATTCTCAATGGCATCTTCCAGCGAGCAGTCGGGCTTGGCCACGGTCTGCTCGAAGGGGTAGAGGTTGACCACCACCATATCGATGGCCTCGATACCGTGCTCTCCCATGATGGCCTCATCAGTGCCGCGTCGACCGAGGATGCCGCCGTGTACTTTCGGGTGCAGGGTTTTAACCCGGCCGTCCATCATCTCGGGGAAACCGGTGTAGTCAGACACTTCGGTCACATCCAGACCGTTTTCCTGCAGCAGGCGGAAGGTGCCGCCGGTCGACAGCAGTTCAACACCGCGTTGGCGCAGGGCGCTGGCGAATTCGACGATTCCGGATTTGTCGGAAACACTGATAAGGGCCCGTTTTACCGGGCGAGGTAGTTCAGCTGTGCTCATTGAGGCTCAGATACCCTTAAGGTTGCAGATTGAGAAAGTGGTGTATCGCAGAGGGCTTAAAGCAGCCCGTATTTCTTCAGTTTCTTGCGCAGCGTGCCGCGGTTCAGGCCAAGTACCTGAGAGGCGCGGGTCTGGTTGTTGCGCGTATAGCTCATCACTTTTTCCAGCAGCGGCGCTTCCACTTCTGACAGAACCATTTCATAGACGTCAGTTACGTCCTGGCCATCGAGCTGGTCGAAGTAGTTTTTTACGGCAATAGCCACGCTTTCGCGCAGTGAATGCGATTCGGCGATGGTGGCGAAGGTTTCAGTGCTGGCGGGCGTTTCCACCAGCTCCAGTTTGGTTTCTGCACTAGCGTTCATGCGGCTTTATCCCCTGTTTTATAAGCTGACCACCCAGCCGCGAGGCGGTGGATGGTATCGATCTGTGCGCTGGCGTCAGTCAGGCTGTTGAAGTGACTGCGAGCTGCATCGCTGTCTGCCAGATTCTGCAGATACCACGACACATGCTTGCGGGCGATCTTCAGGCCCTGACGTTCGCCGTAAAAGTCGTGAAGGGCGCTCAAGTGGCGGAGCATGGTGTCAAACAGCTCCGTCGGCGTAACGCCCTCCCGTTGCTCACCGCTTGCCAGATAATGATTGATCTCACGAAACAGCCAGGGGCTTCCCTGGGCCCCTCGACCGATCATTACTCCGTCGGCACCGGTGTAATCCAATACTGCCCTGGCCTGCTCGGGCGAGGTGATATCGCCATTGGCAAAGACCGGCAGGCTCACGCTCTGTTTAATCGCTGCAATGGTGTCGTACTCCACTGCACCGTGATAACGGCAGGCGCGGGTGCGGCCGTGCACTGCCAGCGACTGGATGCCGCTGTCTTCGGCAATACGGGCAATGTCCACGCCATTGCGGTGTTCTGGCGACCAGCCGGTGCGGAACTTGAGCGTTACCGGCACCTCAACCGCTGCGACCACCGCCTGCAGGATATCCCGCACCAGCTGCGGATCGCGCAGCAGCGCGGACCCTGCGTCCCGCTTGCAAACCTTTTTCGCCGGGCAGCCCATGTTGATATCGATGATATCGGCGCCCAGTGACTCGTTGTAGCGTGCAGCCTCGGCCATGGCCTGTGGCTCGGCCCCGGCAATCTGAACCACCCGCAGGTGCTCGGACTCATCCTGGGCCAGGCGCAATCGCGTTTTGCGACTGTCGCGTAATTCGGAGTTGCTGATCACCATCTCTGACGTTGTCAGGCTGGCGCCGAATTCCCGGCACAGGCGGCGAAAAGGCAAATCGGTCACCCCCGCCATTGGAGCGAGAACAGCCCGGCCTGCCAAGGAGAAGCGGCCAATCCGAATCATGGTCGGGTCCCTTGGAGCACAATAAAAGACAACGAAAAGTGAGGCGCAATCATACTCCCTTGCGCGAGGTCGTTAAAGGCTTGTGTTTATCTTTTGATCAATGTAGGAGGGGCGAGATTGGGCCGGTTTTAGCGGGTCAGGAACCGCCGGAATCCTCGGTTGGGAGAAAGCGCATCTCGTAATTGACGGCGTTGCTGCCCGGGTCGGCAATGCTGATATTGATGCGCACGCTCTGGCCTACAGGCATCAGCTTTACGCCGCGCAGCTCGCCTGCGAGGTATTCATCGGGCAAAAATGCGCGACTGGCGACGATATTGCCGCGATCGTTGCGGAAAACCAGTTCGATCTGGGGAAAGGGCTGTTCGAAAGCCGCGCGGTTAAGGATAAGCGTATCTACCAGCAGGCTGTCGGCGTAGCGGGGGTGGGACATAATATTCAGGCCGAGTGACTCGATGCGCGCCAGATTGCGCGGTGGCGGCAATTCGCAGCGGCGCTCACCCCAGACCCAATTGATCACCTTGCAGGTTTCGGTCAGGGCGTTGCGATAGCGGGACTGGGCCAGCTTGTCGAAATTGGCATAGACGACCTGGCCCGCCAGAGCTGCGGCGGCCAGCAGGCAGAGCAGAGTCCAGCCGAGCTGGCGGCGATCCACTTGTATGCGGCGGCGTTGGTGAGCGACCAGTGCATCAAACTCGTCTTCGCTGGCACGCGGTTCCCCATCGGCGGTGTCTGCTTCCCCGGCTTGATACTCGGGCTGGTCGATAGCCTCGGGTTCTGAAGCTGTCGGCGTCGTGTCGGCAAAATGGTCGTCAGCGGGGTCGTCGGAGTCATTTGTCGGCGCTTGCTCAAAAGTCGACGCCACAGTCTCGGAAGGTTCATTTGCCGTGGCTGAAGGCTCGTCCAATACCACCATGGGGTCATCAGGCGTGGGGGCATCAGGAATAGGAGCATCGGCGTCGTCAGCAGCTGTCGCTGAGGCCGTGATATCTTCCTGTTCGCCGGCGACGGTCTGTTCTTCTGGCGTTTTGTCAGTTGTTTGCCATTCTTTGCCGGAAGGCCTGTCTTCGACTTCCGACAGGTCATTGGCCTCTTCTTCCGGCAGCGGGCTGTTGTCGTCGAAGCGCGGCTCGGGATCGGGAATGGCTGGCTGGGCAGGCGTTGGGTCAACCCAGTTTTCAGTGGCGTTAAAGACTTCCAGGCAGGCACCGCATCGCACCCGCCCACGCGCTGTCGCCAATTGCGAGTCGGTAACGCGAAAGCTGGTCTGGCAGTGGGGGCAGCGCGTGGCCCGGTTGGCCATGGAGGCTCCTGAAGTGTTTAATTTTTCAGCATTTTAAGCGAAACGCAGTCTAAGACAAACTTGTTACTTCTGTCAGATAAGCAGATCAGGTTTTTTGCTGAAAACGTTCATTGCGCACTCCGGCGATACAACACCAGTCGTCCTTGCTGGTGACCGTCAGGTCGTCAAACCACTCACTGTAGTGTTTGCGCAGGGTTTCGGCTTGCTCCGCCAGTATGCCGGACAGGGCAATGCGACCACCGGGCTCGAGATAGGCAGCCAGCCGTGGTGCCAGCTCCATCAGCGGGCCGGCGAGTATGTTGGCAACCACTACATCGGCCTTGCCGGTCCGGTCGGCTTTGTCAGGCAAGTCGCAATGCAGACGTTCGTCGCCGAGTTTGTTGCGCGCAAGATTGTCGCGGGTGGCAATCAGCGCCTGGGGATCATTGTCGATGGCGGTGACCTGAGCCGCGCCGAGCAGCAGGGCGGCGATGCCGAGAATGCCAGAGCCGCAGCCGTAATCGACCACGTGGCAATCGCTGAGTGGCTGACTGTCCAGCCACTGCAGGCAGAGAAAAGTGGTGGGGTGGGTGCCGGTGCCGAAGGCGAGGCCGGGGTCCAGCAACAGGTTGACGGCCTTTGGGTCAACCGGCTCGCGCCAGCTGGGGCAGATCCACAGGCGCTCCCCGCACTGGATCGGCTGGAAGTGGCTCATCCATTCCCGTTCCCAATCTTTGTCTTCGAGTATTTCAATACGGTGGGGCGGCAGGGGCGCCGGGTAGTTGCGGGTGAGCGCCTCGACCACGCTGTCCATATCGGTCGCGGCGTCAAACAGCCCGGTGACGCGAGTGCGGTTCCACACCGGTCGCTCATTCAGGCCGGGCTCATACAGGGGCTGATCGGCGTTGTCCTCGAGGGTTACGGCGGCCGCGCCCAGTTCCAGCAGGGCGTCTTCGAGGGCTTCGGCGTTGTCGCGATCAGCATCCAGCTTTAGTTGTAACCAGGGCATGGATTGACTCCGGTAGGGGGAAATGCGGCGATTGTAACAGTAGCGGCGGCTGCCGTGAGGGGGGAGACGTCAGACGTCCGATATCAGACGTCTGACGCAATGGCGCTAGTCTTTCAGTTTTTTCTCGAGATAGTGGATGGTGACGCCACCCTTGCGGAATTCGCCGTCGCGCACCAGATCCTTGTGCAGGTCGATATTAGTGCGAATGCCGTCAACCACCAGCTCCTCCAGTGCGTGCTGCATGCGGCTCAGGGCGATTTCCCGGGTTTCCCCGTGGGTAATGACCTTGCCGATCATGGAGTCGTAGTAGGGCGGTACGGTGTAGCCGCTGTAGAGGTGTGAGTCGACGCGCACACCTAAACCGCCGGGGGCGTGATAATGCTTTATCTTGCCGGGGCAGGGCATAAAGGTTTTCGGGTCTTCGGCGTTGATGCGCGCCTCAAAGGCGTGACCGCGCACGATGATATCTTCCTGCTTCAGGCTGAGTTTTTCACCGGCGGCGATGCGCAGCTGCCACTTGATCAGGTCGACCCCGGTAATCATTTCGGTCACCGGGTGCTCCACCTGAATGCGGGTGTTCATTTCAATGAAAAAGAACTCGCCATCTTCGTACAGAAACTCAAAGGTTCCGGCGCCGCGGTAGCCAATCTTGATGCAGGCCTCGACGCAGGAGTTGGCGGTTTTCTCCAGCGCCACCTGATCGATGCAGGGCGGTGGGGCTTCTTCCAGCACCTTCTGATGACGGCGTTGCAGTGAACAGTCGCGGCCGTTCAGGTGGATGGCGTTGCCCTGACCGTCGGCCAGCACCTGAATCTCGACGTGGCGGGGTTTTTCCAGAAATTTTTCCAGATAAACCGTACCATCGCCAAAGGCGGCACTGGCTTCGGACTGGGTGACAAAGACGGCGTTGAGCAGGGCGGCTTCGCTGTGCACCACGCGCATGCCGCGACCACCGCCGCCGGCAGCGGCTTTGATGATCACCGGGTAGCCGATTTTGCGGGCCACGGCCAGCGTGCGCTCGCCATCGTCGGTCAAGGGGCCATCGGAACCGGGTACGGTCGGTACGCCGGCTTCTTTCATCGCCCGGATGGCAGAAACCTTGTCGCCCATCAGGCGAATAACGTCCGGCTTGGGGCCGATAAAGATAAAGCCGCTGTTTTCCACCTGTTCGGCAAAATCGGCATTTTCCGAAAGGAAGCCGTAGCCCGGGTGGATGGCGACGGCGTCGGTGACTTCGGCGGCGGAAATAATGGCCGGGCCGTTCAGGTAGCTTTGCGTTGATGGAGCGGGGCCGATGCAGACTGATTCGTCTGCCAGGCGCACGTGCATCAGGTCTTTGTCAGCCTGGGAATGCACGGCAACGGTTTTGATCCCCATTTCCTTGCAGGCGCGGAGAATGCGCAGCGCAATTTCACCGCGGTTGGCAATAATGACTTTCTTCAACATGAGGTTGTTTGTCCTGTCGTTGCGCGGGTGTGAGCCTTAAACGATGGTGATCAGCGGCTGATCAAACTCAACCGGTTGCGCATTTTCGACCAGGATGGCCTCTACGACGCCGGACTTGTCGGCTTCGATCTGGTTCATCATTTTCATCGCTTCCACGATGCAGACCACATCGCCGGCCTTGACGTGCTGGCCGACCTGAACAAAGGCGGGTGACCCGGGCGAGGGAGCGCTGTAATAGGTGCCCACCATGG
This sequence comes from Spongiibacteraceae bacterium, assembly GCA_002710725.1. Classification (GTDB taxonomy): domain Bacteria; phylum Pseudomonadota; class Gammaproteobacteria; order Pseudomonadales; family Spongiibacteraceae; genus Litorivivens. Next base: position 28,068 of record PAKT01000028.1, read on the forward strand.
GGGATTTGATGACATGGCCATTTATTTTAGCGGGCTCTTCCTCGGCGGCGGGAGCTGCTGCGGCCGCTGGTGCCGGTGCTGGGGCGGGCGCCGGCTGCGGCATGGCGTAGCCCGGGTTGTAGGCCATCGGTGCGGCGGCGTTGCGGCTGATGCGCACCGATTCTTCACCTTCTTTTATCTCGATTTCATCGATGTTGGATTCTTCAAGCAGTTCGATCAATTTTTTAACTTTTCGTATGTCCATGGGGCTCTCTGAAAGTAGTTTTAAGATTTATCAAGTTGTGCCAGTGCCGCGTCCAGCGCCGCCAGGTAGCCTTTCGGCCCCAGCCCGCAGATCACGCCAACGGCGATATCGGAAAAATAGGAGTGTTTGCGAAAGTCCTCGCGCGCGTGCACGTTGCTGAGGTGGACTTCTATAAATGGTATGCCGGTCGCCAGCAGGGCATCGCGCAGGGCAATGCTGGTGTGGGTGAAGGCGGCCGGATTGAATAAGATGAAATTGATGCCTTCCTGCTTGGCATCGTGAATGCGTTCAATCAATTCGTATTCCGCATTGCTTTGCAGGGTTTGCAGATGATGGCCGGCATCGGTGGCGGCATCGACCAGCAGCTGGTTGATGTCAGCCAGCGTCGCGGAGCCGTAAACACCGGGCTCGCGGGTGCCCAAAAGGTTGAGATTGGGGCCGTGCAGTACGAGTATGGATGCCATCGTCTTTAAAAACAGTAGGTTAGCGAATTTTCTTTTGATTCTGCCTGAAACTTTCAGGTTCGTCCATGCGTTGGCGCTATTTTTCCACAAAATAGCGACCAATTTCCAGCGCGTTTTAAGAAGTTAATGTGAATTTCGACGTATTTAGTGTTGTCGGTGTTAACACTAGGGCGTGGTTTTCAGCGGTTCCAGTGCGCGCAAAATAAGCGATTCGGTGAGAATCTGCGGCAGGATGCGGGCGCGTTCCTCTCCCGGAAGATAGAGAAGGTAGAGCGGAATGCCATTGCGCCCGTAGTCGGCGAGCAGGGCCGTTATACGCTCGTCGTAGCGGGTCCAGTCCGCCACCATATAGGCGACATCGTAGCGCTCAAAGGCCTGTTCCACCGCCGGCGTGTGCAGCGCCACCGCTTCGTTGACCTTGCAGGTAATGCACCAGTCGGCCGTCACATCGACCAGCACCGGGCGGCCCTCGGCACGAAGCGCATCCAGTGCGCTGCGGCTGTAGCTCAGTTGGCTGCTGTTGGCAGTGGGCGCCGTTTGGCCTGAAGTGACTGGTGGGCTGAAGACCAAGGCCAGCGCCGACAGCAGAAAAAACAGAGTGAAAAAGCGCGATAACCGGCTGTTAAGGCGCCAGCACCAGATGCTGAGAGCCAGCGCCAGCCAGGCGAGCAGGGTTGCTCCCATGCCATCGGCGCCCACCTGACGGCCGATTACCCAGCACAGCCAGATGGCCGTGGCCAGCAGCGGAAAGCTCAGCAGCTGTTTCAGGTGCTCCATCCAGGTGCCGGAGCGCGGCAGTGATTTGAGAGCCTGAGGGTAAAGGGTCAGCAGGTAAACGGGCAGGGCCATTCCCAGACCAAGAGCAGCAAAGACCAGCAGGGCGGTAGTCGCCGGCTGGGTGGCGGCAAAGCCGAGTGCCGTGCCCATAAAGGGCGCGGTGCAGGGCGTGGCAACGATGGTGGCTAATACGCCAGTAAAGAAGCTGCCGGTGTAATCATTGCGTTGGCTGAGCTGCTGCCCCGGCACCGCGCCTAGCAGGCGGATTTCAAACAGGCCCAGCAAATTCAGCGAAAGAACAAAAAACACACAGGACAGGAGGGCGACAAACCAGGGGGTTTGCAATTGAAAGCCCCAGCCAACGGCAGCGCCGGCGCTTTTCACCGCAATCAGAACGGCTGCAACAGCGAGAAAGCTGCTGATCACACCGGCACTGTATACGGCGCCGTGACGGGCGGCGGTGCCGGTGGGGCTCTGGGCAAAACTCAATACTTTGAGTCCCAGCACGGGAAAGACGCAGGGCATGAGGTTGAGAATGGCGCCGCCAGCCAGCGCGAAAATCAGCATCAACCAGATCGAGGGCGATGCTTTGGGCGGGCTATCAGTGCCGCCAGTGGCTGCCTGCCAGGCGGTTTCGTCAATCGCCTCGACAGAGGCTGAAGTGGAGTCGATTCGAAAGAACCAGTCGTGGGGTGGGTAGCACAAACCGGCGTCAGCACAGCCCTGGGCGGTCAGTTTCAGCAGAAAGTCCTGATGTTTTGGCGCTGCAACAGACGCATTGGCGAAGTTGTAATAAACCGGCGTTGCCCCAAAGTAGGGGTCATCTTTGATTTCTGCGGCGCCGTAATTCAGCGTCAATGTGCCCTGTGCGCTTGCGGCCAGCCAGCGTGCGGCAAATTGTTTCTGGTAGAGGTAATAGGCCTCGGTAATCTGCCAGTTGACCTCAATCTCACCCGCATCACTGAGGTTGACCAGCGGTTGATACGCCTCGGTTACCGGGAGGAATTGGCTTTGCTGCGGGGAAAAGGGGGAGGCATCTGAGGTGCTGCTGAAAGCGTCGCTCAGTGATTGCCCCGAACCCAGCATACCGAGCCACAGTAGGGTAAACTGTAAAAAATAGCGCATATTTCGTTGTCGAAAATGGTTAGAATTCCGGGCTCGCCAGCTATTGCGAGGTTTTGGCCGCTGCGTCAGGGGCGGCCTCATTGTACTGGATATTGCGCGACAAGTTGTATTCGCAGCTGCTACAGAAAATTGCAGGAGTCTTTTGTGGTGAAACATCTCGCAGCAGCGATGCTGTTGTTGGTTGCTTGTGTTAGACCGCTGGCGGCGCTTGAGTTCAATCAAGGCTTTGTCCGCGGGCTGCCGCCCACCCAGACCACGACAGCCGCCTTCTTTACCGTCAGGAACAGTCAACAGGAGAGCTGGGTGCTGAACCGTGTGATCAGCCCGGCAGCAAGCCGCGTGGAAATACACGAACATGTGAATAGCGGTGATACCCTGCAAATGCGCCAGCGGGAATCTCTGACCATTCCAGCGGGCGAAGAGGTGGTGTTTGAACCCGGCGGCCTGCATTTGATGTTAATGGGTTTGACCGCGCCGCTGCGTGAGGGTGACAGCGTCAGACTGGAGTTTCACAGCGAGACCGGGGCCGTGGCTGAAGCGGTATTTCCTGTGATCAGTGTTATTAATGAACATCATCACCACCGTCATCATTAGCGAAGACGCAATCGACATCGCTATTAATAAAGACAAAGGAGAACAGGCATGGCAGCTGGCTGGTTGAAGGAGCGCTGGCAAATTCTGCGCGAAGTCACCGAAGACTGGATTGGCGGCAAAGGCTCGTTCAAGTGGGCGGCGGTGGCGTTCTGCGCCTATCTGTTGCTGGTCTTCATTCTGGGGATTTACTGGAGCCGTGAACCGCAGGAAATTGCGGTCGAACAGCCAGGCAGTGGCCCGGTAGTGGTTGGCACGGCGACAACCAATATGCTGATTGCTGTCAGTGAAACCCTGCTGGATAAACCCGGCGGTTTTCTCACCAATGATATTACTCCGCCGGGGCTGTTTCTGGACAATATGCCCGCCTGGGAATACGGGGTACTGATTCAGGTGCGCGATCTCACCCGCGCCCTGCGCGAGAGTTTCAGCCGCAGTCAGTCCCAGTCGACCGAAGATGCGGCGCTGGCCAAAGCCGAGCCGCGATTTAATTTCTCCAACAACAGCTGGGCGGTGCCCGCGTCTGAGTCTGAATACCGCGACGGGATCAAATACCTCAAGGAATACCGCGATCGTCTGGCCAACGTGGATGATCCGCAGGCGCAGTTTTACGCCCGTGCCGACAATCTGCGTTACTGGCTGGCCAGTGTGGAGTCCCGCTTGGGCAGCCTGTCCCAGCGTCTCAGTGCCAGTGTTGGGCAGAGCCGTCTGAATACGGATCTGGCCAACGATGTGGCTGCGCGGCAGTCGACGGCGGCGCCGGACGAAATGATGGTCAAAACCCCGTGGCTGCTGATAGATGATATTTTTTACGAGTCGCGCGGTGGAGCCTGGGCTCTGATTCATTTTCTGCGCGCAGTCGAGCACGATTTTGCCGACGTGCTGGCCAACAAAAATGCACAGGTCAGTCTGCGCCAGATCATTCGCGAACTGGAGCAAACCCAGCAACCCATCTTCAGCCCGATGGTGTTGAACGGCAGTGGCTTTGGCCTGCTGGCGAACCATTCACTGGTGATGGCGTCTTATATATCGCGCGCCAATGCCGCCATTATCGATCTTCGTGAACTGCTCTCTAAAGGATAAACTATGCGTGTTCAAGCTATTCTGACTGTGTGTATGGCTCTTCTGCTGGGCGCCTGTGCGCTCAGCCCGCAACAGGTCACCATCAACCCGACCCTGGAGTCCGGCAAGAGCAATATCGGTGAGGGGCGCACCTTGTCGGTGGAGGTTGTGGATGCGCGTGAGCAGCCGGCGATTGGTTCGCGCGGTGGCATGTACAAGGACACCAGCCTGATAACGCCCGCCAATGATCTTGCTGACGCGATTCGCGATGCCTCAGCGCGCAAGTTCCGGGAGATGGGCTTTGTGGTGCAGGCGGCAAAAGGCGCCAGTGCCGACATCACTATTTTTGTCGACGAATTAAGCTATCGCGATCCTGATTCGAGCGTAGGCTTTGAAGTTGAACTGGAAAGCATTTTGCGCGTGGTGGCCAAGCAGAACGGCGATACCTATACCGGCCGCTATCAGGTGAAGAACAAGAAAACCTATGCGACGGTGCCGGGGCGTGACCGCAACGAGGAAATGATCAACGAGACCCTGTCCGGCGCGCTGCAGCGTTTGTTTAATGACCCGAAGTTGCTTGCTTTTACCTTAAGGTAGAAAGGAACTGTTAGTTCCATCAAACCCAGGGCTTGCTTCTGTGAGTGCCCTCTCCCAGGGGGAGAGGGTTAGGGTGAGGGACTAAAGACTGGCCAACAACTCCCCATGCTTCGCCGCAGGCAAGCGCGGCCCGTAATGGCTGACGACCTCGGCGGCTGAGACGCTTGCCAGTCGACCGGCTTCGGCGAAGCTTTTACCGCTGGTAATGGCATACAGGAACGCGCCGGCAAACATATCGCCCGCGCCGTTGGTATCCACGGCCTTGATCTGACGCGGCGCGACCTCAATCAATTCGCTGCCATCAAAAACCAGCGCGCCTTTGGCCCCAAGGGTAATGGCGAAGGTTTTGGCGACCTGCTTCAGTGCCGCAATGGCCTCGTCGAGGCTGCGAGTCTGGGCCCAGCCCAGTGCTTCTTCTTCATTGCAGAACACCATGTCGACGCCCTGGCCCAGCATTTCCTGCAAGCCGTCGCGGAAAAACTCGACCATGCCGGGGTCGGAAAAGCTCAAGGCGGTTTTGACGCCATGTTGCTCGGCTACTTCACGGGCTCGGATGGCGGCGGCGCGGCCAGTCGGTGAAGTCACGAGATAGCCTTCCATGTACAGGTACTCGGCGTCCGCCAGCGCGGTTTCGTTCAGTTCCGCCGTCGACAGGGTTTCACTGATGCCAAGATAGGTGTTCATGCTGCGCTCGGCGTCGGGGGTGATCATCACCAGGCAGGTGCCCGTCAGACCTTCGGCACTTTTCTGGCTGTAGTCTGCGTCGACACCTGCCGCGCGCAAATCGTTCATGTAGAATTCGCCCAGCGCATCGTCTGCCACCTTGCAGGAATAGAAGGTGCTGGCGCCGAAGTAGCTCGCGGCAATGAGGGAGTTGCAAGCGGACCCGCCGCTGGCCTGTTTGGAGTGGACCAGGTGGCCCTCGAGATTTTGCATGATCTCTTCCTGGCGGCTGCGATCAACCAGCGTCATCAGGCCCTTGTCTATGCCCATGTTGGCCAGATCGTCGTCAGTGACATCGATTTCGGTATCGACCAGCGCCGCGCCGAGGCCGTAGATGTGGTATTTACTCATGATGGTTCCGCTGTTCGTGAAAAGTGACGCCGCATTATCCGGTTTGAGTACGATTTTGCAAAGGTAAGCGGATAAAGGTGGTCAGACGTGCGGTAGAGTTTGCGTGTTTTCCCTGGATAATGCGGCGAATGGCAGCACCATCTCGCTACGATCAGCAATAGAGCCTGTTAGACTACATCGATGCCTAAAAAGAAAACTTCAGCCCGCAAACGCCACCCCAGACGTTTTTTCCGCTTCCAGACGCTGTTCAAGCTCTTTGTGGTGTTTTGTGTAGTGGGCTTTGCTTTTATTGTTTACTGCGATATTCAGGTTCGCTCGGCCTTCAGTGACATTCGCTGGCAGCAGCCCGCCAAGGTGTACGCGCGGCCGCTGATACTGGCGCCCGGGGTTCCGCTGGGGCCGCAGGATCTGGAATACGAATTGGGGCTGCTGGGTTACCAGAGCGACTCCCGGCTGCGCTACCCGGGCAGCTTTTACCGGCAGCAATCCACCTTTGCGCTGCACTATCGCGACTTTGCCTTTCCGGATCAGCAGCGTCAGGCCGAGCGGGTGCTGGTTCACTTTACCGGTAACACAGTTCGGCGGGTGGAATCGATGAGCGGCGCCCCGCTCGAAGAGGTGGTGCTTGAACCCACCGTAATCGGCGGCATTTACCCCAATGTGCGCGAAGACCGCCTGCTGGTGCGATTGGAAGATGCCCCGCGCATGCTGGTAGAAGTCTTGCTGCAGGTTGAGGACAAGCAGTTCTACCAGCATTTTGGCGTGTCCCCGCGTGGGATAGCCCGGGCCATGCTCGCCAACCTCAAGGCCGGCCGCACCGTGCAGGGCGGCAGTACCATCACCCAGCAGCTGGTGAAGAATGTGCTGCTCACCCGCGAGCGCAGCCTTTGGCGCAAGTTTCAGGAAATGGTGATGGCGATCCTGCTGGAGGTTCACTACAGCAAGGACGAAATTCTCGAGGCCTATATCAATCAGGTATATCTCGGGCAGGAGGGGTCCCGGGCCATACACGGTTTTGCGCTTGCTGCCCGTCACTATTTCAACAAACCCCTAGAGGAACTGAGCCTGCCCCAGATCGCCATGCTGGTAGGCATGGTCAAAGGGCCATCTTACTACGATCCCTGGCGCCGAGAAGACCGGACCCGCGAGCGCCGCAATCTGGTGCTGTCGGAGCTGGCGGAAGAGGGCTGGTTGTCTGCGGATCAGCTGGCCGCTTTTCAGCGTCAGTCGCTGCAGCTTGCCAAAAGCAGTGCACTGGAGGGGGTCTTCCCCGCCTATGTGGATCTGGTGCGGCGACAATTGCGCCGGGATTATCGCAATGCAGATCTCGCCAATGAAGGTCTGCGAATTTTTACGCCCTTTGATCCGCTGGTGCAGCGCCACGCCGAGCGGGCGCTGACTGCGACTTTAGAGCAGCTGGGCGCCCAGCAGGCTGAGTTGCAGGGCGCGATGACGGTCACCTCGGTGGACAATGCGGATGTGGTGGCGGTTGTAGGGGGGCGCCGGCCGCGCTTTGCCGGCTTTAATCGCGCGCTTGATGCACTCAGGCCGATTGGTTCGCTGATCAAGCCGGCGATCTATCTGACGGCGCTGCAGCAACCTCAAAACTATACGCTGGCGACCTTTGTCGACGATAACCCCATTGCGGTCAAAAACCCCGATGGCAGCCTGTGGACGCCGAGCAATTACGACAATGAAGTGCACGGCCGGGTGATGCTGCACGAGGCACTGTCCAAATCCTACAATCTGGCGGCAGCCCGGCTAGGGCTTGAGCTGGGTGTGAGCAATGTGATTTACACGCTCAAAAAGCTGGGAGTGCAGAGGCCCCTACCCGAAGTGCCAGCCCTGCTGCTGGGCGCGGCGGAATTATCACCCATTGAAGTCCACGCCATGTATCAGACCCTGGCTGCCAACGGTCGCCTGCAATCACTGCGCGCGATCTATGCGGTCACCGACAGTCAGGGGCGTCTGCTGGCGCGCTATCCGCAGAAGCCTCGTCAGTCTGTCGATGAGGAAGCGGTTCATCTGCTGCAATACGCGATGATTGAGACGGTTCGGGAGGGAACAGGCCGGGCGGTTTATCAAACTTTGCCGGCGGACTACCGGGTGGCTGGCAAGACCGGAACCAGCAACGATTTTCGCGACTCCTGGTTTTCCGGCTTTGCTGGCGACTACGCCGCAACCGTGTGGCTTGGCAACGACGATAATTCGCCGACAAACCTGACCGGTTCCAGCGGCGCCCTGAAGGCCTGGCGCCAGTTTATCGCGGAGGCCAGCCGTCAGCAGATGCCTTTTCAGCCACTTGAGGGGGTAAGCTATCGCTGGATAGATCCGGAAAACGGGCGCGGCAGTCACGCCTGGTGTGAAGGTGCCCGGCAGATGCCCTTTATCGGCGGCAGCTGGCCTACCCAGGAATCGCCGCGCTGTGTACGCACTCTGCCCAATATTTTTCAGTGGTTCCGCAATGTCTTCGAATAGTCTGTTTCATTCGCTGCACCATGTGCAGGAAACCCTGTCGCCTTTTCGGCCGCGCAAGCGCTGGTACCGACGCTGGGTAAAACGCTCGGCAGTAGCGATGTTGGTGCGCGAAGGCAAGCTGGGGCCGGAAGTGCTGATGATCAAGCGCGCGGAGCGCGAAGGTGACCGTTGGTCCGGTCATATGGCCTTTCCCGGCGGGCGTATGGAAACCGATGACCAGCACAGCAAGGCCACCGCCGAGCGGGAAACCCGTGAGGAAATCGGCATTGACCCGAGCAGGGTGGGGCACTGTATCGGTCGTCTCTCTGATATCACCACCCAACCCCACAGTGGGTTGCGGCCAATGGTGATTACGCCGTATGTCTATGCGCTGAAGCGTTTCCCCGAGCCACGCCCCAATTACGAGGTGGACGAAGTTATCTGGGTGCCGCTGAACTTTCTGGCGGATCACGGCAATCGGGAGCGGATATTCTGGGAGCGGGGGCGTCTGAAAATCGAACTGCCCTGCTATTACTACGAAAAAAGACAGATCTGGGGCTTGTCCCTGGCGATGCTGGACGAACTAGTCGGCCTCTTCCAGTGACTCCAGTTCTTCTCGAATAAGCTGATCGCGTATCTGTTGTTGCAGAAATACCCGGGTATTGGTATGTAGCTCCTGCTTTTTCTCTGGTTCACGCGCTGCTTTGGCCAGCAATTCCTTGTCAGCGCGGCCATCGATAAAAGCTTTGACGAGCTCCAGGCTGACCGGCGATTTTTTCCGGTCCAGATAAAACCAGCGGCGTGTGTCGTCGACGTTGCCGCTTAAATAACCGTTGCGGTGCTTGAGCCAGTAAACCCCGCAGCGGCTCAACTCATAGTCGCCCACCCGGCCGTAACTGAAGTTTGGTGTGCTGGGGTTAAAACCCCACTCGGGAATCTCCTCAATTTTGTCGAGCACCATCAGCCATTGGGAGCCCTGTTCAAACTCTTTCACGTCGGCCCGGCACAAATTGCCAATGGCCCCCCAGACACGAACCTGTTCCTGATACAGCGGGCCTCGCAGAACCTCCATCACCGACAGATCCAGCGAGTTGCCACTGTGACTGACCACCTGGCCCACCACTATAGTGTGGCTGTCCAGATCGAGGTCGGTGAAGTTGCCTTCCCATATGCAGCGACAGGCCTGGGCCGGCAGCGCCAGCAGTATGAAGAAAAGGGGGATGAGTGCGTTCAGTCGGGCCATAAATCACCTTCGCCAATGCGGCCCAAGCCTACTCAAAGGCGGGCCGAGGCTCAAGCGCTGGCTGCATAAACCACAGACATAAAAAAGCCCGGCGAGGCCGGGCTTTATCAGACGTTTGCGATAGATCAGATATCAACCACAATGCCGAGGAAGGCGCCTTCAACGGTCATGTTGAATTCTTCGTCGTCATCGCCTTCTACATCAATATCAAAGGAGCGCAGGCCAGCCTCAAGGGCGACAATGCCGATTTCGTAACCAATACCCAGCTTGGTATCCATAATGGAGTTGCCGTCGATGCTCAGGCCGTGGATCTCACCGGTCGCATAAAGGCCAGTCAGTGGCAGATCAACGCGGGCGCCGACAAACAGCAGGGGAATGGTGGCGTCAATGTTCGCTGAGCCTGTTTTGGTGCCGTCAGTAAGAGTGGCTTCACCATCAAATATCCGCGCCGTTAGACCCACGTCCAGAGATACGACATTATCCAAAATCTCGTAGTAGAGGGTGGCGTCGATGTGGCTCAGATCGATGTCTGAGGTAACCTGGCTGTTCTGCGTATAAGTTTGGTTTTCGTAGTTTCGGTCACGCGAAAAAGTGTTGGTTTCGCTGATTTCCATTTCAGTGCTGGCCAGTCGAATATTTGGCAGTACAGGGATGGGATGCTCCAGAGCAACGTAAATGCTGTTGGCGCGCTCGTCGTCAAAGCCCAGATCGTCTTCAAGGTCGATTTTGTCATCGCCGGTCTGTTCGCCGCGCAGATCACCGGACCAGTCCTGGTTCCAGCTGTAAGCGCCTGCAGTGACCCCGATAATGTCCGCTTGCGCGCCAAAGGGAAGTGCCAGCGCCAGAGCGGCGCCCAGAAGTTTTTTATTCACCTTGTAAAGCCTCGTTGTTATGAGTGTTTCGCGTCGAGTGTATGCAAAAATGATGAGGTTTCCTAGCGTTTCGCCTTATTTCCCTGTCTTCCTCAGAAGCAGCGCCGCCTCTTTTGCGAAGTAGGTCAAAATACCGTCAGCTCCGGCGCGTTTAAAGGCGAGCAGGGATTCCAGAATCACGGCATCGCGATCAAGCCAGCCGTTGGCAAAGGCGGCGCAGTGCATGGCGTACTCGCCGCTCACCTGATAGGCGTAGGTGGGAGCGCCGAGCTCGTCTTTTACCCGGCGCACAATATCCAGATAGGGCATGCCGGGTTTGACCATGATCATGTCGGCGCCTTCCTGCAAATCGAGGGCGCATTCGTGCAGGGCTTCGTCGCTGTTGGCCGGGTCCATCTGGTAGCTGTTTTTGTTGCCCTTACCGAGATTGCCCGCCGAGCCGACTGCATCGCGAAAGGGGCCGTAATAGCTTGAGGCGTATTTGGCCGAGTAGGCGAGGATTCGGGTGTTGACGTGGCCGGCCGCTTCCAGTGCCTGACGAATATCGCCGATGCGCCCGTCCATCATATCGGAGGGGGCCACCACATCGGCACCCGCGCGGGCGTGGGACAGGGCCTGTTTAACCAGGGTGTCCACGGTGCGATCGTTCAGTACGTATCCCGTGTCGTCAATAATGCCGTCCTGGCCGTGGGTGGTGTAGGGGTCCAGCGCCACGTCGGTAATCACACCCAGTTCCGGAAACTTGTCTTTCAGGGCGCTGACACAGCGTTGCACCAGGCCGTTGCTGTTAAAAGCCTCTTCGGCCTGTTCGGATTTGCCGGCGGCGTCGATGACGGGAAACAGGGCAACGGCGGGAATACCAAGCTCTACCAGTGTCCTCGCTTCCTGAAGAAGCAGGTCGATGCTGAGTTGTTCAATGCCGGGCATAGAGGCGATACTCTCGCGCTGATTTTTGCCGTCGAGCACAAACATCGGGTAGATCAAATCGTCGACCGTCAGATGGTTTTCCCGCATCAGGCGGCGCGAAAACTCATCAGCGCGCATGCGGCGCAGGCGACTGGCGGGGAAAGGACCTCGGGTGAGTGATTGGGTCATGCCGGACTCCTAAAGGGTTTTGAACACGCGCTCGGCGGCGTCGAGCGTGTCGCTGATGTCCTGATCCGAATGTGCGGCGGACAGAAAGCCCGCCTCGTAGCTGGCGGGGGCCAGATACACGCCTTCCTGCAGCATGCCGTGGAAGAAGCGGTTGAAGCGATCGGTATCGCAGGCCATCACCTGCCGGTAATTGGTGATGGTTTTTTCGCCGGTAAAGAATACGCCAAACATGGTACCGACGTGGTTGCTGGTCATGGCAATACCGGCCGCCTCGGCGCGCTCGCGCAGCCCGGCGACCAGTGCGTCGGTTTTGGCAAACAAGGGTGGATAAAAACCGGGCTGCTGAACCGCCTTGAGCATGGCCAGTCCGGCAGCCATGGCCAGCGGGTTGCCGGAGAGCGTGCCTGCCTGGTACACCGGGCCTGCCGGCGCCAGCTGCTGCATGATATCGCTGCGACCGCCGAAGGCTGCCACCGGCATGCCGCCGCCCATCACCTTGCCGAGGGTTGTGATATCCGCTGTGACGCCATAGTAACCCTGCGCACCTTGTGGTCCGAGGCGGAAGCCGGTCATTACCTCGTCAATGATCAAAAGGGCGCCGCTGGCGTCGCACTGCTCGCGCAGGGCTTCCAGAAAACCGGGAATGGGCGGCACGCAGTTCATATTGCCGGCAACTGGCTCGACAATCACACAGGCCACCTGATCACCGATTTCCGCAAAGGCCTGTTTAACCCCGTCGATATCGTTGTAGGTAAGGGTAACCGTGTGGTCGGCGAGGGCTTTGGGTACGCCGGGGGAGCTGGGAACGCCGAAGGTCAGTGCGCCTGAGCCGGCTTTGATCAGCAGCGAATCCGAGTGGCCGTGATAGCAGCCTTCGAACTTTATGATCTTGTCACGACCGGTGGCGCCGCGCGCCAGTCGAATCGCGCTCATGGTGGCCTCGGTACCGGAGTTCACCATGCGCACCTGCTCCATACCGGGCACCAGTGAGCACAGCATCTCAGCCAGTTCGGTTTCCAGCGCTGTGGGTGCGCCAAAACTCAGGCCTTTATCCAACTGCTTGCGCACCGCGTCCAGTACATCGGGGTGGGCGTGCCCCAGCAACATGGGGCCCCAGGACAATACATAGTCGATATAGCGTTTGCCATCGACGTCGAACAGATAAGGGCCTTCGGCGCGATCGATAAAAACGGGTGTGCCGCCCACGGCTTTAAAAGCGCGAACGGGAGAATTGACGCCACCGGGGATGCGTTGCTTGGCGGCTTCAAATAATGCGTCTGAACCTGACATGGAGTCTCTCTGTTTTCGTGCGTGTATTTAGACCTGCTGCATTATCGCTGATTGACCGGCAGTTTACAGGGGGCGAACGACCACCAGTATGACAGCGCCGAACAGCACCAGCACCGGCGCCTCGTTAAACCAGCGGTAAAAGACGTGGCTGCGAATGTTCTCGTCCTGCTCAAAACGTTTTACCAACACGCCGCAATAGCCGTGGTAAATAATCAGCCCAACTACCAGCGCGAGTTTTATCTGCATCCAGCTTTCGCCCAGATAGAACCGCCAGTTCTGCGCAAGCAGGATCAGTCCGAATACAACCGTCAATGCCGCAAAGGGAGTGATGAAGCGGTACAGCTTGCGCTCCATGGTTTTCAGGTGGTTTCGGGTTGCTGCGTCGTCTGCCATCGCGTGATAGACGAACAGGCGCGGCAGATAGAAGATGCCGGCAAACCAGCAGACCATGGCGATAATATGAAAGGCTTTAATCCAGAGCATGCTTAGAACCTGATCGGTAGGTTGTAGTGATCTGACAGCGCTTCGCGGGTCAGAATGCCTTCATCAGGCGGGCCGCGCCGCTGCCGTCGGGAACTGACAAAAAGGCTGTCCAGGCCTTCCTGGTTCATGGTCTCCAGCGCTTCCATCAGGGTGCCGTTGATATCGAAGGCGGCGGTGCGGCGGCGATTTTCCAGAACCGCCAGCAGGTCAAGTGCCGCCATGTCTTCCTCCTTGATTTCACTGAGCACGGGAAACCAGTGTTCGCGGTGGACGATGATACGTTGCCCCTCGGTATTGGTTATCACCAGCCAGCGCACGGGATTCTGCACAATGCTGACCAGAGTTTCCGCATCGGGCTTCTGGTCGATGTGGCGAAGATTGCGATCGATAAGGGCGGCCGCACTGGTGCGCAGCAGCGTAAGCGTCACCGGGTTGGCTCGCACCGACTGTTGGGTTGCCAGTAGGGTGGTCTGGTGGGCGGATTGCAGTTTGAACAGTTCCCGATGTACCAGCTGCGCGGCAATCACCGCCAGCATGGCCGGAAAAATAATATTGAGATTGTGGGTCAGCTCGATAACCGCGAGCAGGGCCGCCAGCGGGGCATTCAAGATAGCACCCATCACGGCTGCCATACCCATCAGCACATAAAAACTGTGTTCTGCGGCCAGGCCGGGCATCGCCATTGAGCCGAGCTGCCCCATTGCGCCGCCGGCAAAGGCGCCAATCAAGAGCGCCGGGCCGATGATGCCAATCGGCATACCCATGCCTGTAGAAACTGCGGTGGCGAACAGTTTCAGCAGCATCAGAATCAGTAGCAACTGAAGCCCGTAACTGCCATCCAGCGCTGCCTGCAAGCTGTCGTAGCCTATGCCCAGAATCTGGGGTGCTGCCACCGCGCAAAGACCCGTCACCAATCCGGCAAAACCGAGCCGAAACCATACCGGCTTGTTGACCCAGCGCAGGCAGCGCCCCTGAATCAGCACAAAAACACTGGACAGCACACCGCCGAGGCAACCGAGCAGGGCAATAAAGGGCAGCTCCAGCAGCGAGCTCATATTCACATCGCCGGCGGGCAGAAAGACCACGGCACCAAACACTGCCTGCGACAGGGTGGTGGCAATCACGGCCGCCAGAATAACCGGGACAAAACCGGCGACGGTGTATTCCAGCATCACTACTTCCATCGCAAAAATAACGCCGGCAATGGGTGTATTGAAGGAGGCGGCAATAGCGGCAGCGGTGCCGCAGGCCGACATGACTCTCAGGCTGTTGTTTGGCAGGCGCAGACTGGCACCGAACAGGCTGCTGGCTGCAGCGCCGATGTGAACCGCGGGCCCTTCGCGGCCACCCGACTGACCGCTGAGCAGGGCAAGCAGCCCACCAAAAAACTGGGTGAGCAGGTTGCCCGGTGGCAGTCGCCCGCGGCCATTGTGCAGGGCCGCAATCACGTGGGGTATGCCGGTAAAACGGTGGATGGGGTTTACAAAATGCAGGCACAGGCCAAGCAGCAGCGCGCCGCCGAAGGGCAGCAACAGGTGCCAGTGTCGACTCAATCCTTCGAAGTTTTCCGGAGACTCACCCGGCAGCCACTGGGCGAGTGGCCACTCCAGCGCCAGCCGGAATACGATCATCAGAACCGCGGTAATGGCGCCAGCAAGAATGCCGAGTACCGCGTAGGGCAGGGCCGCTTCAGGGCTGGCGAGCCGACGTCTGAAGTGTGAAAGGGAATCGCGCATCAGCTACAACAGCCTGAACAATTCCGGTTTGTGTGCGTGATTGCGGTCATCCTGCCTTCGCGTGTGGACGGTAAATCCAGTATTATACGTGGCCTTGTCACCACAGGCCTAATGGCCGTTTTGACGTGGTGCGAACAGATGACAGACTAGGCAGGGGTTGAACAGTGTTAAAGGTAGGTATTGTTGGTGGCACCGGGTATACCGGCGCGGAATTGCTGCGCATTCTGGTGGACCACCCCCAGGCGGAAGTCGCCATGATTACCTCGCGCGGCGAGGCGGGTGTGGCGGTTGATGAGCTGTTCCCCAGCCTGCGCGGCCGCCTCGATCTCAAATTTACTGAGCCCGATACCCAGCAGCTGGCGACCTGCGATGTGGTGTTTTTTGCGACCCCGCACAACGTGGCCATGAATAGTGTGCCCGAGCTGCTTGAGGCCGGCACCCGCGTTATTGACCTGTCGGCGGATTTCCGGATCCGCGATGCTGAGCTCTGGAGCGAGTGGTATCACGAAAAGCACGTGTGTCCCGAGCTACTGGAAGAAGCGGTTTACGGTTTGCCGGAAATCTTTGGTGAACAGTTGCCCAAGGCGCGACTGGTGGCCTGTGCGGGCTGTTACCCGACGGCCATTCAGCTGGGTTTCTGGCCCCTGCTGGAACAGAAACTGGTGGATTTCGGCAGCCTGATTGCCAGTGCGGCCTCTGGCGTCAGCGGTGCCGGTCGTCAGGCCAAGGTGAACAATCTGTACACCGAGGTGTCTGAGAACTTCAAGGCCTACGGCGTGTCAGGACATCGGCATGTTCCGGAAATCGATCAGGGGCTGTCCTGGGCGGCAGGCGAGGCGGTATCTGCAGTCTTTACACCGCATCTGGTGCCGATGACTCGCGGCATTCACGCGACCCTCTATGCCAAGCTGCGTGATCCGGCGGTGGCCATCGACGAGCTTCAGTACCTCTTTGAAGAGCGCTTTCAGAATGCACCCTTTGTGGATGTGATGCCCCTTGGCAGTCATCCTGAAACTCGCAGCGTCAAGGGCAGCAACACCCTGCGTCTGGCGCTGCATCGCCCGCCGCAGAGCGATATGGTGGTGGTGTTGGCGGCGGAAGACAACCTGGTCAAGGGCGCATCCGGGCAGGCGATCCAGTGCATGAACCTGATGTTCGGGCTGGAAGAAACTGCCGGTCTGGGCGCCATCGCCGTTTTGCCGTAAACTTGACTGAATTAGTCGGTTATTTGAAAATTTCACTCTGCGATTGAGTGAGGAGTTGTATGTCCAGCGTTGAGCAGTTTACCCCCACCGTGGTCGGCCTGACCGAGCGTGCCGTGCACAAAATTCGCTCATTGAAGGAAGAAGAGGCCAACGATGATCTGAAGTTGCGGGTTTTCGTGACCGGTGGCGGCTGTTCGGGCTTTCAGTACGGCTTTACCTTTGATGAGCTGGTTGCGGACGACGATACGGCTGTCGATATCGACGATGTGACGGTGCTGGTTGATCCGCTGAGCTACCAGTACCTGGCCGGTGCCCAAGTCGACTACGAGGAAGGTTTGGAAGGCTCCCGCTTTCTGGTCAAAAACCCCAATGCCAGCACCACCTGCGGCTGCGGTTCTTCCTTTTCTATCTGATCAATCGCCTTGGCGACCTTTAGGCAGAATAAAGGGCGCCAAGTATCGCTTCCTTTTGCGCCCCGGTAACGCTGGGCAGGTTTCCCGTCAATTGATTCACTCGGCGCCAGGCCAGCCAGGCAAAGGCCACGGCTTCTACCTGCAGTGGGTGAAGGCCAAGGCTTTCTGTGCTCGCTATCAGGCTTGGATGGACGAGGCTTTCCAGTCGTTGCATCAGGGCGGTATTAAACGCACCGCCGCCGCAAATAAATACCTGAGATACCGGTTTGGGCAGGCGCTGCAGGGCTTGACTGATACTTTGCGCCGTAAATTCCAACAGTGTTGCCTGAATATCTTCCGGGCGCAGCGTTTCGGCCTGTGCCGCCAGTATTGTCATTAGCTGATTGGCGTCGAAATCTTCTCGTCCTGTGCTGCGAGGGCCGGCTTTGTAGTCAAAGTAGGGGTGTTGCAGCAGGCTATTCAGCAAATTGGCCTGTGCCGTGCCGCTGGCGGCGAAGCGGCCACCGTCGTCGTAGGGCGTGCCCAGATGCTGCTGTGCCCAGCTGTCCATCAGTACATTGCCGGGGCCGGTATCAAATCCCAGAGCGCCTTCTGCGCCATTCAGCCAGGTCACGTTGGCCATGCCGCCGATATTGACCACGGCGCGACAGGTGCCGGTCTTGGCAAACAGGGCCTGGTGCAGCACGGGGGCCAGCGGCGCGCCCTGACCGCCCTCGGCGATATCGCGGCGCCGGAAGTCGGCAGCTACGGTGATGCCGGTCAGGCTGGCGAGGGTGTTGGGATCGCCAATCTGCAGTGTAAATGCGGTTTTCGGGGCTTGGGTGTCGTTTGCGGGGCGGTGGCGGATGGTCTGGCCATGACAGCCAATGGCCGTTACCTCTTCGGTGCGGCACTTAGCTTTCGCCAGCAGATCGCTTACCGCCGCCGCGTATTCGCTGCCCAACCAGCGATCGGCCGGGCCCAAGCGTTCGATTTCGTTGTCGCCGGGTTGGCAGAGGGCGCGAAGCTCCTGCTGCAGTACACCGGGAAAAGGGCGGGTGTGGTGTGCCAGGAGCTGGGGTTTGCCGGCGACGTCGATGTCGCAGAGCACGCAATCGATGCTGTCCAGGCTGGTGCCGGACATAATGCCGATATAGCGCGCCATAATCAGCCGGCGTCGATGCTGGAATTGGTCGGGCTGCGGTAGCCGGCTTGCACCGCATAGGTCGACAGCTGCAGGTGCATACCGTGAATGGTATTTCGGTACTGGCTCATTTCCGTCGCAGTGATCTTCTTGGCCTTGGGCAGTTTTTCCACAATGGTGCGTGGGTCGCGGTGCACCCCGTTCAGCAGGAATTCGTAGTGCAGGTGGGGGCCGGTGGCATAGCCGGTGGCGCCGACCCAGCCAATAATCTGTCGCTGATCAACCCGTTCTCCTTTGCGCACGGCCTTGCGATCAAGGTGAAGATATTTGGTGATGTACTGGGAACCATGCTGGACGACGACATAGTTGCCGTTGGCTCTGGTATAGCCAGCCTCTAGAACCCGCCCATCACCTGCCGCATACACCGGCGTTCCGCGGGGTGCAGCGTAGTCTATGCCGCGATGGGGGCGCACGGTCTTGAATACAGGGTGCAGGCGTTTAGGGTTAAACGGCGAAGAAATACGTGAAAATTCCAGTGGTGCCCGCAGGAAAGCCTTTTGCATACTTTCGCCATTCAAGGCGTAGTAACCGGTTTTGCCCAGAGAATCGGTGTAGCGGTAAGCCTGATAACTGCGCCCGCGATTGACGTACTCGGCTGCCAGAATCTTGCCGGCCTTGTAGCGCTCGCCGTCCAGATAGAGCTCTTCGTAGAGCACGATAAAGTGGTCGCCGGCGCGCACGTCGTAAACAAAATCCATTACGCCGCCAAAGATATTGGCCAGTTCCATGATCAGCCGTTCAGGCATATCCGCATCTTCGGCGGCTTTGTAAAGGGAGCTGGAGATGGTGGCGCTGGTCACGCGGGTGCGAACTTCGGGCTCGCGGTTCAGCTCGGAAACCTGAAAACCGTCTGGCGCACGCTCGTAGAGCAGGGTGGTCATCTCGCTCTTTTTGATCTTGAGGCCCAGCAGTTTGCCGCCTTCAATATGAAAGGCCAGCTCCTGGCCGGGTCTTAGCCGGGTTAGCGGGCGGGTCAGCTCGGTGCCGGTCAGCAGTTCGTGAACATCGCTAGCGCTCAGCCCTTGGCGCTGAAAAATGATAGACAGACTGTCGCCACTGCGAACCTTCGCTTCCTGCCAATGATCTGAGGGGGAAATTGCCTCGACAGCCGGGTTGAAGCGCTCAACCTCCGTGGGAGTGATATCCAGTGGCAGGGGAATGGCTGTGCGCTTGGCCTCGGCCTGTTCGCCAGGCAGCAACAACAACAGGGCCACGACCGCGCAAAACGTGGCAGCGGCTGCCACCAGTTGTTTCCCGGGCGGACGGCTTTTCTGCTGTCGATAGACTGATATGGGCTGCATGAATCCGGTGCGTCTTTTTTTGCTTGCCACTATAACCCGCCAACGGACGATTGAGAACCGAGAGTAAATGTAATGCTGTTAAACACTTATTCAAGAAACCTATAATAGAGTATGAGAGTGTGCTGATAAAGTGCCAGCTTACCCCCGAGCGCTTGCAATTCGGGGGCTTTGCTGTATTGTGCCAGCTCTTTTTTTTGGGGCCATAAGAATATATCCGGAGTGTGATGGTGGTAAACAATGAGTTGATTGCGGACTTGCAGGCCCGCGGCCTGATCGCGCAAATGAGCAGCGATGAAGAGTTGGCAAAACATCTGAGTGAAGGCCCCCGTACCCTCTATTGCGGCTTTGACCCAACTGCAGACAGCCTGCACATCGGCAGTCTGGTTCCCCTGCTGACGCTGAAGCGGTTTCAGCTCGCCGGCCACAAGCCTCTGGCGCTGGTGGGTGGTGCTACCGGCCTGATCGGCGATCCGAGCTTCAAAGCCCAGGAGCGACAGCTCAATACGCCCGACGTGGTTGCTGGCTGGGTCGACAGAATTCGCGCTCAGGTCAGCCAGTTTGTGGATTTCGACTGCGGCGAGCACTCTGCAGAAGTGGTCAATAATCTAGACTGGATCGGCCAGATCAATGTGCTGGATTTCCTGCGCGATGTCGGCAAGCACTTTGCCGTTAACGCGATGATTCAGAAAGAGTCGGTCAAGCAGCGGATTGAGCGCGACGGTGAGGGTATCTCCTTTACCGAATTCACCTACATGATTTTGCAGTCCTACGATTTTGCCGAGCTCAACCGGCGCAACGGCTGCACCCTGCAGATTGGGGGCTCGGATCAGTGGGGCAATATTACCGGTGGTATTGACCTCACGCGGCGCCTGAATCGCGCCCAGGTGTTTGGTCTGACCTTGCCGCTGGTCACCAAGGCCGACGGCACCAAGTTTGGCAAGACCGAAGCCGGCACTATCTGGCTGGACCCGGCCAAAACCTCCCCTTACGCCTTTTATCAGTTCTGGCTCAATACCGCCGATGCAGACGTATACAAGTTCTTGAAATTCTTTACCTTTCTCTCTCCTGTTGAGATTGATGAAATCGAGGCGTCCGATAAGGCTGCGCAGGGGCGCCCTGCGGCTCAGGGCATTCTGGCTCGGGAAGTGACTCGCTTGATTCACGGCGATGAGGGCCTGGCGGCGGCAGAAAGGATTACCGAGGCCCTCTTCAGTGGTAACGATGAGAGCCTGTCGGCTGAGGATTACGCCCAACTGCAGTTGGATGGCCTGCCCAGTTCGGCGCTTGAGGTGTCGAGCCTGGAGCGAACGCCGCTCACGCAAGTACTGGCGGATGCTGGTCTCGCGTCAGGCAAGCAGGTAAAGGATGCGCTGGCGCGCAATGCGGTGCTGATCAACGGTCAAGCCGTCGGAATCGAAGACATGATGAAGTCTGTAGAAGTATTTGCTGCAGATCGGGCGCGATTCGACCGCTATTTTCTGGTGAAGCTGGGCAAGAAAAAATACCAGCTGTTTTTTATCCGCTAGCCGACTGCAGGTGGTTAGCCAGGCCCAGAGATGTTCTTTTGACTGGCATGGCATCTTTGCTGTTCAAGAAATAACCGCATGAAATTCTTTTAGATTTTTTCTCAAAAGTGCTTGCAGCGCAGAGTAAGGTGTTTATAATGCGCACCTCGCTTGAGAGACACACTCTTAAGCGGATTCGACAGCCCCGGCGGCTTCGAGCTATTTAACAAATCGAGATTAAGTAATTTGTGTGGGCACTTGTGTGGCGATGTGACGACAAT
>PAKT01000029.1 GCA_002710725.1 Spongiibacteraceae bacterium
ACCAGTGCTCCGGGCCGCGCCTGTCCGATTTAAGGTGATTGTATTAGTATCACTGGCATTGGCCGAGCTCAAGTTGCACCGGTGTCAGGCTCTGCCCTTCATACGGGTGAGGCGTTCAGCGCCCGCATACGTAGTATGATCTGTTACAGACTATAAAACCGATATCCATTATGGGCTGGGTTTCGTAAACACGGGGCGGTCGATATCTGCGCCTTACTATTAGAATGATTGCTTAAATTTGAAAGCTTGCTTGAAATTGACAGGAGCGTTCCATGAAATTTGCTTACCACCACAGCATGTGCCCGCCAGAACAGTATGTGCCGCTGACCAAGGCTGCGGAAGACCTCGGCTTTGACACCGTGACCTTCCCGGACAGTATCTGCTACCCGAAAGAGGCCAGTTCCAAATACCCCTACAACGCCGACGGCAGCCGCGAGTTTCTGGATGGCGTTCCGTTTATCGAGCCCTTCCTGCTGATGTCACACCTGGCAGCGGTGACCACCAAGATCCGTTTTTCCACCTCGGTTCATAAAACCGCCGTTCACGAACCGGCCCTGCTGGCGAAGATGATGTCCAGCCTGGCGGTACTCAGCGGCAACCGCTTTATGTACGGCGCCGGTATCAGCCCCTGGGGTGAAGATTTTGACGTGACGAACACGCCCTGGGAAAAGCGCGGCAAGCGTCTGGATGAGATTATCGAGATTGTTAACGGCCTGATGAGCGGCGAGTATTTCGGCTATCAGGGCGAGTTCTTCCAGCTGCCGGAAATCAAGCTGTGCCCGGTGCCCAGCGAGCGTCCCATGATTCTGGTGGGCGGTCACTCTAAGCCGGCCCTGCGCCGGGCAGCCCGTCTGGGCGATGGCTGGATCGCCGCCGGTGGTGATGCGGAATCAATCAAGGTCATGGTGGACCAGATCAACGAGTTCCGTAAGGAATACGGTCGCGATCATCTGCCTTTCGAATTCCAGGCCATGACGCAGGATGCCTACAGCCCCGAGGGTATCAAGCGCCTGAAGGAGATCGGCATTGATGAAGTACTGGTTGCCTTCCGCAACGTTTACGAGTCAGAGCCGGATGACAAAACCGTAGAAGAAAAAATCGGCATGATGAAGTGGTTTGCCGATGAGGTGATTGCCAAGTCCCGCTGATAAGCCCTTACAATGCCCGCCTGGCTAAAACGATAAGAGGCGGGTTATGAAAAAGTGCTATTGGTTTGTATTGAGTGTTGCGCTGCTGGCAGGGGTTCTGCTGGCAGCGCGCTCCTTCCTTCTCCCTTCTGTTATTCAGTTGCCGCACCTCAGTGGCGAGCTGACCGTTCTGACAACGACCCATAACGACCTGCAACGCCAGTACCGGGTGTATGCGCCTGCGCAACTGCCTGAGGCACCGGCAGCCCTGTTTGTGTTTCACGGTTCGGTGTCGACCGGCGCCTCCATGCGTGAGCTGACGGCGCGGCAATTCGACCGGCTGGCGGACGAGCAGGGGCTGGTGGTGGTCTATCCCGACGGGATCGAGCGTCACTGGAATGACTGCAGGGCCTCGGCCAGTTATCAGGCCAATGTGCGCGATATCGACGATGTGGGATTTGTCCGGCGCATGATTGAAGAGCTGAAAGCCAGCCACGGTATCGACGCCGACAGGGTCTACGCAACCGGGCTTTCCAATGGGGGGCATATGACCCTGCGATTGGCACTGGAGGCACCGGAGTTGATGGCAGGTTACGCGCCCATTGCTGCCAATTTGCCGGTGGACGCCAATCTTGATTGTGACAAGCGCGGCGAGGCGGTGAATATCGCCTTGATCGAAGGCAGTGCCGATCCGGTAAACCCCTATGACGGCGGTCTGGTGAAGTTGCTGTGGGATGAGAGCCGGGGTGAGGTGCTGTCGGCGGCGGCCACGGCGGAGTATTTTGCGGGGCTGGCAGGCTACGACAAAGGGCCACAGTATTTTGAACTGGCGGATACCGAGCAGGATGATGACGGCTATATTGATGCCCAGCTCTGGTATGGCAAGGCCGTCCGGGTGGGGTTGTTTACCATGCAGGGCGGCGGGCATGTGGTGCCCAGTGTCAACGCTCGCTTCGGTTTGCTGGGTGGGGATATTCGCGATATCGACGCGGCCGATCTGATCTGGGCCTTTCTGACAGCCGCGCCCGCCGAGGCGGGTCTGCCTTGAGCGGGTTCAGGCTTCGGCCAACTCCACTACCTGAGCTTTGACCGGGCGCAGCTTCTCGACAATATCAAACAGGTAAGCGGCGTGTTCGCGGCGTTTGGCCATGGGCACCATCAGCAGGTTCTGGGCGGCGCCCATCACCATATCGAAGGCCATCTTGGTAATCAGTTCCGGGTCCAGATCGCGGCGGACTTCGCCTTTCTTCTGCAGGGTGCGGATGAATTCGCCCATCAGTACGCGAAACTGGCCAATTTTCTCGATCTGGCTCTGCAGGCCTTCGCCGCTGCGAGTCAGGCAGTAGTGGTAGAGGTTGAAGCGCACCCGCCACTCCCGGTCTGACTCCTCATCGAGGGGCAGGCCTGAAGTGATCATGGGGATAAAGTAGTCCAGCGAGATCTCTTCCAGGTCGGCAATGGCGTCCTGCATGCGCTGATCAATGCGCTGGTCAGCCCACTGAAAGGCCGCCATCACGATCTCTTCCTTGCTGTTGAAGTAGTGCGACAGTACCCCAATCGAGCAGCCCAGCTCTTTGGCCAGCGCTCTGGTAGTAAGTGCTTCCAAACCCCGGTCGGCTATCAATCTGGACGCCACCGAGGCTACCTCTTCGCGACGGCTGTCGTGATCTACTTTCCGCACGCAGCGTACCCCACTTATTTTCAGGTTGTTTTTTAGTCGATTGTGACAGTATACCCGGATCGGGATATTTTTCATATCGAACGCTTGATATGTATAAAGCTATTACATATCATCTGTTCAAAATAAACCGATGAACCTCGGCAACGACCGCAGGAGGAAGGGACCCATGACTGAAGCAGTCGCCAGCTACAAGCAGGCTAAAGACAACCACAAGCTCAACCACATTCCAGGCTCATTTGGCTTGCCGATTATCGGCCACACCATTTCGCTGGTAAAAGACCTGTACGGCACCGTCGACAAGCAGTACACGCAGTTTGGACCGGTTTCCAAGTTTGGTCTGGCGGGCTTCAAGGGTGTTCTGCTGTGCGGCCCGGATCTGTATCAACAGGTCTATCTCGACAAGGAGAAGAACTTCTCTGCCGAGATGGGCTACATGGGCTCGCTGGGACGCTTTTATAAGGGCGCCCTGCTGCTGCGTGATCACGAAGAGCACCGCTTTCAGCGTCGCATGATGCAGACCGCCTTCAAGAACGACGCCATGAAAGGCTATATCGCGACTATGGCGCCGATGCTGCAGGAAGCGGTAGAGAGCTGGGATGGTCAGGAGAACTTCTACTTCTTCCCGGCGATCAAGCAGGCCCTGCTGGATGTGGCGGCGACTATTTTTGTCGGTCTGGAAAAAGATGATGAGCGCGCGGAGAAGCTGAATACCGCCTTCACCGACGTGGCCAACGGCCTGATGGGGCTGATCACCAAAGAGATTCCCGGCACCGCCTACGCCAAAGGCAAGAAAGGCGAGCGCTTCCTGCACGAGTTTTTCGGCAGCCTGATTGAAGAGCGCCGCAAAAACGATGGTATCGACACCTTCAGCTACTTTGCCAAAGAGCTGAACGAAGACGGCGAGTATTTCAGCGATCAGGATATCGTCGCGCATATGAGCTTCCTGCTGTTTGCCGCCCACGACACCACTACCTCGGCGCTCAGCCACCTGCTGTTCCACCTGGGACAGAACCCGGAGATGCGCCAGCGTCTGCGTGAAGAAGCCCAGGCCATCGGCAAGGACTATCTGGAATATGAAGACCTCGATCGCATGCCGCTGGCCGATGCTGCCGTGCGTGAAGCCCTGCGTTTGCACCCCTCGGTCATGATGATGCAGCGCCGCACCATCAACGATTGCGAGATTGGCGGTTATCACATCCCGGCCAACACCATTCTGTTTATTGCACCGCAGTATGTGCATCGCATGGGTGAGTACTGGGACGAGCCTGAAAAGTTTGATCCGGACCGCTGGCTGGAGCCGCGCAACGAGCACAAGCGCCATTCCTTCAGCTTTGTTGGCTTTGGTGGCGGTGCCCACAAGTGCATCGGCATGCACTTCGCGTTGATGCAGACCAAGAACTTCCTGCACCAGTTTCTGACCCGCTACGATTTCGAGCTGCCGGCCAATTTCGGTACAGCGATGCAGACAGTTCCGCTCCCCAAACCGTCAGACGATTTGCCTATGGTGTTGAAGCGCCTGAATGGGTAAACTCCCCTCCGCCAAATAACCCGGCAGCTGCCGGGTTATTTGCTGTTTACCCGCATAAAACACTAAGAAAAGGCTATCTGTGGGTTGGCCTGATTGAACCTCGTCCTGTTTGGATTTTGACATGCTTGAATCCCATATGGCGCGCGCTGTATTGGCCGTGCTGACGCTCTCTGCCTGTCCGATGTCTTTTGCGGCTGTTGCCGGAGGCGAGCCCACCGCACTTATACCAAGTGAATTCCGCCTGGATCGTGAGCTTCCTGTAGACGCACGTTTTCATCCGGACGCCCGAATCATTCTGGCGTCCACCGACGATATGCCCCCCTTGCTTGCACCGATGCTGGCCCTCTACAGCCAATTGCTTTCGCTCGATGGCAATGGCAGTGGCGGCATTGCCCTGAAGCGCCTTGAGGCGCGGTTGGGCAGCCAGGTCGCGGACAAAACCGGCCTGCTGGATATCAATGATGTGTTGGCTGCGGATCTGGAATCGGTAGAGGTGCTTGCAGTCGGCTCGGCCCAGCTTAAAGGGCTGGGAATTGCCGCCGGTGATGTGGATAAACTGCCCGCGCTTGGCTCACTGACAAGCAAGGTTAAAGACACCATGATGGAGTTGCCGCAGGGGCTGGCCAGTTTCACCTCGCCGGTTGCGCTGGCGGTCTGGGGTGAAGAGGCAGGCAAACCAAAACTTGTTACACTGGTTATCCGCGCAAACTGACACTTCACTCAACAACACAGCTAATAAGCCAAGGGGGCACAATGTCGCTATCGCCAACGACGCCGGTACTGGTCGGAATAGGGGTTATCAATCAGCGTGAAACAGACCTGTCAAAGGCTGATGAAGCTGTCGAACTGATGATCCGGGCGGCCCGCGCCGCCGGTGACGACTGCGGCGCTCCCGAGCTGCTGCAGGCGGCTCAGCGAATTAGCGTGCCCAAGGGCGTGTGGAGTTACCAGAACCCCGCCAAGGCGATTGGCGAGGCACTTGGCGCCCCCGAGGCGACCACCGTGCTGGCGGAAATCGGCATCCTGCAGCAGAGCCTGTTTGCCGATGCCTGCCGCCGGATCGACAGCGGTGAAATAGAGGTGGCGCTGGTTGCCGGTGGTGAAGCAAAATTCCGCGCCCTGCAGGCGACCATTCAGGGCCTCGAGGCGCCCGAGAGCGCGCAGAGCGCAGCGCCTGATGTGCATCTGGAGCCGGAGCAGGAAATCTGGTCCGAGGTGGAATCTGAGGCAGGCCTCGGCATGCCGGTCGGGTTTTACGCACTGATGGAAAGCGCCCTTCGTCAGGCGCAGGGTGAATCTCTCGATGCGCACCGCGATCGCGTTGCGGCCCTCTACGAAGGCATGGCCGAAGTGGCCAAGGCTAATCCCCATGCCTGGAATCGCGACGGCATGAAGGCCGAGCAAATCCGCAATGCCTCTCCCAAGAACAAGATGCTGGCCTTCCCCTATACCAAGTACCACAACAGTCAGTGGAATGTGGATCAGGCCGGCGCGCTGCTGTTCTGCTCGGTGGCCAAAGCCGAAGCGCTGGGTATACCCCGTGACAAATGGGTCTTCCCGCAGGCCAGTACTGAAAGCAACTTTATGGTGAACACCTCCCAGCGGGTTGATCTGGCCGGCTGTCCGGGTGCGCGACTGGCGGGTAAAAAAGCGCTGGAGCTGGCGGAGATGACCGTCGACGATATCGACCTGTTGGAGCTCTACAGCTGCTTCCCCTCTGCGGTGCAGATTTATGCGCGAGAGATCGGTATTTCACTGGACCAGCAGATTACAGTCACCGGCGGCATGACCTTCGGCGGCGGCCCACTCAACAATTACGTGCTGCAGTCCACTGCGCGTATGGCCGAACTGCTGCGTGAACAGCCGGGCAAGCGCGGCTATGTCACCTCCGTCAGCGGCATGCTGACCAAACAGGGTTTTGGTGTGTGGTCGACTGAGCCCAATCCGAACGGTTTTGGTTTTGCTGACCTGACGGATGAGGCCCGCGCCGAGGCGCCGCCGCTGGAGTTGGTGAAAGTCGACAGCGGTGAGGGGAAGATTGTCGGTTGCACCGTGCTGTTTCAGGGCGATAATCCCTGGCGCGCGGTGGTGGTGGTGACTCTGCCCAACGGCAAGCGCACCATTGCCTACAATGAAAATCCGGAGTTGATGGCGGCCGCGATGGCAGAAGAGTTTGTGGGGCGCACTGCCCAGTTGAAGGACGGGGTGTTTAGTCTTTAAGCGTCGGACGTCAGACGTCAGACGTCCGACCCAGCATGGTACCCCACACAGCACATCACCTCATTCGCAGAACCCAGAATCACCGGCACCCGCTGGTGAATTTTCTCAGGTTGAATGTCCAGAATCTTGCCGCTGTCGGTCCACGCTTCACCGCCAGCCTGCTCTACCAGCAGCCCCATCGGATTGGCTTCGTACATCAGCCGCAGTTTGCCTGCCTGATCGGGTTTGCGTGCATCCCAGGGATAGGTAAAGAGGCCGCCGCGACACAGAATGCGGTGTACGTCCGCGACCATGGCCGCCACCCAGCGCATATTGAAGTTTTTGCCGCGCGGGCCGTCACTGCCTTTAAGCAGGTCGTCAATGTAATTGCGCATCGGCTCCGCCCAGAAGCGGTGGTTGGACATATTAATGGCAAACTCTTTGGTGTCCGAATCAAGCTCAACCCGCTCAACGGTCTGTAGCCAGGCGCTCTGCTCGGGGTCGAAGGTGAACATGGTGACGCCGTTTCCGGTGGAAAAGACCAGCATCATCGAAGGGCCGTAGAGCACATAACCGGCGGCCTTTTGGGCGCGACCGGGCTGCAGGAATTCCGCTTCGCTCACGGCCGATCCACGCTCGCCGCTTTCCAGCACCGAAAAGATGGTGCCGACCATGCTGTTGATATCAATATTGGACGAGCCATCGAGGGGGTCGTAGGTTACCAGATAGCGACCGTCCAGATTGGCGCCGACCACCTCATCCTCTTCTTCAGAGGCGATGCCGCGCACCTCGGGGCAGGCCTTGAGGGCATCCTTGAGCATGTCGTTGGCGATCACGTCCAGTTTCTTCTGGGTTTCGCCCTGAACATTGTCGGCGCCGGCACTGCCGAGAATGCCCGCCAGTTCACCGCGTTGCAGCTGGTTGTTGATGGCTTCGCAACAGCTGGCCAGGCGAAGGATCACTTCGGCCAGGGGGGCGTCGGTAGAGCTGTCGTCGAGGAACGCGTCCAGCGTTTTCATGCGGTGTCCTGTGGCTGTGTTGGGGAGGCGCGCATTATGCCATCAGCGGCCTGGGGTCTCCAGCCGGGGGCGGGCGACGGCGGAAATTAAAAAAAGGTAACAAGTGTGTAAAATTTTGAAGGGCTGTAATAGAGTTCTGTTGAAGAGCATAAACATAACTGTCCAACGAGGTGTCATGTGAAGGATTTTAACAACAAGGTCGCGGTCATTACCGGTGGTGCCAGCGGTGTCGGTCGCGCGCTGGGCGAGGCGCTGGCGGCGGAAGGGGCGAAGATCGTACTTGCCGACGTCGATACCAAGGCGCTGGATGTAGCCGTTGCCGCCCTCAAGGAGCGCGGTACTGAGGCGCTGGGTGTCAGGGCTGATGTGAGCAAGCAGGAAGACCTCGATGCCCTAGCGGATAAAGCCTTCGCTGAATTCGGTGCAGTGCATTTGATGTTTGCCAACGCGGGTATCGGCGCGGGTGAGGCCGGCGATATGTGGGACTACAACCTCAATGACTGGAAGTGGGCCTTCTCGGTCAATGTCTGGGGTGTGATTCACTCGATCAAGGCCTTTATGCCGAGACTGGTAGAGCAAAATGAAGAGGCGCATTTTATCGTCACCGGTTCGGGCAATGGGGCCTTCCTGATGCTGCCGGATGCGCCAATTTACACCACCACCAAAGCCTCGGTGATGGCGATTACTGAAACCCTGTATTACCAGATGCTGGCCAAGCAGTCGCCAGTGAAAATCAATGCGCTGTTCCCTGGCCCCCATGTGGTGGATACCGGTCTGTTCAACTCCGAACGGGTGCGGCCTGAAGACCTGCCCGGCAGCGGCGTCAAAGCTTCGGGGATCAGCTCGGTGGATGATATGAAGAAGATGATGGAACAGTTTGGCATGGAGCTGGAGACCACCTCGCCCCACGAAGTCGCTGATTATGCACTCAAGGCGCTGAAAGAAGACAAGTTCTGGATTCGCCCCAGCACTGAAAAATCGGATACGGCCCTGCGCGAGCGTATCGAGGGTATAATCAATCAGGTAAACCCTGTGCCCCCAAACGTTTTGTAACGGAGAACCATGACCACTGTTACTGCCATCAAACCGGCTGATGAGGCATCTCTCAGCCGCCGCGAGCAGCGTAAAATGGAAGTGCGCGGCCGCATTAACGAGGCCGCGCTGGCGCTGTTCAGCGCCAAGGGCGTTGAGCTGACCACCGTTGAGGAAATCTGCGAATCGGCGGAGGTGGCCCGCAAAACCTTCTACAACTACTACAGCTCAAAGCAGGATCTGATTCGCGAACTCAGCGACTCCATGCTCTACGACGAAACCTCCAACGTGATTGAACTTGCATTGGAGAAATACGGCTCCACCCGCGAACGGGTCGAATATATCTACGGCGTGATGATAGACAACCTGCAGCGGTATGAAGAGCTGGAGCGCTGTCTGGTGCATCAGGCGCTGCTGGACCTGTCCAGCGAGAACAGCCAGATCGGCCAGCGCCTCGGCGATCTGAACGCGGCCTTCAGTGAGTTGGTCCGCGACGGCTTGCGGCTCGGCGATGTGTCCGAAAGCTATAGCGTAGAGTTTATCGGTGAAATGATCGTCGGTTTGATCAACGCCACCATCATCAACTGGGTTCACGACCCGAGCTATCCGGTGTTTGATCGCATTGAAGAAGTTAAACGCCTGACCCTGGCGAGCTTTCTCAAACACTGATTCAGTTAAGGTTCAGTTGAGCGGGCGCAGCATGTGACCAAGCCTTATGAGGGTAGGTCACATGAAAAAGCTATTTCTGGTCGGGGCGCAGGGCCTCCTGTTCACTTCACTTGCTCTGGCTGAGCACTATCCGGCGTCGTCAATGAACTTCCATATCGACGTGGGACAGGCTCGCCAGGATATCAATCCGAGCGACTTCCCCCCGGGCACCGATATCGATGACGAGGATATAGCCTTTC
The DNA here is from genome assembly GCA_002710725.1 of Spongiibacteraceae bacterium. Classification (GTDB taxonomy): domain Bacteria; phylum Pseudomonadota; class Gammaproteobacteria; order Pseudomonadales; family Spongiibacteraceae; genus Litorivivens. The sequence goes on from PAKT01000029.1 coordinate 9,495, forward strand.
GCGCCGGCATCGGTCTGCGCACCGGCCTGCTGGGGGGCAATATTTCCTACATTAATTTCGGGCAGTCCGCCGTGAGCACGCCGACGGCCTCCGCGGAAGCAGATACCTATGGCCTGGGCTTTGACCTGCAACTGGATTTGCCGCTCAGCGAGTACAGCAGTTTTTTTGTCAAAGGCGGCATTCTCAGCTGGGAACAGGTGACGGATGAGCATCAGGCCGGTACCAATTTTGTTACCCGCTATCGCGAAGATGGCGCTGATCCGTACTGGGGTGTCGGATTTCGTTTCAGCGGCGCGCCGGGCATGAATATCAAGATCGAATACGACCGTTTCGAGTTCAAGGACAACGGCTCTGATGTGGTGGCTGACTACGACCTGGTGACTGTTGGTCTGGAATTTTTCATGTAGACTGAAACTCATTGCAGACATGACAGGGAGGTCATCGTGAAAGTGCTAATACTGTTTTTCTTCTTATCCTGTTGCGGCCTGGTTCAGGCCGCAGACTGGTCTGACTGTCGTCGTACTAAACTGGAAGCCATAAGCCTGGAACGGGCCCTGCGCAAGGGTTACCTGTTGCGTCAGTATGCCAGCCGCAGTGCGATGCGGGAGCGGCTGCGCGATAACGAGCGCTGGCTGTGGCGCAATTGCCGTCGCTACAGCAGCGAACTGCGTGAATTGTCGGCCAGGCGCTGACTGGCTATTAGTGGCGAATCGCTTATACTCGTTTTTATGTTTATAGCAGGGTATAAGGCGGGTGCCATGCTATTGCGTTGTAAAATCAATAACGACAGGTAAGCGCACGGCATGTTGAAATACGCAGCCCGATCAGATGTCGGTTGTTCTCGCAGCAACAATGAAGACAACTTTGCCGCGGCACCGGAGCACGATCTCTGGATTCTCGCCGATGGTGTTGGCGGCCACGATGCCGGTGAAATCGCCAGTGAAATTGCCTGTCAGGTAATCCGCGATGAAGTCGCTGCCGGCCGTGATATGAAGAGCGCTATCGAGGCGGCACATCAGGCCATTCTGGCGGCACCTGAAAAAGGTCGGGGCCGCCCCGGCATGGCCTCCACGGTTGTCGCATTGCAAGTTAAGGGAAACGGTTTTGAGGTTGCCTGGGTCGGGGATTCCCGCTGCTATCTCTGGAGTGAGCAGCGCGGCCTTGAGCAGATTTCCCGTGATCACTCTCTGGTTCAGCGTCTGCTGGAAGAGCAGCATATCAACGAAGATGAGGCGGCCAGTCACCCGGGGCGCAATATCGTGCTGCAGGCGCTGGGGCAGGACAACCTCGAAAAGCTGCAGGTTGATACCATTCGCGATCAGTTTGAGCCGGGGCAGATTCTGCTTATGTGCAGTGACGGCCTCAACGATTACGTCAAGCACGAAGATATCGTCGCGAGCTTCCGCGAGCTGGACGATCTGGATGCCATCGCCGACAGTCTGATAGAAAAAACTCTGGCCAATAACGGCGCCGACAATGTCACTGTAGTTCTGGTGCAGGCTCCTTCAGCCGATGAACTCAAGGAGGCTGAGGCGCTATCGGCAGCGAATGCCGGCAAGTCTTCCAGTCCGCTGCTGTGGCTGGGCGGCGCTCTGGCGCTAGTGGCAATTTACTTTCTGCTGCAGGGTAGCTGATGAGTTCTGGTGAGGCGGGTCAGTCAGCCTGGGCGCTGCGTCTCTGTGACGCTGATGCGGGTGCCATAGAGCTGACGAACGAATTTACGGTCGGGCGCGATGCCGGTTGCACGCTGGTGCTGAGCGAGCCCCATGTTTCGCGCAGACACGCCGCCTTTCTGATCAAGGACGGCAAGCTCTATCTGCAGGATACCGGGTCTGCCAATGGTACCTTCGTCAACGACAACCGCATCAATGTGGTCGTGCTGAAAGCCGGCGATATTGTGCGTTTTGACGCGGCCAGGTACGAGGTGGTGCAGGTTGACGCAGTGTCTGAATCCCCAACTGAAACCGGCGGGCATAAACCTGCCGATGCCGGTACGCGGTCAGGGCCGAAAGCCGGCAGCGCCAAATTCGATCCCGTCAAAGCGGCTGAGGTGTCGGAGGGGGTTGTCACCTTTGAGCGCAATGCGCGTGTCAGCAAGCCGGAACCTGCTCCAACACCTCCATCCGCACCCACGGCCTCGCTGATGGTTAGTGGTGGGGCGGTTGTCGGGCTACGTTTTCCACTTGGTGAGGGCTTAAGCCGGATCGGTCGCGATCCTGCTTGTGAAATACGACTTGATGCTCGCGCGGTGTCGTCTCTGCACGCGGAAGTGGAATGCGTGGACGGACGCTGGCACCTGCGCGACTGCGATTCTTCCAATGGTGTACTTCACAACGGACGCAAAATAACCGAGGTTGAGCTGGTGGATGGCGATCAGCTGACCCTTGGGGATGTCGAGCTGATCTTCTCTTTCAAATCGTAAGCTCTGTTAACCTCAATATCGTGCCGCGTTCGCTTCGTTACGCAGATGTCGAAGCTGTGTCAGCAATTCCTGATCGTCGATATAAAACGTAATCTGAGAGCCCTGATTCAGAAAGGCATCGGCGCGTCTGAGGTTGTTGCCCGCTATCGCCTGCTCTGCTTCATTCAGGTAGGTGGCAAACAGCCGGGTAATAGCGGCCTTGGCGTCTGTTGAGTGCGGATTGCGCGCCATCAGCGCGGTCAGATAAAACTGGGCATTGTTGCCGGGGGGGGAATAGTAGCGACCTTCTTCTGCGGCAAGTTCTGCCTGAGCCAGCAGTTGTCTTTCTTCTGCGTTCAGTGGGCTGGTCAGCGACTGGAGTGTTCCGGATTTGTTTTCGAGAAAATACCAGCCGCCGCCTGCCAGTAGCGCGAGGGCTGCCAGCCCTGCGGCAATCCAGAGACCGACGACGCGGTTGGTGGTTTTTGCCCGCGTTTTTTTAGCCGGTCTGACAGCGGTCTGGTGCTTGCTGTCGTTGGGCTGGGTGGCCGGGATCGTTCGCTCTGCATCATTGCCGCTGAGCACAACCGTGGCAGCGTTGTCTTCGCTGAAGCCCTCTATTGCTTCCTCCAGTGCCGCGATCAATTCCGCCCCGGTCTGAAAGCGTTCGTCGCGATCCTTGGCCAGCGCCTTATCAATAAAAGCCTGGAAGTGCGCCACGGTGGAAGGCAGCGGTGGCGGCGGTGTGGTGATGTGCTTTATGCCAATGGAGATGGCGGATTCCCCTTTGAAGGGAACACGGCCGGTCAGCATCTCGTAGAGGATGACGCCAAGGCTGTAGAGATCAGTGCGGCTGTCCAGCTGAGCCGCTTCGGCC
>PAKT01000030.1 GCA_002710725.1 Spongiibacteraceae bacterium
GGCCCCAAGGGCGGCCCGGGCATGCGCGAGATGCTCGCCCCCACCTCGGCCATCATGGGGCGGGGCTTGGGTGAAGATGTGGCGTTGATCACCGACGGGCGATTCTCAGGTGGCAGCCACGGCTTTGTGGTGGGCCACATCAGCCCCGAGGCGATGGACGGCGGCCCTCTGGCGATTGTTCAGGATGGCGACCAGATCACCATTGATGCCGAACAGGACGAAATCACCCTGCACGTGGACGAGGCTGAAATAAGCACTCGCCTCCAATCCTGGCAACGCCCGCCACTGCGCTACCGGCGCGGTGCCTTGGCGAAATACGCGAAGCTGGTGGGTTCGGCGTCAGGTGGGGCGGTTACTGATTCACCCGACGGGGACGGAGACGGCGTTTAGCCTTCAGGATCTAGCGCCCACTGCTGCATCACCAAAATGCACAAGCCCGGCAGCTGCGCCGGGCTTTGAGCGCTCTCTGCGTGCCTTCGCACCTCGCCCCCTTCGATTGCTTTAAAGGGTCACTCGCGTACAATGCGCGCTCCAAAACGAAAATTCTCTCCGGAACCCCCAGTGTCAGTCAGTCCGCCATAGCGCTCCTTTCTCACAATTATTTCGATTGCCGTACGCTTTCCCCTTAGATTGCGCACGCCGTTTGTGTGCCGTTGTCCTTCAATTGGTCGTCCCCGTAATGCGTCTGCATTGCCGGACAAGATTTTTTACTCGCAGGTTGTGAATGTTAGAAACAATTAAGCAGAACTGGTTTTTCAATACTCGTGGAGACCTGTTGGCGGGCCTCGTGGTTGCGCTGGCACTGATTCCCGAGGCTATCGCCTTTTCCATCATCGCCGGGGTAGATCCCAAGGTCGGGCTATACGCCTCTTTCTGTATCGCCGTTATCACGGCTGTCGTTGGCGGACGCCCCGGCATGATCAGTGCGGCAACGGGCGCCATGGCACTGCTCATGGTGACTCTGGTGAAACAGCATGGACTGGAATATCTGCTCGCGGCGACGCTGCTGACCGGCGTATTTCAGATCGCGGCTGGCTTTCTGCAACTGGGCAGCCTGATGCGCTTTGTTTCCCGCTCGGTTGTAACCGGCTTTGTTAACGCCTTGGCTATTCTCATATTCATGGCCCAGCTACCGGAATTAACCAACGTAACCTGGCATGTCTACGCTATGACAGCGGCCGGGTTGGGGATTATTTATCTGTTCCCCTTACTGCCGACGGTTGGCAAAATCATCCCCTCACCGCTTGTCTGCATTATCAGCATGACGATCGTTGCCATCCTTTTTAATCTGGATATCCGCACCGTCGGTGATATGGGGCAGTTGCCGGATACATTGCCGGTCTTCCTCTGGCCCGACGTTCCCCTCAACCTCACCACGCTGCAGATTATACTGCCCTACTCTCTTGGTCTGGCGGTGGTTGGCTTGCTCGAATCCATGATGACTGCAACCATTGTCGACGACCTGACAGACACCAAAAGCGACAAAAACCGCGAGTGTAAAGGCCAGGGCATCGCCAATATCGGTGCAGGTCTCCTGGGCGGTATGGCCGGCTGCGCGATGATCGGCCAGTCGATTATCAATGTGAAGTCAGGCGGCCGAGGCCGGCTCTCTTCGTTTTCAGCCGGTGTATTCCTGCTGATCTTGATCGTCTTTCTCGGCGATTGGTTGAAACAAATCCCCATGGCAGCGCTGGTCGCGGTGATGATCATGGTGTCTATCGGCACCTTCTCCTGGGATTCGCTTCGCAACCTGAAAAAGCACCCTTTATCCAGCAATATCGTGATGATCGCGACGGTTGCTGTGGTCGTGGCCACACACAACCTCGCCATCGGCGTGTTTGTCGGCGTTCTGCTGGCGGCGCTGTTCTTCGCCAACAAGATTGGCCGCTTTATGGTGGTGAAAGATGAAAAGCTCGAAGCCGGACACCGCCACTACAAGGTCGTTGGGCAGGTGTTTTTTGCTTCCGCAGACCACTTTATGGAGTCCTTTGATTTCAAGGAAGTGGTTGATCGCGTTACCATCGATTTGCATCAGGCCCATTTTTGGGACATCACCTCGGTCGCCGCGCTGGACAAGATCGTTATCAAATTCCGACGTGAAGGCGCTGACGTGAATATCGTCGGCATGAATGAAGCCACACGCACCGTCGTCGACAGGTTTGGTGTTCACGACAAACCCGAAGAAGTTGAAAAATTGATGGCCGGCCACTAATCGACGGAGAAGAATAATGAAAGAACTGCAAGTTACCGCCTGCATAGATGGATCGGCTATTTCAAGCAGCGTATGCGATACCGCAGCCTGGGCGAGCGCTATTCTGGACGCGCCTCTGACCTTTCTGCATGTGCTGGAAAAAACACCGTCTCCCGCCAAGGAAGATCTGTCGGGCGCCATTGGCCTCGGCAGTCGCGAGCATCTTCTCGATGAACTGACACTGCTCGATGAACAACGCAACAAGATGGCCATCGAACACGGCAAACACCTGTTGGACGATGCAATAAAGAGAGCAAAGACCGGCGGCGCTGTAGAAGTCACCGGCGAGCAGCGACACGATCGCTTGCTGGATGCGCTGCTGGCTTGCGAAGACAAGACCCGCTTGTATGTTATTGGCAGACTCGGTGAAGACCACGACCCCAGCAAACAGGTGATTGGTTCTCATATTGAAAATGTGGTGCGAGCCATACATACCCCCATCATGATGGCGACAGGTACGTTTACAACGCCCAGCAACTACATGCTGGCTTACGACGGCAGCGAAACCGCCGATAAGGCCATCGACCGGATCGCCAGCAGCCCCCTGCTGTCCAAACTTTCAGGGCACGTGGTGATGGTGGGCAAGGATACCCAGGAAAACCGGACGCGGCTTGAAGCGGCGTGTAAAACCCTGTCTGACAAGGAGCACCAGGTTGAAGCGCACCTGATTCAGGGCGAGGTCAATGCCAGCCTGATGGACTTTCAACAGCGATTCAATATCGAACTGAAAGTCATGGGTGCCTATGGCCATTCGCGGATCAGAGATTTTATCGTCGGCAGCAACACCACCAAAATGCTCGCCACGAGTACCGTTCCCGTGTTGATTTTACGCTAGCCTGACATAGCAATGAGACACTAACCCACCGAGTACCCCTCGCTTTGGCGGATAAAGGGGAGCAAGCCTGCTACGCGGGCTCTCCCTTGGCCATGGCATGCACGTCCGACGCTGACAGCCGACGGCCGCCGATGGCCCAGTCGCCGCCTTCAAACTCCTGAATACGGACCCAAGTGACCCCGCGCATGTTCTCGCCTTCTACCTCGACCATGGCATTAGTGACTTTTTCGATCAGCTGTTCTTTCTGATCGGGTGTGAACACGTTCTTGATAACATCAATCGTTACGAGTGGCATGGAGTGCTCCTTGTGGAGTGCTTGTGTGATCAGGTTTCCAGTTGTGTTTTCAGGTGCTCGATAACCTCACCCATCTGCCCGCTGGGGCTGAACTCGACGGCCTCGTAGTCCTCGTCAACGCGCACCGTGTGACCGGGCGGCCAGTAGTAAACCTCGCCCGCGCGAACAGTTTCTTCATGGCCGTCCGCAAAGCGAACGTGTATAGAGCCTTTAAGCACGGTGCCCCAGTGCGGGCACTGGCACAGGTCGTCGGGCAGGCCTTTTAACAGCGGTGCGGCGTCCGCACCCTTCGGGAAGCGGATTCGGGCAACGTTGGTATCGCCCCAATCCTGAGCCTGAATGCACACGCCGCCGGCTTGCAGCCGAGTCGGCAGTTCATTGAGGTTCGCTTTCATTCTAAAACTCCTTTCCTGCAGCATGCAGGGATGGCTTACACCTGTGGGTATACTGCGCCTGTCCAGTGCGGCAAGCTTGCAGAACCCGTGAAGATTTCATGAAGATTGGTATGCGGCTTTGGGAAACTGGTCTATGCTCCCGACATGATTTACCACTTCGGTATGTTTGAGCTCGATCTTCGCAGGTTTGAGCTCCGCTATAACGGCGAGCCGTGCTCGCTGGAGCCGCAGGTATTTCGCTTGCTCGCCTTTCTCGTCGAGAACCATGAACGCCTGGTCTCCAGGGACGAGATATTCGAAAAACTCTGGGACAACCGCGTGGTGACCGATGCCGCGCTGTCCAGCCGCATCAAGTCATTGCGCCGGGTGCTGGGCGACGACGGCAAGACACAGCGCTTCATCAAGACCATTCACGGCAAAGGCTTTCGCTTTGTGGCGGAGGCGCGGGTTGTTCGAGTGCCCGCGAGCGCCGACCGCTCTGGGGGCGAAGAATCCGATCAGCATGAGGAGGCGGCCGGTACCGGCGGGCGCCCGGCAATTGCCGTGCTGCCATTTCGCCTTCTGGGCAAGGCCGGCCCCTACGACGCAATTGCCGAGGGCTTACCGCACGAGCTGATCGCCGAGCTGGCGCGCCTGCGCTGGCTGTTAGTCATAGCGCGGGGCTCATCCTTTCGTTTTCGCGACCCGGACCTTGACCTGCGCGATCTTGGCCACCTGCTGCAGGCGCGGTATTGCCTGGCCGGCAGTGTTGAAGTATCCGCCAAACAGCTGGTTGTCACGGCAGAGCTTGTCGATACGCGCAGCAATGAGGTGGTGTGGGGCGAGCGCTACGCCGGCCATGTGGACGAGCTACACACATTCCGGGAGGATATCCGGTCCCGCATCCTGGCCTCGCTTGAGATACAGATTCCGCTTCACGAAGCAGCTGCCGCGCGCCTGACGGTTACCGAAAACCTGGATGCCTGGTCCGCCTATCACCTTGGTTTGCAACATGTGTACCGCTTCAATCGCAAGGACAGCGAACAGGCGGCCAGGCTGTTCAAACAGGCCGTACAGCAGGATCCCGGGTTTGCGCGCGCGCACGCCGGGCTGTCGTTCACCCATTTCCAGGCCGCCTTCCTCCACCAGACCGATGACGTTGCCGGCGAAATCCTGCGCGCCCGCGAGTGTTCCCAGCGCGCCATCGACATCGAACCGCTCGATCCATTCGTCAACTTCACCATGGGACGCAGCTACTGGCTGGAGGGTGATCTCGAACATGCTACCGCGTGGCTCGAGCGCGCAACGTCGCTCAGCCCGAATTACGCGCAGGGGCTGTACGCACTTGCCTGGACCAACTCGCTTTCCGGGGCCGAACTGCTGGGCCGAGAGCGCGTCGACTTCGCGATGCGGTTAAGCCCGCTCGACCCGCTCTACTACGGCATGCTCGGCACGCGCAGTTTTACCCACATGGCTCGCGGCGAAGACGCCGAGGCCGTCGAATGGGCGGAGCGCGCTGCGAACTCGCCGGGCGCGCACGTACTGATCGATTTGATTGCCGCTGTTGCCCATACCTTGAACGACAACACGAAACGCGCTGCCGAATGGGCTGCACGCGTTCGCGAACGCAAACCCATGCTGACCCGCGACGATTTCTTCCGCGCGTTCCCGGTCGCGTCAGAGCCCATGCGCACCCGAGTCACTCAAGCGCTGCAGACTCTGGGCTACTGAGCCCGAAATAGTGCCTACAGGCTTTTTTCGCGTTGGCCGCTAAGCGCCAACCATTCCTTCAGCTTAGCCGCTACCCGTTGATCCCGCAGCATCGCCAAATGCCCCAGATCATGTATCAGGTAAAAACTGTCTTTATCGAACCCGAGTTTAAAGGCGGGATCCCTATGCTTGCCACCGCTGCTGGCGGGATGTACCAGGCCATCGCTGCGCAACTGAGAAAGCCGTTCGGCAGGTTGTTTGGATAGGGTCGCGCCAATCGCATAATGTTCAATGCCCGCCGCCAGCGGTGTGGGCTGGCGATGGTCGGCATTGTCCTCGTGTTCATCGTGCTCCTGCCAGTCGGCAGGGCGAATATTGCCGTGCCGCAAATCAGTAATACCGTCACTGCGCACCTTACCCAGAGCAGCCAGTGGCGCGGTGTAGGGGCTGTAGGTGGCGGATTTCTGCAACCAGTAGCCGCCCCGCTCCAGCGCCGAACCGTGATGTGGCGTACCCACGTAGACCACCTTGTCAACTTTCCGCAACCAGTCTGCTTGCTGCTGTTCCGCCAAGTGCAGCGCGCTGCGCGCCACCAGCCCGCCCATACTGAACCCTATCAGGGTTACTGACTCCACCGGGACCGGCCAGCTTTCGATAAGACCGGCAATCTGATCGGCAAATTCACAGCCATTGTCGGAGATATGTCGGCCCGTGTTATACAGCGCAAACACCGGTGTATAGCCATACTCCTGGGCCAGCATATGACCGTGATTGTGCTGATCGGCCGTCCACTCCATGTCATTCATGCACAGGCCGTGCGCCAGAATCAACACACGGCCAGTAGGTTGAAAATCCGGCTCGCTAAACGCTTCCGGGTTGGGGAAAATGTCCACCGGGCGTCGCTGGGTTTCAAACAGTTTGCCAAAGGCAACATTCTGTTCGGACGATGCCTGCTCGCTTTCAGTGGTATCCAGTGGCAGAAAAACCCGCATCCGCATGGCAATGGCCAGCGGGTTGGCTGTGCATGCCAGGTGATCGCCGCAGACGCCGTTCAGTGCGGCAATGATCGCCGCCCGGTATGGGCCCGGAGGATACAGGCGGTCGATGTACTCTACCGTTGGCAGCAGGGCCAGATCGGTGGTTTTGCGGATAAGCTGGTTGCTGCCGCGCACTATCTCATGCACAAGGCCGGCAATTCCTGGCGCCGGGCCTTCCGGTGCGCGCCCGAAGGGCAAGGGCGTAGCGGCAATATTGCGGTACATGCCCTCCACGATATTTGTGACGCCTTCGACCATATCAAAGGCAAGCCGCGTGGTGCCGTACAGGGTTTTTCCGGTTTCCATACTGTTTACCTGATAAGAAGAATTTAGGTCGTGCTTTTGGGGCTCCCACTACAAGCCCCTTTCATACGTCCATACGTCGCGTTCACCTAAAGGCTGTCCAGCGCGATAAAGCGGTTTTGGTCATCAGTGGTAAGCCGGAAAGTGCCCCGGATTCCGCTGCTGGTGACGTGTTTCCGCAAATGCCTTGCCGCAAACCTTACCGTCACCCCACTTCGACTCCTGGCAACCACCGTTACAACCTCCCCCGAATAATAGCGGAGCAACTCTTCAGGCGTGATAAACAGATCGAGAATATAGTCACGCATTCGTGCTGTCAGGCTCCCTGTACCAAGGGCTGAAAATCTCAACGATCAGTGTGCCTGCTTGGCGTTTGTGCGGCCATTTCTTGCCGCAGTTTTTCTCTGACATTCATCAATACCACACCGTAGTGATTGTCGCCCCGGTTATCGCGGCCACTGCCCCAGTAGTAATCGTACTGACTGTTCTCGACCAGCAGGGTATCGCCGGTTGCAAGCAACTGCTCGGCGATGTCGGGGTAAGTTCGGCACTTGGTGTAAACGGCTCGAGTCATGATGGTTGTTTTGATGGCTTTCCAGTCTTTGCGTATTTTGCGAAAACGACTGCGGCCCAGCTTGCGGGCTTTTTTCGGATGCGGCGCCTGCCGGATTAGCTCCTGTACCGCCACGTCCTCGAATTTTTTAGCCTGAAAATAATGCTCTGCGGAAGGCCACTCGAAACCGTCCAGCGTAAAACTGTGTTTTGAATAGGTACCCAGGGGGTTGTTTACATCGGAGCGATTGATGCGAAGGGCGTTATCGTCCTGGGCTGGGAATAATCCGGGCGGCATAGAGCGCAACTCAATACAGAATACACGGCTAAAGGTACATTGAAGCGGCTGAATAGCGGCTTTGCAAGGCAATGTTCAGGATGTGTGCACTATAGGGGCTGTTTGAAACTCATTGAATGGCGAGCAATGAATATCTAGTGCGACCCCATATTGCCACATATAAAGTTGCGCGCCCTGACGAGGCGCGCAAGGGAATCAATCGGTATTGGATGGCGGCGCCGGTAAATTTGCCGGCAAAAGTGGCAGCTCAACGCTGCCGACTACGGTGACAGGTACCGGAGTTCGCGACCCCGAATTGGGGTAGCGCGAGTTAAAGCCCGAGTAAATCAGCAGACGGACCTCATCACCAGGCTGCAATCGCACGTTGACGCCTGTCAGCTCGACGTCATGGAATCCATAGCCCCGTATAGGCCTGACCTGATTGGCCATAACCAGTGTGTCACTGTCGCTATCGGCGCTGCGCACACCGATACCGAGAAACAGGATGGGGTCAATCGGAAGTGCTTGAGCCTCACCAGAAACCGTCAGTGTCGCTTTTGGAATACCCGCCAAGATTTCTCCTTCACTGCCGGCAGTTTTCAGAAAGACGGAGGCTACCTGCGGTGAATGGCTCAAGGCCGTAACGCTCTGCTCAGACACCGGGAAACCATTGATATTAGACGGGAAGTCGCTGGTAACTACAGCGTCGGTCCCCGACTCTCCCAAGGTAAAGCAGTAATTCGGAATATAACTCGCTTTGCCAGTTACGCCCTTGAGTTTTTCATCGAACCAGTCGCGAATTGACTGTGCCTTGTCCAGGTCTCCACAGCGCTCGCCATCGCCCGAGTCGTGGCCATTTGTTTTCGTGAGCATCCGCACGTCGCCGCCCAGGGCCTTGAGACAAGCGGCATTGTCGCGAGCACCGTTCATGTTGAACAGGGTGTCACGTGCACTTTGCCAGTACAGTGCAGGTATGGGATCAAGTGCGTTGCCCTCGCCGTTGTGGGAGAAAGCGTTTTGTTTTTCGCAGTGAGAAATTAGGCTGACCTCGTATAACAACTGCAGATTGTCTTCGCTGAGATCGTTGGTTAAAAGGCCCTCGAGGAGACCCTGGTTAACCTGCGTATCCTGGTTACCTGCGGCATTGCCCAATGCCGACAGCAACGTAGCCCAATAGGTTTTAAACACATCACCGGAAAACAGAGAGTAGCGCAGGTCGTGCCATGTGATTTCCGGCGCGAGTGCGTCGATGCGTTTGTTCGGGTCCAGCGCGTAAATCGTGTGCTGGTAGCCGCCTCCGTAGGAGCCACCAATTGCACCGAGGACCATGTCGCCATCGCTTTTATCAAGCCACGGAATATTGGCATCGTCCTGTGCCCAGTCCAGAATTTGCAGCAGGTCCTGACCTTCAAGGCGGGGATCAAACAGTCGCACAGTACCGCCTGACTCGCCGAAACCGCGCTGGTCAATAGAAAGTACGCCGTAGCCATTGGCCAACAGATTATAGAGCGCTCCGCTGGAGCGGTTTGCCGCATTAACCTTGCTGCCGCCATAGCCGTGGCCATGCAGAATCAAAGGGTAACTCTGCCCCGGCTCTAGCACATCCGGCTCGTGCAAAGTAAAAGAAATAGCCTCTCCATCAACATTGGATTCAATGATGACATCGCGGCTGACACCATTCACGGGGCCAGCGGTAACATTGATACTGACAGAAGCGGGAGAGGAATCACTGTTACCGTCGTTGGCAACAAAGGTAAAACTGTCGGCGCCAACGTAGTCAGTGTTCGAGGTATAGCTGAAGCTGCCGTCACTATTCAGGTTCAAGCTGCCGTTGCTGACATTGTCGGCGATGGAGTAGCTAAGACTCTCGCCGTCAGCATCAGAAGCGACAAGCTGACCACTTAGCTCCATGTTTGTCTGCACAGCAAAGCTTGCGCTCTGAGCCACCGGCACGTCGTCAACGGGGTTAACGGTAATCGACACAGTTCCCGTGCTTTTAGCGCCTTCAGTATTCGATACTTCAAAAGTGAATTGGTCATCACCGTTGAAATCGCCCGCAGGTGTATAGGTGAAGCGTCCGTCATCGTTGACCGACGCCAGGCCATGATCGGCTGCCTGAGAAAGCGCGAAGGTCAGCGTAGACTGAGATGAACTTGATGCCCTTAGCTGACCACCCGCAGGCTGGTCCTCATCGGTGGTTACAGATAAGTCGGTAGCGGAAAGTTCGGAGCCGCTGCTGTTGCTTGTACTGGGATTAATCGTACGACCATTGTCGCTATCAGGGCAACCCGACAGAACGATCGTAGCGGCAAAGATAAGGCCTGTGAGGACTGAGCGCATTCCTAAAACCTCTTGGTCAATAAAAAACGAGCACTAACGCTAGTACAGAGTTAGTAGCCAATGCTCTACAATAGCATTTTTAACACCCGCCAGCTCCAGAGCCTGGCTAGCAGATGAAAGAAAACCCAGCACTTGCGCTGGCCTTTTTATTATTTTCGCGGGCCTCACCCTACTATTCCCACTCAATGGTAGCAGGCGGCTTGCTCGATACATCGTAGGTCACTCGCGACACACCGGAAATTTCATTAATGATGCGATTGGAAACAGTTTCCAGCAACTCGTAAGGCAGGTGCGCCCAGCGGGCGGTCATGAAATCGATGGTTTCCACGGCGCGCAGCGCGATTACGTACTCGTAGCGGCGCTGATCTCCTACCACGCCAACCGATTTAACCGGCAGGAACACAGCAAAGGCCTGACTGGTTTTGTGGTACCAATCGGCTTTGTGTAGCTCTTCTATAAAAATAGCGTCCGCTTCACGCAGCAGATCCGCATACTCTTTTTTCACTTCACCGAGAATACGCACACCCAATCCCGGCCCCGGGAAGGGATGACGATAGACCATATCGTAGGGCAGCCCCAGCTCAAGGCCGATCTTGCGCACTTCGTCCTTGAACAGTTCGCGCAGGGGCTCAACCAGCTCCATACGCATATCGTCCGGCAGGCCGCCGACATTGTGGTGGGATTTGATCACATGCGCCTTACCGGTTTTGGCAGCGGCGGACTCAATGACATCGGGGTAAATCGTGCCCTGAGCCAGGAAGTCGACATCTTGAAGCTTGTGAGCTTCTTCGTCGAAGATTTCGATAAAGGTATTGCCGATAACTTTGCGCTTCTGCTCCGGATCACTGACCCCTTCCAGACGGGATAGGAAAATATCGACGGCGTCGGCGCGAATGACACGAACCCCCATGTTCTCGGCAAACATGGTCATCACCTGATCGCCTTCGTTCTTGCGCAGCAGGCCGTTATCGACGAACACACAGGTCAGTTGATCGCCAATGGCGCGATGCAAAAGCGCGGCAACAACCGAGCTGTCGACACCGCCGGACAAGCCGAGCAGCACCTTGCGATCTCCCACCTGGGCGCGCACCCGCTCGATACCGTCATTGATAATATTCTCTGCCGTCCACAGGGCTTCACAGCCGCAGATATTCAGCAGGAAGTGTTCAAAAATACGCTTGCCCTGCAGGGTGTGCGTCACTTCCGGGTGGAACTGAACACCGTAAAACTTGCGCTCTTCGTTGAGCATGCCCGCAATCGGGCAGGAAGGTGTTTCGGCCATCACCGAAAAGCCTTCCGGCAATTTAACGACTTTATCGCCGTGGCTCATCCAGACATCGAGCTGGGAGCGGCCATCTTCCATATGATCGGCGATATCCGCCAGCAAACTGCCGGGCTCGTTTACTGATACACGGGCATAGCCGAACTCCTGAACTTTTGAGCCTTCGACCTTGCCACCCATCTGTTCGGCCATAGTCTGCATGCCGTAGCAGATACCCAGCACCGGTACACCCAGCTCAAACACCACCTGCGGCGCCCGAGGAGACTGCCCCGCCGTCACTGACTCCGGGCCTCCCGCCAGGATGATACCTTTGGCATTAAAAGCGCGGATGTCCTCTTCCGGCATGTCGAATGCGTGGATCTCGCAGTAGACCCCGATCTCGCGCACGCGACGCGCAATCAACTGGGTGTACTGGGAACCGAAATCGAGAACCAGAATTCGATGGGAATGGATGTTTTGCATGCGTGTGTTGTCTCTGATCTGAAAAGAGAAACGGGGCGATTAAGCCCCGAGGATAGATTCGCTTTACGCTGGATGGGAGACGGGAGACGCCAACACTTCGAGCTCGGCGCGTCTTAACTACCTCCGCTCTGCGTCTCCCGTTTTCCGTCTAGCGTCTCCCGCCTATCCTCGCGGATAGTTCGGCGCTTCTTTCGTAATACTCACATCATGCACGTGGCTTTCATTCATGCCCGCCGCAGTAACGCGGGTGAACTGGGGCTTGGTGCGCATGGTATCGATATCGATGCTGCCGGTATAACCCATCGCCGAGCGCAGACCGCCCATCAGCTGGTGCACAATGGCAGACAGTGTGCCCTTGTATGGCACCCGACCTTCAATCCCTTCCGGTACCAGCTTCTCCACGCCCTCTTCCGCACTCTGGAAGTAACGGTCGCTGGAACCCTGGGTTTTCGACATCGCGCCCATGGACCCCATGCCGCGATAAGACTTGTAGGTACGCCCCTGAAACAGCTCAACTTCACCCGGCGCCTCGTCGGTACCGGCAAACATGGAGCCCATCATCACCGCGTGTGCGCCGGCCGCAATAGCCTTGGAAATATCACCGGAGTAACGGATGCCGCCGTCGGCAATAATCGGCACATCAGTATCCTTCAGCGCCGACACGACGTTGGCTATCGCAGAAATCTGGGGTACCCCAATACCGGTAACAACACGGGTGGTGCAGATTGAACCCGGGCCAATACCGACTTTGACCCCATCAGCACCTGCGTCGAGCAGGGCCTTTGCCGCCTCTGCCGTGGCGATATTGCCGCCAATCACATCCACCTGAGGGTAATACTTCTTGATCTGGGCAACGCGATTGATCACGTTGCGCGAGTGGCCGTGAGCGGTATCCACGACCAGCACATCGACGCCGGCTTCAACCAGGGCGGCAATGCGATCATCGGTATCCGCACTGGTGCCGACAGAGGCACCTACACGCAGCTGTCCGGAGGCATCCTTGCAGGCATGCGGGTAAGTCTGGGCGTTGTTCATATCCTTGACGGTGATCATGCCGCGCAGTTCAAAAGCCTCGTTAACCACGAGCACTTTCTCAAGGCGGTTTTTGTGCAGCAGCTCGCGCACCAGCGCCATGTCGGCACCTTCCTGCACGGTCACCAGCTTTTCTTTCGGCGTCATGATGGCAGACACCAGTTTGGTCGGGTCTTCCTCAAAACGCACATCGCGACTGGTGACAATACCCACCAGCTCGCCCTTGTCCATGACCGGCAGGCCGGAAATCTTGTTGCGACGGCGCAACTCAATCAGGTCGCTGAGCGTGGCGTTTGCGTCAATAGTGATCGGGTCTTTGACCACACCACTCTCATGTTTTTTGACCGCGCGGACCTCAGCAGCCTGCTGCTCAATGGTCATGCTCTTGTGGATAATCCCGATACCACCTTCCTGGGCCAGGGCAATAGCAAGGCGGCTTTCGGTGACGGTATCCATCGCCGCCGAGAGCAGTGGAATGTTCAATTCGATATTACGGGTCAGGCGGGTGCGCAGGCTGACATCCTTGGCCGTTATCTCGGAGTAGCCCGGCAAAAGGAGTACATCATCAAATGTCAGGGCTTCTTGTGCGATTCGCAGCATGGCTTCTTCCGGTGATCGCGAGTTAATCGGACAATTTTAATGGATGGGGGCCACCTGAGTAAACCGATACTCACACTGATCTGTCGCAGAACGCTGTCAGACAGTACAATGCGCCCATGCAAACACCCTCCCCCACTGACGTTTTATCGGTAGCCCAACTCAACCGGCTGGCCAAACAGCTGCTCGAAGACTGTTTTGCCCACGTAAGCGTGACCGGTGAAATATCCAACCTTGCCCGCCCCGGTTCCGGCCACTGGTATTTTACCCTCAAGGACGACCGCGCCCAGATTCGCTGCGCCATGTTCAAGGGCCGCAATTTTGCTGTGCGCTTTCAGCCCCAGGCCGGACAGCAGGTGCAGGTAAGCGGTAAGGTCAGCCTGTACGAGGGGCGCGGCGACTACCAGCTGATTGTCGACACCATGCAGCCCGCCGGTGCCGGGGCCTTGGCCCAGGCCTTTGAGCAGCTCAAGCAGGAGCTGAAAGCGGCGGGCAAATTTGATCGCAAGCGCCCCCTGCCCAAGCGGGTTCGCCATCTGGCCGTGATAACCTCGCCCACCGGCGCCGCGATTCAGGATGTGCTCTCGGTGATTGAACGGCGCTGGCCCGCGCTGCGCGTTACGCTGATCCCCTCGCAGGTGCAGGGCGACAGCGCCGCCGCGCAGCTGGTCAATGCCATTTCCCTCGCCAACCGGCTACAGGGCGACAATCGGCCTGATGTGATCCTGCTGACCCGGGGCGGCGGCTCGCTGGAAGACCTCTGGCCCTTCAACGAACACCTGGTTGCCGATGCGGTCTTTGCCAGCGAGCTGCCGGTGGTCAGCGCCGTTGGTCATGAAGTGGATTTCAGCATCAGTGATTTTGTCGCCGATCTGCGGGCGCCCACGCCCTCTGCGGCGGCGGAACTGCTCTGCCCCGATCAGCAGGAAGTCAGGATGGCCTTGCGCTCTCTGAATTCAGCCCTGCACAACCAGATGCAACGGACCCTGCAACAGAATCGAGACCGCCAGCAGGCCCTGCACAAGCGCCTGCGCAATCCCTCGCAGTTGCTGGCCGAGCGCTCGCAGCGCGTAGATGAGCGCGAACTTTACCTGCAGCGGCTGATGACTCAGCAACTGCTTTCCCACCGCCAGCATTTGAAGAGTCTTGAGCAGCGTTTGTCCGGCCTCAGCCCAGCGCGACAACTGCAACAGCAGCAAACTCGACTGATACAAGCCCAAAAACGCCTATTGGGGTCAACCCGCAACCACCTGCGCCAGCAACAACAGAAGCTCAGCCATGTAAGGGATGTGATTCGAAAGTTAAGCCCGGACGGTACGCTGCAGCGGGGTTATGCGATTGTGCTGGATGGGTCAGGAAAAGCTGTGAAAGACGCCTCGCAGCTGAACAAAGGTGACACGGTCAACGCACGGTTTGCCAGCGGCAGAGCCAGCGCCGTTATTGAGCGGATTGAGAAAGGCTAAAAGCGCGCCCTCACCCCGGCCCTCTCCCAAAGGGAGAGGGAGCTCTCCAGTCGAGTTCAGTGCGCCCCCTCTCCCTCTGGGACAAACCTGCAAGGTTTGGGCGCCGGAGCTAGCGACGGCGGGGCAAGGCCCCGAGCGAAGCGAGTCAATGGGCTGGGGTGAGGGTCCGCGCAGAATCAGTAACTCTCTGGCAAGTGCTTGAGCAGCAGGATCTGCCGCGACTCAATGGCAATATACTCACCAATCGTCAGATCTTTCAGAATCCGCGCCACCATTTCCCTCGAGGCGCCCACCCGATCAGCAATATCCTGCTGCGTAAGTTTTTCCTGAATGCGGCCAACGCCGTCTTCATCGGTTTCGGCTAGGGTCGTAAGAACCTTCGCCACGCGGCCGTAGACATCCTGCAGCGCCAGCGCCTTGACGTCGTCCGTCAGTTTGCGAATACGCCGGGTCAGGTTGCGGATCAGCGTTCGCGCAATATTGGGGTGGGCATCAAGCACAGTATTGAAATCCTGCTTGTAAATCACCCGGAAACTGGCGGTTTCCATGGCGCGAACTGAAGCCGAACGGCGATCGTCGTCCAGCAGGGCCAGCTCGCCGAAGTAGTCGCCGTCTTCCAGAATATCCAGCACAAAATCCTTGCCGTTCTTGTCACTGCAATAGACTTTCACCCGGCCGCGCTCAATGATGTAGAGGGAGTCGGCGAGGTCACCTTCGTGTATCACGACTGAATTCTTGCTGAATTCCCTTGCGACACTGGCGCGCCGCAGAGCTTCCAGTTCTTCTCCGCTTAATCCTTGAAACAGATCAACTGTATCGAGTCGCATTTACCGCCCCCTGCTTTCTTCTAGTTTGGACCTAGAATATATCTAAACCTTAGTTTGCACTACCCTCCGGCCTCATGTGAGGAAACAGAAGCACATCGCGTATCGATGGTGAGTCTGTGAGCAACATCACCAAACGGTCGATACCAATGCCCTCACCTGCGGTGGGGGGAAGTCCGTATTCCAGCGCCTTGATGTAGTCTGCATCGTAGTGCATGGCTTCAAGGTCGCCGCCTTCTTTTTCGGCTACCTGTTCCATAAAACGGGCGGCCTGATCTTCGGCGTCGTTCAACTCCGAAAAGCCGTTGGCCAGTTCACGGCCGCCGACAAAAAACTCAAAGCGGTCGGTGACAAACGGGTTGTCGTCGTTGCGCCGCGCCAGCGGAGACACCTCTGTGGGGTACTCCGTGATGAACGTCGGCTGATCCAACCGATGCTCGACAGTGGCTTCGAAGATTTCGATCTGTACTTTGCCGAGCCCCCAACTGTCTTTCAGCTGAACGCCCAGCCCCGTCGCAATCTCGCGCGCCTTTGTGTCATCTGCCAGCGCCTCAGCGGTGATATCCGGATTAAACTGCAACACCGAATCAAACACCGACAAGCGCTGGAAGGGCTTGCCAAAATCGTAAATTTTCTCACTGATAACCTCGCCATCAGCATTGCGCTCAGTCTGTTTGACTTCGGTCGTGCCCAGCACTTCCAGCGCCACCGTGCGCAACATGTCCTCAGTGAGGTCCATCAGATCGTTGTAATCCGCGTATGCCTGGTAAAACTCCAGCATCGTGAATTCCGGATTGTGGCGTGTTGACAAGCCTTCGTTGCGAAAGTTTCGATTAATTTCAAAAACGCGTTCAAAACCGCCAACTACTAGACGTTTCAGGTACAACTCAGGCGCAATTCTGAGATACATATCCACGTCGAGGGCGTTGTGGTGAGTCTTGAAAGGACGCGCCGTCGCGCCGCCCGGAATGACCTGCATCATCGGTGTTTCCACTTCCATAAAGTTGTGGTCGCACAGGTAGCGGCGAATGGTACTGATCACTTTGGTGCGGGCGCGAAACACATCGCGAACATCGGGGTTTACGATCAGATCAACATAACGCTGGCGATAGCGGATCTCCTGATCCTGCAGGCCGTGAAATTTGTCGGGCAGAGGACGCAGCGATTTGGTCTGTAACTCGGCCGATTCCAGGTAGACATAGAGGTCGCCCTTACCGGATTTATGCACCGGCCCCTTACCCGCAATAATGTCGCCGATATCCCAGGTTTTGATCTCTTCCATCAATTCAGCCGGCAAGGTCTTCTTGTCGACATAAGCCTGAATGCGGCCCGAGGAATCCTGCAGTACCAGAAACGGACCGCGCTTGGCCATGATGCGACCGGCCACAGCGGCCTTGCGGTCGAGGGCTTCCAGCGATTCCTTGTCCTTATCGCCCAGCTCCTGTTGCAGATCAGCGGCATAGTCGGCCCGGCGGAAGGTATTGGGGAAGGCGTTGCGCTGCTCCCGGATCTTGGCCAGCTTGGCGCGACGCTCCGCTATCAGTCGGTTCTCGTCGGCTTGGGGTGGGCTTTGCTCAGTCATGGGCTTACCTGTAGGTTAAAAAGCTGTGAATCAGAGGCCGCTTTTCAGGCTGGCTTCAATAAATAGATCAATGTCACCGTCCAGCACTTTGTCGCAGTTGCTGGTCTGCACGTTGGTGCGCAAATCCTTGATCCGCTGATCATCGAGCACGTAGGAACGGATCTGACTGCCCCAACCGATATCCGATTTGCTGTCTTCCACCGCCTGAGCGGCCTGATTGCGCTTTTGCAGCTCCAGCTCATACAGCTTGGCCTTCAGCATTTTCCAGGACTTGTCGCGGTTCTGGTGCTGAGAGCGTTCGCTCTGACACTGCACCACTATGCCGGTAGGCTCGTGCGTCAAACGTACCGCAGAATCGGTTTTGTTGATGTGCTGACCACCGGCACCACTGGCGCGGTAGGTGTCGGTGCGCACGTCGGAGGGGTCAATTTCAATTTCGATATTGTCGTCAATTTCCGGCGACACCCACACCGACGCAAACGAGGTGTGGCGGCGGTTGCCGGAATCGAAGGGAGACTTTCGCACCAGCCGGTGAACACCGTTTTCGGTGCGCAGCCAACCGTAGGCGTACTCGCCCTGAAACTGGATGGTGGCACTTTTGATACCCGCCACTTCCCCCGCCGAGACCTCAACCAGCTCCGGTTTGAAGCCCCGCCGCTCGCCCCAGCGCAGGTACATGCGCAGCAGCATATTGGCCCAGTCCTGAGCCTCTGTGCCGCCGGAGCCTGCCTGGATATCCAGGTAGCAGTTGTTGGCGTCCATCTCACCGGAAAACATGCGCCGGAATTCCAGGGTATTCAGCGCGCCTTCCAGTTTGGCAATGTCGTCTTCAAGCGACTGCAATGTCTCTTCGTCGCCCTCTTCCTGGGCCATTTCCAGCAGCTCGGACAGGTCACCCAGACCGCTATCCAATTCGTCGATGGTGTGAACAACTGCTTCCAGCCCGGCCCGCTCGCGGCCCAGCGCCTGCGCTTTGTCCGGGTCATCCCAGACGGAGGGTTCGCCGAGCTCCAGCTCGACTTCGGTCAGGCGCTCTTTCTTGTGAGCGTAGTCAAAGATACCCCCGGAGCACGTCAGTTCGCTCGGTCATATCCTTGATGGCTTGTCGGAGAGGGTTTACTTCCAGCATGTAGGCAGTGTCCAGCTTGGTCAAAAGAGCGGCAATTTTACAGGAAGGAATCAAGGGCTTAAAGCTAACGCGCCAGTATCGTGCAGCTAATTGCAGAATGCTTCACTTTGGCGCGGGTTTTTCACAAAACTGTCGGGCAGGACCAGTACCCTTGTCCGGAACGGGCTTTGCATCCTAAAAGACAAACGCCCCACTTTAAATGGACTTACAGACACCGCTCGGAGCATCACATAATGAAAAAGCTGGCATTGATCGACGACGCATTCCTGCGGCTTGAAAACCGCCGCCAACCCCTGCATATCGGGGTTCTGATGATGCTGAAGCCACCGGCAGATGCGGCCCCGGACTTTGCCTTCCAGCTTGCGGATCGCCTGCGCCAGCATACAGAGACCGCTCCGCCCTTTAACCAGAAACTGGTGAGCAAGCGCGGCTTGCACTACTGGGAGGAAGACAACCACTTTGACCTGAATCACCATTTTGTCCATCTGGCCCTGCCCAAACCCGGCCGCATCCGGGAGTTGCTGGCGATGGTGTCGCGGGTTCACAGCGGCCACCTGGACCGCTCCTACCCCCTGTGGCGCATGTATCTGATCGAAGGCCTGGAGGACGGCCGCATCGCCATGTACCTGAAAATGCACCACGCCATGGCCGATGGTATCGCCGGCATCACTATGCTGGGCAAATGCATGTCCAATGATCAGGAAGCGTCCAAAGAGATGCTACCGCCCTGGGCGATTGGCGCCAGAAAGTCCCGTCGCGCGCAGCCGCCCGTCCCCACCCCGGCCAGCGGCTTTACCGCCATACGCGCGCTGACCAGAGAAGGCTACAAGGCGATAACACCGGTTTTGAAGGAAGTTGGCGGCACGTTTAAGGATTTCAGGTCGGGAAACGAGAATCTGGCCCTGGCCGGACAGGCCCCCAAATGCATTTTCAACCAGAAAGTCAGCGCCTCCCGGCGATTTGCGGCCCAGTCCTATTCCATGCCCCGCATCCGCGCGATAGCTCGCGCCTTCGATGCCACCAGCAACGACGTGATTCTGGCGATGTGTGGCGGCGCCCTGAGGCGCTACCTGATCGACCGGGGCGAACTGCCAAAAGAATCGCTCACTGCCGGCGTGCCGGTTTCGGTACGGCGCAAGAACAAACAGAGCAAATCCAACAACGAGATTGCTTTTACCTTGACCAAACTGGCTACCCATCTGGAAAATCCCGCCGCTCGCTTGCGAGCGATCAAAAACTGTATGGACTACAACAAACAGCGCATGAGCAAGCTATCGCCGGGCCAACTGCTCGCCTATGCCGCGATGGTGATGGCACCCGGTGCGACTAATGCCTTGTTTGGCCGAAAACCCGATAAAACCCTGGGCAATGTCATTATTTCTCATGTGCCGGGGCCTCGCGAAACCATGTACTGGCAGGGCGCGCGCCTCGACGGCCTGTATCCGGTGTCGCTGATCATCGACAGTGGCGCCCTGAATATCACGCTGGTCAGCGGCAGAGATACGGTCGACTTCGGCCTGATCGCCTGTCGCAAAACGGTGCCGAGCGTGCAGAACCTGCTGAGGCACCTGGAGGACGAACTGACGGCATTGGAGCGGTGTGTGGAAAAGGCCAGGCCGGCACCGCTGCGCCATAACACCAAAACAGCGGGTAAGCGGCGAAAAACCGCGCCCGCCCCGAAACAAAAGGTGACCAAAGCGGTAAAGGGAAAGGCCAGCGCCGCCTGACTTCACTCAGGCAACAGCTTCCAGTGATTGCACCATCAGCTGCAGCTGAGTGTTGCCGCGGAAGCGATTGATATCGAGCGCATAGTAAAGGCGCACCCGCTCTACGTCGGGGTTCGGCCACTGTTCAATATCGACGTTAAACGCTATGGCATCGACGGCCTGCTGCGGATTTGACAGCGGAGCGACAACAAACTTGAGGTGTTTTTCGCCGACAATTCGCTGGTTGAGCAGCAGGAAGTCGCCGTCAAAGCGCGGTTCGGGAAAGTGCTGGCCCCAAGGGCCCGCGTCGAGCAATTGCTGCGCCAGAGGTTCGGTCAGGTCGTCAGCAGCCAGTTCGCCGTCGCTGACCAGGCTCGCTATAAACAGCTCAGGGTCGGACATGTCTTCGATAACCGCAGCGAAGACGTCACCAAACTCTGCCAAACGATCCCTTCGGAGACTCAAACCCGCCGCCATGGCGTGACCACCAAACTTGATGATCGCGCCCGGACAGCGCTTATCGACCGCGTCGAGCACGTCGCGAATATGAACCCCGGGAATGGAGCGACCAGAGCCTTTGACCACCGCATCATCTTCTGGCGCAAAGGCGATGACCGGGCGATGAAACCGCTCCTTGATACGCGAAGCCACCAGGCCAACGACACCCGGATGCCAGGTTTCGTCATGCAGGGTAATGCCCAAGGGCAAGGTCTCGTCGACCTTCAGCTGCAGGTTTTCCAGGTGCGACAGGGCTTCCTGCTGCATGCCCTGCTCTATCTCGCGTCGCTCGCGATTCAAACGATCAAGGTCCGCTGCCAGCTGACGGGCTTCCTCGCCGGAATCGGCCAGCAGACAGCGGATGCCCAGCGACATATCATCCAGCCGTCCGGCGGCGTTAAGCCGCGGACCCACTACAAAGCCCAGATCACTGGCCTGCAGATGATGGGGGTCGCGCTTGCCCGCTTCGAGCAAAGCATAAATACCGGGGCTGGCAAGACCAGCGCGAATCCTGCGAATACCCTGATGCACCAGAATTCGGTTGTTATGGTCCAGCGGCACCACATCAGCGACCGTACCCAGCGCCACCAGATCGAGGAAATCCGCCATTTTCGGCGGGGTAATCCCCTTGCGCTCAAACCAACCGGCTTGCGCAAGTCCGGCGCGCAGGGCCGACAGCAGATAAAACATAACCCCTACCCCGGCAAGCGCCTTGCTGGGAAAAGGGCAGTCGGGCTGGTTCGGATTAACAATAGCCAGCGCCTTGGGCAACTCGCTACCGGGCAGGTGGTGATCGGTCACCACCACATCAATGCCCAGCGCGTTGGCTGCATCGACACCGGCCAGACTCGAAATACCATTGTCTACGGTGACAATAAGGTCTGGCTTCGACTCTGCAGCCACAGCAACAATTTCCGGGCTGAGACCATAGCCGTATTCAAAACGGTTGGGCACCAGAAAATCGACCTGCCTTGCGCCGAACGCCCGCAGAACCTTGATACCCAGCGCCGAACTGGTGGCGCCGTCAGCGTCAAAGTCACCGACAATGAGAATCCGTTCATCGGCCTCAAGGGCGCTAACCAGGCGCGCCACCGCGTCCGGCAAACCCTTGCAGGTGGGCGGCAGCATTTTGTTCAGGGAGAGATTACAGTCGCTGTCAGCAAGCGCGCCCCTTGCCGCGTAAATACGCTGCAGCAAGGGAGGGATGGCATCACTGAACGAGGCCCTGTCCAGCGCCGGTTGGCGTCGCTGAATATTCAGGCCCATCAGGCGTTGATATGCGACGCCATAAAGGACTGGACGGCGGCCAGATCATTGTCGAGCACTTCATAGCGCTCGGGCAGGCTTAACAGGTCTTTCATATGGTGCGGCAGCGCCGGCGATTCCGGGTAACCGGCTTTCATCACGGCTTCCGGGAATTTCGCCGGGTGAGCCGTGGCCAGCGTTACCATCGGCACACTGCGGTCACGCCGACAGGCACGGGCCGCGTGCACGCCAATGGCGGAATGCGGGTCGAGCAGGTATTCCGTGTTATCGAACACATCCTTGATGGTGGCAACGGTCTCGTCGTCGCTTACCCGGCCGCTGTCGAACAGATCCCGCACCTTGGCGAACACGCTGTCCGGCACCGACACCGACTCGCGATTGAAACGATCCATCAGATCAGCGACCGCCGCGCCGTCGCGACCATAGCCATCGAACAGCATGCGCTCGAAGTTACTGGAGATGACAATATCCATGCTCGGCGATAGGGTGTGTTGCAGCTCCTGCTTTTCAAAGCGGTTGCTGCTGACAAAACGGTGCAGGATATCGTTGCAGTTGGTGGCGATAACCAGCTGATCAATTGGCAGGCCCATCTGCTTGGCCAGATAGCCCGCGTAGATATCGCCAAAGTTGCCGGTAGGCACCGAAAAACTGACTTTGCGGCCAGGAGCGCCCAGCGCCAGTGCGGCGTAGAAGTAATAAACGATCTGGGCCATGATCCGCGCCCAGTTAATGGAGTTCACGGCAACCAGCTGGCGACCTTCGGGCAGAAAACTCTGGTCGGCAAAACTGGATTTCACCATCGCCTGACAGTGGTCAAAGTGACCTTTCACCGCGATATTGTGGATGTTATCGCCTTCGACGGTGGTCATCTGGCGGCGCTGCACTTCCGAGACCCGCTGGTAGGGGTGCAAAATAAAAATATCGAGGTTTTTGCAGCGTTTGCAGCCCTGAATCGCTGCGGAGCCGGTATCCCCGGAGGTCGCTCCCATCACCACGACTTTCTGATTGCGGCGCTCCAATACATAGTCCAGCAGCCGGCCCAGCATCTGCAGGGCAAAGTCCTTGAAGGCCAGTGTCGGGCCCTGGAACAGCTCCAGAACCCACTCGTTCTGATCAATCTGTACCAGCGGCGCAATCGCGTTATGACGAAAATCTGCATAGCTGTCGTTGACGATGGCACGCAGATCCTCGTCCGGAATGGCGCCATCGACAAAGGGTTTTACAATTTCAAAGGCCAGCTCCGCATAGGACAGGTTCGCCCAGGCCGCTATCTGTTCAGGGCTGTAGGTCGGCAGGGTTTCCGGCACATACAAGCCGCCATCCGGCGCCAGGCCAGTGAGCAGAACGTCTTCAAAGTTCAGGGCGGGCGCTTTGCCGCGGGTGCTGATGTATTTCATGTTTCGCCTTCGTTGTTGCATTGTGGGAGCCAGCCCTGCTGGCGAAGTACTCCCGACCTAAACCCATTCGCTTGCAAGGCAAGCTCCCACGCGACGCTTAACCCGCCAGTGACTCAACCCGAATCCGGACAACCTCTTCAGCGATGCTGTCGAGCGCCTGAATCTTCTCCACCGCCGCCATCAGGGATTTCTCACGCGTGACATTGGTGAGCAGGATAACGGGCACGTGGTCCGCGTCTTCGGCAGGCTGCTTCTGAATCAGCGCTTCAATACTGATGCCCGCATTGCTCAGGATCTGGGCAATCTGCGACAGCACGCCGGGCTTGTCCAGCGCTGACATGCGCAGGTAGTAGGCGGTTTGAATCTCTTCGATCGGCTTGACCGGATGATCACTCAGAGTATCCGGATGGAAGGCCAGATAGGGCACTCGGTGTTTGGGTTCAGCGGTCAGGGTGCGGGCTACATCGACCACATCTGCAACCACTGACGAGGCCGTGGGCTCACTGCCGGCTCCGGGACCGTAGTACAGAGTCGGGCCAACCGCATCGGCCTTGACCAGAATCGCATTCATAACACCGTTTACGTTGGCGATCAGGCGCTTTTCCGGAATCAGCGTCGGGTGCACGCGCAGCTCGATGCCGTCTTCATCACAGCGGGCAATCCCCAGGTGCTTGATGCGATAGCCAAGCTCTTCCGCGTAATTCACGTCTTCCGTGGAAATACGGGTAATTCCTTCGGTGTAGACCTTGTCGAACTGCAGCGGAATACCAAAAGCAATGGAGGCCAGAATAACCAGCTTGTGCGCCGCGTCGATGCCCTCCACATCAAAGGTGGGGTCGGCTTCGGCATAACCCAGCGCCTGAGCTTCTGCCAGCACGTCACCAAAGTCGCGGCCTTTCTCACGCATTTCTGTGAGAATGAAATTACCGGTGCCGTTGATGATACCGGCCAGCCACTCAACCTGGTTGGCGGCCAAACCCTCGCGCAGGGCCTTGATAATGGGAATGCCGCCGGCAACTGCGGCTTCGAAGGCCACACTGACACCCTTTTCGTGGGCGGCTGCGAAAATCTCATTACCGTATTCGGCAATCAGGGCCTTGTTGGCGGTAACCACATGCTTGCCGTTGGCGATCGCTTCGAGGATAAGTTCGCGAGCAACGCTAGTGCCGCCAATCAGCTCGACCACGATATCGATCTCGGGGTTGCGAACCACTTCAAATATATCGCGGGTAACAGCCACATCACCGGTGTCACAGGCAGGATTGTCACGGCGGGCGCCGACCTGGGCGACCACAATATCGGCCCCGACACGGGCCCGGATGGAGTCGCGGTTGCGCGCCAGAACATTGAAGGTACCGCTGCCAACGGTGCCCAGACCACAAATGCCTACCTTAACGGGATTCAAGCTGCCTCTCCTCACGTGCCCCCGGCTGACGCCGGCTGGCGGAAAATTGAAGGCGCGTATTCTAGCTTGAATCGGGAGGTATTATACGTGTGGGGAGACGCTGGACGGGAGATGGGAGACGCAAGAGCGGGCACCGCTTTTGCGGTGCGATGCTGTGCCAGCTGCGAAGCAGCAAGGGTTTAGCGTCTCCCATCTCCCGTCCAGCGTCTCCCATTAACCATCCGGCAGCCCATCGGAACGCATCATCCGCTTGATATTCCGCAAAGCCTGCCGCGTGCGCTGCTCATTCTCAATCAGCCCAAAGCGCACATAGCCCTCCCCGTACTCACCAAAACCGATCCCAGGCGACACTGCAACCTTCGCCTCGACCAGCAGCTTCTTGGCAAATTCCAGCGAACCCAGCTCGCGGTAGGCCTCTGGAATCGGCGCCCAGACAAACATGGTGGCTTTGGGCGGCGTCACCGGCCAGCCCATCTCATTGAGACCACTGCACAAGACGTCGCGGCGGCTTTGATAGAGCTGGCGAATCTCTTCCACACAGCCTTGGTCTGCTTCCAGCGCGTGTATGGCCGCTACCTGTACCGGCGTGAACATGCCGTAGTCGAGGTAGGATTTCATACGCGCCAGAGCGGCAATCAGGGTGGCATTGCCACAGCAGAAGCCCACCCGCCAGCCCGGCATATTGTAGCTCTTGGACAGGGAGTAAAACTCTACCGCGATGTCTTTGGCGCCTTCCACCTGCAGAATCGAGGGCGCCTGATAGCCGTCGTAAACCAGATCGGCGTAGGCCAGATCCTGCACAACCCAGATTTCGTGCTCGCGGGCGACTTTGACGATTTTTTCGAAGAATTCGAGTTCCACGCAATGGGTGGTGGGATTGGCGGGGAAATTCAGCA
>PAKT01000031.1 GCA_002710725.1 Spongiibacteraceae bacterium
GCTTTGTGGCGCAGCGCACGTGCCAGGAAGTGCCAGTTGACGAAGCCCTGCTGCGAACGGTCGGCGAGGGTGGGGAAGTGGGATACATCGGTCAATATTGCGGCAACATTGGCAATATCGCCCGTCGACATACCGATCCAGTCGATAGCACAGGGCATGAAATTTTCAGCCTTGGCAAAGTTCATGGCGCTGCCGCCGGTAGCTTCGCCTTTCCCGCCCAGCAGGCCGTGACCGTAGAGGTTGGGCCGCGCTTTCTCGCCCTCAAGGGCTTTAGCCGGGATCGAGCAGACAAATTCCACGGGTTGCATTGCCGTGCGACCGGGGCGGTCGGGTAGGCCGTCGCCCCAAGCGCCGCGATGGTCGGGTTCGTAGTACAGGCGGCCATAGGGTTTAGGCAGGGCCGCAGCGGTGGTGAGCAGATCGATACCGCCCACCAGTTCGGCAGTCAATGGCAGTCCGCTGGCCTGAGCCTGTTCGGCGGCCTGGCGCGCTGTATCGCAGATACCCACAAGAATGGGATCAGTTGGCGCGTCGCAGGCGTTATCCGGGGTGGTCAGATAACTGGGAACAAACAGGCGGCCGTAGATTCGTCGAGCCACCTCTGAATCATCGGGGTTTTCGACCCGGTCAATCGCAAAGCGCGGTGCCAGGCAGGGGGCCTCGTCGCTGTATTCAATACAGTCGTTGTCGCCGCCGTCCAGATCCAGAGCGTAAAAGGCATCGTCGCGCATATGCAGGATGCGTCCGGCCAGGTTGCGAGTGCTGGCCACGGTGAAGTCCCAGGCCAGGTAGAGGCTGTCGGTTGTCACTCCCGCAGTTTGCAGTGCGCTCAGCACGGCATTCATGGACTGCCGGCGCTGATTAATAGCGGGCAGGTTCGAGGCCGCACCGTCGCGATAGACCTTGAAGGCAGCGGGTGCTTCGAGGGTGTTGAGATCGGCATCCAGCAGGTTTCTCAGCGCAACGATATAGCGTTTGCCGTCGCGGAAGTTCGTTGCCGGGCGTATCAGCAGCGCGGGGCCGCTATCAGCGTTGGGATCCTGCAGTGGAATCGCATTGCCATCGCTGTCCACGCATTGTTGGGCGAGGGCGTTGGCGCCATCCTGCGCATCATCCTGATCCAAAAGCCCAAAGACTTCACTGGCGCCGGCAATGGCATCACAGGTCTGGAAGGCCGTGCCATTGGCATCGAGTTCCGCGAAGATAGGGTGGCGCTTGAGCGTGCCGTCATTTTGGACTTCAAACACCATGACGGCGCTCTCGGTGTTTCCTCGCTCGTTGTTATCGAGACGATCGAGCATGGCTACATAGCCACCGCGGCCATCAGTGGCATACTGGTCGGTCACGTGCAAATCCAGGCCCGGTACGCGCACCTGAATCATCTGCCCCGGTGAAAAACCATCATTGCGATTCCACTCGGTGGGGTCGATGGGTTTGCCCGCCGTATTGCGGGGCATGGCCAGAGGGTTGAAGTTAATGCGCTTGCCGGTATCGCTGAAATTGTCGGTTGTGGTGAAGCGATCAGACGGAAAGGGATACATGCAGTAGTTCGGGTCGAGCATGTCGCAGCCCATCACTTGGGCAATCAATGCATCGGCGGCGAGTTCCTGATCGTAGGGTGCATCGGCGCTGGGCTGCAGCCCAAACAAACACTGTGGGCTTTGTGGATTGTCGAGACAGGCGAGCAGACCCGGATCGCGCGCCAGAAATTCATTAAAGGCGCCAGACAGAACACAGGAGGGGGCAGTGATATCTTCCTGACAGGCGCTGACCAGAGACGGATCCAGTTTTTCCAGTACGGCGCTCAGTGGGCAGCGGCTGTCACTGGGATTATTCTGGCAGATGCTGGCCAGGTCGTTGCTGTCGCCGTTTTCGTCCGGCGTGGTCGCCAGCACCGCGTCACGGGTTGTGATATCCGGCTCACCCTGTTCGTTCGCGCCATAGAGCGGCAGATAGACATCGCCACTTACGACAACCGCAGGAATGGAAGTGTCGCGGGAGAAGCTGGTAACAAACTGCACATGGTGGCCGAAGAAGAGCAGGCCTACGGTATCGCCGGGAGCCAGGCGCTCACCCACACCGACCAGATCTACCTGATGCTCGCCCAGACCGCGTAGCGGAGTGAGTTGGTCGTCAACCAAGGTCCAGTTGGGAGCGCCGGCTTTTTTCACGCCAAGGCCTACCAGCGAAATGCTGTCGCAGCCCAGGGCATTCTCACCCAGTTCGCGAATCGGGCAGCGTTGCTCGGGCGACACACCGTCCAGCGTTGTCACCTCAACATCGAGGCGAGCCATGCCGGCCAGAATGCCTGCTGTGGCAACCTCACCGAGCTCCACTGCCACTGGCGCGACACCGGCAAGGTTAGCGGCGCCGCTCGGGCCGTTTGGCACAGGGTTGCTGCTGAAGCGCTTGCGGGTAAATAGCGCTGTGTTTGTGGAGGTACTGTTTGGCTGGGGAGCGAGGAGCTCGCCACCGGCAAAGGTCACGGTGTCGGATGAGCCTTCGCTGTTATTGCCCAGCACCAGGCAGACATCGTCCAGCGCAACCGCAGCTTCGTCCGGTCTCAAGTGGGCGTTAAACCACGCAAGATCATCGTTGCTACAGCTGGGATTGCCGTTAATACCGTTGTTGATGGGAGTGCTGGGATCTTCCGGCGACTGTGCGCCTGGAATGGCATGCCCCGTATAGTGGGTGTAGAGGCTGACCTCGGCACCAGCGGCACTCAGGCACTGGTAGTTCCACCAGGCTTCGTTGAAGTTGAACAGCGTATCCGGCATGCCCTGGGTGAGCAGTACTTTCAGGCCGCTCAGGTAGCTGTTGCTGTTGGCGGGGGCGACCAGATAGTCGCCGATACCGAGTTCACCCAATGCGGTGCGGGGCGGCACGTTATAGCTGTCAGCGGCATCCTGCATCGGAATGGCGTCCTCGCCATAGCTGACGTAATCCATATTGGGCAGGCCGTTGGCCGCACACCAGTAGCCCAGGCCGCGGTACTGGAACCAGTCCAGCGCCTGGCGGGGGAATTCATTCAGTGAGGCGCCGCGCAGCAGGGTTTCCTTGATAAAGGCGTCCTGGCCGCGATTATCCGGTGTTTGGTTGTTGGCCAGGCCGTTGCCGTAGCTGGAGCCTTCGCCCAGGCCGACCAGTGCCAAATCCCACATGGATTTGACCACGTCACCGGGGTTGAGTGAATTGCGCAGGTCGTGCCAGGTGATATCCGGGCGCAGAGCGTCGAGCCGCTTTTTCTCATCGACGGTCAGTAATAGCAGTTGATAGCCGCCGCCATAACTGCCGCCGACCGCGCCGACCACCAGGTTGTCGCCATCGGCCACGCTGCTGGGGGTGTCGGGGCGGGCAATAAATTCACCGGTTCTTTCATTACGCCAGGCCAGGTAGTCCAGGTTCTGTTCGGCCCAGTCGAGAATCTCCAGCAGGTACTGGCCCTCGAACTCCGGATCCATCACTCGCACGGGGCCGGAACTGGCACCAAAGCCGCGCTGGTCGATGCTGATAGCGGCGTAGTTGTTGTTGATAAAGTCCGCCAATCCAGCTGTGAGTGCGCTTCCCTCGCCGGCGGAGGTCTGGCGCGAACCACCGTAGCCGTGACCTTCCAGAATCAGGGGGTGAGCGCCCTGAGCGATCTCACCGCAGCGAATCTCGGCAGGTTCGAAAACCTGAAAGCTGATGGACTGCTCTACGCCCTGGCTGTCGGTAAAGGGCAGAGCAACATGGTAGCTGCGCCCCCCGGCGATCGTGTCGACGCTGCCTTCACAGGAGCTGTTAACAATCTCATCACCACCGCAGCCGTTCTCGTTAACAGTCTCGCCGCTCTCGCTGTTCGGGCATTGGTCGCTGTTGTCACCGACGCCATCGCCGTCGCCGTCACTGCTTTCGTTGGGGTCGGTGGGGAAGGCATCCTCGTCGTCGCTGACGTTGTCGTTGTCATCGTCGGTGTCTTCATTGTTGCCAATCCCATCGCCATCGGAATCCGTGGTTTCATTGGGATTGTTGGGGAAATCATCCTCGCTGTCGGGTACGCCGTCGCCGTCACTGTCGATCAGATTCAGGGCTGTATTGCCAAACCAGATTGGCGCGCTGACGAGTATATGATTTTGGTTCTTGCCGCAGTCGTTTTCATCGCCAGGGCAGGCCATGACAAAGTACCAGTCTTCACCAGTCGATGGGTGTGACACTGTCATCTGGCCCGTAAACTGGCCATTGGCATCGGCATTGCCCAATGGCATCGGGTTGCTCTGCCCCTCGCCGGTATTACTGATCAGAACCAGCGGCGCGCCGGCGGGCAGATCCCCGGCTTCGACATGGAGGGTATGGCTTCCCGACTGTGGCGCGCTGGACAATATCGAACCCAGCGGTGCGCCGCTCTCGATCGAGTCGCCATTGGCCCAGTAAAGCAGGGTGGGGGTTTGTACCTTGGTGCCAGGCTCGCCGTTGACCACTGAGCCGTGTACCGCAACTGTGCGGCGCAG
Organism: Spongiibacteraceae bacterium; assembly: GCA_002710725.1. Classification (GTDB taxonomy): domain Bacteria; phylum Pseudomonadota; class Gammaproteobacteria; order Pseudomonadales; family Spongiibacteraceae; genus Litorivivens. The sequence continues at coordinate 4,488 of PAKT01000031.1, forward strand.
GCGCAGGGCCTGGTAGTAATCCTGCGGCTTGCGACCGCGGGTCAGTATCAGGGTCTTGCCATCAGAGGTATTGGCCCACTCGCGCTGGTGTTCGTCTTCCGCATCAACCGGGCCGATATGCCAGCCCTTGGTGAGCGCCTTGATATAGAACTCGATATCGTCGCCACCGCGCACTTCCATGGCGACCACATTGGCGTCGACATCCGCTACGTAGGCCAGGTCATTCCAGTTAGCTGTTACTACAGCGCCTATCACGGGGTTGTTGTTGTCGAAGGGCGTCAGGGTAGGGCTGCGACCGGGATGGTTAAAAGCAACCAGGGCATCGGCGCCGCCGCCCTCACTGACCGGGGTGCGCAGCCAGTCCCACATCTGGTCCATGGTGGCATAGCTACCGTCGGTCTTGGCGTTGATAACGTGGGTGGAGCCGTAGACATTCATGTGATTGTAGAAGTCGTTGGTCCACTCGAAGCCGCGCAGTGCGGTAAAGCCGGTGTAGTTGCCTTCTTCATCGCGCTCGGTCGCTGCCATGGCCTGTTCCAGGGTGGCCTGCCATTTAAAATAATGATCGTTCTGATCGATATTGGCGCAGTCGAGGGCTGTTACGAGATTGGACGCGCCGCCATCGGCAAGCCAATTCAGCAGTGGCTCAGGTGACTGCGCATCGTTGCTGTCTTCCAGCGGATCGGCAAAGGGAGCGCAAACTGCTGCGGTGGTAATCGGCAGTTTTTCGTTGTCTGTGTGCTCTGACGACCACATGAAATCGAGGATAACGCCGCTGTTGCCGCTGCCATCGTCGGTGGTGTTCTGGCCAGTTCGGCCCGCGAGAAAATAATCCAGCGGACGGGTATTGGGATCACCATCGGAGTAGCCGCTGTGTTCGTGCACGGCGCCCACTTTTAAGGTCAGCGGGCCGTCGCTAAAGCCGGCGTCGTAGCCCGGGCTTTTGAAGGCAAACTGCTGGCAAAGGTCGGATTGCCACTGATAGTCGCAGAAGGTGCGAGCCAGGCTGGCTGCGGTGCCTGATACTGCACACGCGGGATCGGTCATGGCATCGAGATCGGTGCAACTGCCACCCGTGTCAGCAACCGAGAGTGATACGGCGCCGTGCGCCGACTCACTGGTTATCGGCTGACCGTCGTCATCGCTGGAATACAAGGGCAGGTCGATGGAGCCCGCAAGGTTGACTGCCTGAATGGACGGATCGCGGGAGAAGGAGGCAAGGTATTGCGGGTGGTAGCCGTAAACCAACAGGGCAATTTCATCACCCGGATGCAGGCGCTCGGCAACGCCGACCATTTCAATATCGCTGTGATGGCCCAAACCGCGCACGGGCATGATCTGGTCATCGATCAGTTGCCAGCCGTCACTATCGGCGCGTTTTACACCGAGGCCGACAAAACTGATGCTGTCGCAGCCGGCGCGTACGCCCGGCACACTGCCCATGGCGCAGGCGGTGTCATTGACGATTTGCGGTGTGCTTACCGTCAATTGTGCCAGTGGAATACCGGCGAGTATGGCGCCGTTGTCGGAGGTAACCTGCACCAGTGGGAATACGGAAAACGTCTGGCCAGCGGTGTAAAGCTGCTGGGCCAGGGCGCCGTTGGGAACGTTGGTGAGCTGAACATTGTCGACGGTAAATGCCCTGCTACCGATACCCGTCGTGTTGGCGCGGGTGGCGAGCAGGGCATCCTGCGGAATCTGCACCGCATCGTCGTCATCCAGTGAAATGCAGAGCTGGTCCTGGGTGTTGGCCAATAGGTCACTGGCGGTCAGGCCTTTGAGTTTCTCGTCAAACCAGGCTTTGGTGGCTTCATCGCGATCAATGGCGCCGCAGTTGCCGTTGCCGGTAGACTCTTGGAACATTTGTGCTATCGCGCCGCCTGTGCGCGGCCATACCTCGCCCGAGGGGTCGCGACCGCCTTCAAGGCCGTTGATTGTGCCGTTCAAATTGTGGCCGGACTGATGCGTCAGCAAGCGAACATCGCCGCCGCGATCACGCAGGCACTGGTAGTTCCACCAGGCATCGTTGAAGTTGAAGAGGGTGTCGCGGAAGCCTTGGGTTAATAGCACGTCCACTGGCGGTTGATCGCTAAGGCTGTTGCTGCCGGGTGGAATGTCCGGGTTGAGATTGTTATTGATCGGGCTTTCACCATCCGCATAAGGTCGGGTAGTTTCACCGTTCAGACCGCACCAGTAAGTCGGGCTGTGGTAGCGGAACCATTCCAGGGCATTGCGTGGGAACTCATTGAGGGCGGCGCCACGAATTAGAGTTTCCTTGATATAGGGATCAAGACCGCGGGCAAAGGGCGACTCCTCATTTTGTAGCCCGGGGCCATAGCTGCCGGCTTCACCGCCAGCAACTAACAGCAAATCCCAGGCGGTTTTCAGGGTATCGCCGGGGTTGAGACTGTAGCGCAGGTCGTGCCAGGTAATATCGGGCACGAGCGCATCCAGCCGGTTTTTGTCGTCCACAGCATGCAGCAGGAGCTGGTAGCCACCGCCGTAGCTGCTGCCCATGGCGCCGACCACCAGATTGTCGCCGCCTCTAACGCTAGATCTTTGGCGCGGTTGAGCAATAAATTGTTGATTACCCTCGTTGCGCCAGGCCAGGTATTCGAGATGCTCCTCGGCCCAGTCGAGAATCTGGATCAGATCGAGGCCTTCGAAGTCCGGGTCCATCACGCGTACGGTGCCGCTGCTGTCGCCAAAGCCGCGCTGGTCAATGCTTATAACGGTGTAGCCCGCGGCTCTCAGATCATCAAAGCCGTCCTGATTGCGGCTGCCGCCAAATCCGTGGCCGTGTAGCACCAGCGGATGTGCACCTTTGGCGGTGTTGGCGCAGTCAAAGGTGGTGGGTTCCAGTACCTGAAAGCTGATGGTCTGGTCGCTGATGGAGGTCAGCGTGACCTGATAGCTGCGACCGCCGTCGAGGTTGAAATCGCCGACACAGGAGGCGTGTTGGGACTGGGACACGCTGCAACCGCGCACGTTGCTGGATTCACCTTCCGGGGTGTTGCTGCATTGATCACCGTTATCGCCGACGCCGTCACCATCGCTATCACTGCTCTCATTGGGGTCGAGCGGGAAGGCGTCGTCACCATCGTCTACACCATCGCCGTCATCGTCGGGGTCGGCGTTGTTGCCGATGCCATCGCCGTCGGTATCGGTGGTTTCAGTGGGGTCAAGGGGGAAGGCATCTTCCTCATCGGGAACGCCATCACCGTCATCGTCTTCGTCGGCGTTGTTACCGACGCCGTCACCGTCCGTGTCGGTATCCTCTGACGGGTCGAGGGGGAATGCATCTTCTTCGTCTTTGACGCCGTCATTGTCGTCATCGTCGTCGCAGACATCGCCTTCACCGTCGAGATCAGTATCAAGCTGTTCTTCGTTTGCGGATAGAGGGCAGTTGTCATCACCGTCGCCGATGCCGTCAAGATCTGTATCGGCCTGCGTGGGGTTGGTGTCTTTAGTTGCCTCGTCTTCGTCCAGCAGGCCGTCGTTGTCGTCGTCCAGGTCACAGGCGTCACCGCGCTGGTCGCCGTCCGTGTCGAGCTGGTCTTCGTTGGCTGTTGCGGGGCAGTTGTCCATGCCGTTGGCGATGCCGTCGCCATCATCGTCGGCAGCCAGAGCGTCACTGTCCGGGCAGCCGGCAAAGTTTGCATTGCCGGATGTTGTCGGGCACTTATCGACCGCGTCGTTGACGCCGTCTTCGTCGCTGTCTGCGCCGCCGTCGTAATCGATCTGTCCGTCTTTGATATCGTCTAAAGTCGCCTGCAAATGGGTGTCGGCATTTTCAGCACTGATCAGTTGACGAGCAGGACCACCATTGGCCGAACGGGCAAAATCTGCAAGATCGCTGCCTTCCAGGTCGGTAAAGTCCACGCTGCCGGAAAAATTCTCGGCGGCGGCGCGCACGGCAGCGCTGAGCTGAATCCCGTTTGAGGGGTTGCTGTCGGCATCGAGGGTCTGCAGGAAGCGGGCAATGCCGATAGCGGCGTTGCCGAAGTCATTGGGAGTAATAAAAGCAGTGCTGGGCGTTACGTCACCGAGGGTGATGTTTCCCAGAAAAAAAGTCAGGGTCTCGCCGTCGAGGTAGCTGAAGGAGCCGATAGCCGGGGTCTGAAAGACCTCATCATTGTTGGGTCGGCTGTAACTGAGGCCCTTTACCGGGCCGTCTACAAATTGCCCGGAGCGGGTACTGGAACCGCCGCCGCTGCCACTCCCACCGCTGCTGACGCCACCCCCACTGCTGGAACTGCCACCGCCACAGGCTGCGAGTGAAATAGATAGACCCAGAATCCCTAGATGACTAAAGAATCGATTCATGCTGGAACCTCGAACTGCATTATTATGGTTTATTTTTGCAAGGTCGCGTCTGATCACTGCAGATGGCGCACAGATGCGTTCAGAGTTGACAGTGTTAGCATTCTACACCAGCGGAGGGGGGGTGCAATTTCAATCTGTTAATGGGGCGTTTGGGGGTGGGGCACCTTTTCAGGTGCCTGGTGGCTGCTGCTCCAGCATTTTCAGGGTAGCCGTTGAGGAGAGCACAATGCGGTCATCTACCTGCAGGGTCGCTCGGACAAAGGCCAGTTTGCGGGTACGACGGATCAGCTCGCCGCGCCCCAGCAGAAGTTCTCCGGCCTTGGCGGAGCCGATAAACTGGTTGTCACAGGTAACGGTCAGACAGCCCTGCTGCTCGTTTTCCAGTGCGGCCAGGCAGAGGGTGTAGTCGGCAAAGGCCATCAGCACGCCGCCGTGGGTGATGCCGAACAGGTTGCAGTGCTTCTCGGTCAACCGCAGGGCGGTGTCCGAGTTCGGCGCCATGCTGCGGCAGAAAAAGGGCCCGATATTGTCTTCGGCCTTATCGCCGGCCCAATGGCGGTAATCTGTGGGTATATTAAAGTCTGCGGCCACAATCTGGCTCATAGTGTCTCCTCGATAATAATGTCTACGCCAAACGGGCGATCCTCCGTGTGGTGGATGGTGCCAGATATCGCTCCGTCGCTACAGTCAGGAAAAACAGGGAGACGTAAATATGGATTTTTGGCAGGTTATCAGTTGGTGCGAAACCGAACAGATACCGGATATAGCCGTGCACGCGGAGCAGCTTGGCTTTAAGGGGCTCATTCTGGCGGAGCATATCTATTATCCGGCGAGTACAAGCTCGCGTTACTACTACTCCTCGGATGGCGTTTCGCCGCAGAATCCGGATATGGAATTTCCTGACCCCTTGATCAGTTTTGCGGCGGCTGCGGCGGTAACCAAAACACTGCAATTCATGACGGGTATTTATGTGCTGCCGCTGCGCCACCCGATCGAAGTGGCGAAAAACGTTGCCACCTTGTGCAAACTCAGTGGCGACCGTTTTGCATTGGGTTTTGGCGCAGGATGGCTCAAGGAGGAATTTGATCAGCTCGGTGTCGACTTCAGTCGTCGCGGGCGTCGAACTGATGAGATGATTGATGTGATGCGCCAGCTTTGGAGTGGCAAGGAAGTCAGTTATAGGGGCGAGTTCTTCGATATGGAGCGGGTGAAGATTCGTCCGATTCCCGACAGCAATGTGCCCCTGATTGGCGGTGGTCATTCGCCTGCAGTCTTACGGCGGGCTGTGGATCAGTGTGATGGTTGGTATGGGCCGGGCAATACGCTGGCCGAGTTGGAGCAATTTCTTCCCGAACTGCAGGCAATGCGGGCGCAGTCGAAGCGCGCACAACAGCCCTTTTCTGTTATCGCGCCACTGACTGAAGCACTTGCGCCGAACGTTGTTGCAAGGCTGGAGGCGCTCGGAGTTACCGGCACGGTAAGCTATCCATTCCTGTTCGGCATTGGTCCCGGGTCGACCCTGGACGATAAAAAACGGTATATGGATGACTTTGCCAAACGCTTGATTGCAGCTTGATGGAGCTTATAGCTCATAACTCTTGAAAGAATGGAGTGCCGTCTGTGTCCGAAATGCTGGAGCTGATTTGCGATGCGTTGGAGCCGCTGGGCCCGGTCACGGCTCGGCGGATGTTCGGTGGCCACGGTTTGTTTATCGACGGATTGATGTTCGGCCTGGTTGCCGACGATGTGCTGTATCTGAAAGTCGACTCGATCAACTGGCCGCATTATGAGGCGGCGGATTTGCCGCGGTTTACTTATCAGCGGCAAGGCAAAACGATTGCCCTGTCCTACGCGGAAGCGCCAGCCGAATGTCTGGAAGATTCCGAGGTTGCGCTGAGCTGGGCGGGAGCAGCGCTGGCTGCGGCGATGCGCAACAGAAAGCCCAGCAGTTCAAAGCCCCGTTAGCGCCTGAAGGGCAGCACATTGTCGCCTTGGGGTTTCACCAGCAGCGTGGACAACAGGAGCTTCAGCCGGTTGGCGAACAGCACTCTATCTCCGGTATATGAACCAACCAGTTGTGGCACATTGTTGTTTGGCGTGGTGAGATAAAAGCTGGTCATGCCGGCAATCAGCGACATGCAGTCCACCAGCGGCACCGGATTAAATACGCCTTCCTTAATGCCTCGCTCAATCAGTTTCTGCCAGCGATCAATGGTCTGAATTGCGGTTTCAGGCGGAATCTCTGCGCTTTGGCCTGAAGCGACGGCGTAAAGGGAGAGGTAGATAAAATCAGGGTTGGCGAAGGCGTAGTCTACCCATGCATCGGTGGCGAGGTGGAGCAGTTCTACCGGGTGAGTGCCGGGTTGTTCGAAGTAGGGTGTCAGTTGGCGATCCTGCTCTTCCATGGCCTGTTGCCACACCGCCTGGTAAAGCGTTGATTTGTCCTTGAAGTGATGAAACAGAGAGGGTCGCCGAATACCGACGTCCACGGCAATATCGTCCAGTCGGGTACCCGCATAGCCATTGCGGGCAAATTGCTTGCGAGCAGCCCGAAGTATGCGACCGCGGGTATCATGGGGTTCCTGGGGTGGTGTGTTGTTCATGGCAACTTCAATAGCAGTGTCGCTGAACGTTAGCGGAAAATCACTGGCCTCACAAGCAGGCCGCTTTCAGTCGGTTCAAATGCTGGAGGACGCAACAAGGGGTGTTATTCGGCCAGGATACAATCACGCATTGGCAGGATGTGTGCCCTAACACGAGTTTAAGCATCTGTGCAAAATCATTGTTCTGATCTGGGGCTCACCGAAGAATACGGGAATCGCCGGGCTCGGTCTGTCTGGGCTTCGCTCCCCCGCTAAGCACAGTTTCAAGGTCGCGAATGGCCGCGCGAAAGTTGCTCGGGTTGTCTGTTTTGTGAAGGATGCCGCAGGCACCGATCACGCCTGCCTGTCGCCGGTCGTGCTCAGACAGGCTGTGGGACATGAGAAGGCACGGAGTACGCTGATAACGCCGATCCCGTTTGATCATCTTCAAGGCTTGCAGGCCGTAGAGCTTTGGCATGAAGAGATCGATGAGAATAAGGTCTGGACGGGGGATGATAGGCTGGGGTGCTATCGGTCTTCCGGACACCGGATCGATGCCCAGCGCGGTCAACAAACTTTCCCCATCCTGCACATCGAAGACGTTACACTGGGCGTCAAATTGGGCCAGCCCACGAGTTATGATGAATACGTCACTTTGATTGTCATCAGCTATAAGAACATTAAACTTCTTACGCTCTACAGCACTCACGAAAACCAGCCTCCAGGGTACTTCTCTGTAAGCCGTCATTGAAGCAGAACGCGCCTCGGATTAATTTACGTAGATGTACTTAAAGCCCTGTGAAAAATCACATTTTCGCTGAAGAGGGTAAATGTGAATGCTGCCTTTCAGATGGCAAAACAGTTCTCAGGAATATTGTTTGGCAAACCAGAAGTCGAGTACATCAGAGTCGTGGCGCAATGCATGCTCTTCCAGCCAGCGGTCGTAGCGCAGCTGATTGAAATCGTAAATCTTTACTCCGCAGTTGTCGGTGCCTTCTATATGTTCACTGACCCAGTCGCAGATGCTGCTGGCGATTCTTGCGGAAGGCAGGATTGCCCAGGCTTCAGGGGCGTACATGGCCATATGGCGGTCAGACAGGAATCGCGGCAAAACGGATTCACCGTACTGGCGCATATCGGCCTGGATGGTCTCGGTCAACGAGTGTTCGTAGCGGCGCATGCACTGGTACCAGACGAGCATTGTGCCCGAGAGCCTGCGTTGGCCAAGAGCGTGCTCAAGTTCCCAGTCCGAGAGGTTGGCGATCATAGCCATTACGGAGGCAGGAATGCGGTAACGCTTGAGCGCAAGACGCAGGTCACGACCGGTAGTCAATGGAATGACCTGGTCGGACTCAAGAGAATAGAGTTCGGCGGCTGGCAGCAGGTTGTCTCGAATCATAGGGCTACACGGTTAATGGCGTGGTCGTAAATTGTTCGATATGTGGTCGAAATTTAACCATGGGTGAGGCTTGGCTGCTATGACCAAAATTGCCAGGTTTCCGTACATTTGGGTCAATTGCAGATATGACTGCTGAATAAAGGGCCCTCTGATCAGGCAACTTCAGGGTAATCCGGCTCAAAGTTTGGTTTGGCCGTCGGTTTTCGGGATAATGTTTTCATGGTTAACAAATAACGAGAATTTTATGCCGCAAACAACGCTCTCTCGGGGCCTTTTCCCCTTACTGTCTGTCGTGCCAGCCCTGATCGGTCTTGGCTCCCTGAGTGCCCCGGTGGCGGCCCAATCGGAAGGGCGGGGAATGCTGGAGGAGGTTGTGGTCACCGCCCGCCGGCGCGCTGAAAACCTGCAGGACACCCCGATTGCCGTGTCGGCGGTGGGAGCGGATACCCTCGATCGGCTTGGTATCAGCGACATAGAAGATGTGGAAACCCTGGCGCCCAGCCTGCAGTTTTCGCAGACCAACTACAAAGCCCCGGCGATCTTCATACGCGGCATTGGTCAGCGCAGTGGCAATCCGGTACTCGACCCCGGCGTAGGGATGTACCTTAACGGGGTCTACGTACCGCGTTCGGACGCCCAGCTGCTGGACGCCGTTGATGTGGAGAATATTCAGGTGCTGCGCGGCCCGCAGGGCACGCTGTTCGGCAAGAACAATATCGGCGGTGCCATTCTGGTGGATTCCAAAAAGCCCCACTCGGATGAGTTTGAAATGGCCGCCAAGGTTACCGTCGGCAGTGACGGTCGCAAGGATGCCAAGCTCAGTTCAAACCTGCCGCTGACCGATGATCTCGCGCTCAGGCTCGCTGTCAACTCAAAGCGCAGTGACGGGTCGATTGATAATGTCAATGCAGGTAATGCCCTGTTTGATCAGGATCGGATCGCCATGTCCGGTCGGATGCTGTGGTATGCCACAGAGACTCTGGAAGTGGACCTCTTCGGCTTTCTCAGCCGGATTGATGAACGGGGTTCACCTTACAACTGCCAGTTTCAGAACAGTGGCGCCATTCTCACTAAGGGAATTTACCGGGACGCCAACGGTTCCAACTTTAAAGAAGCCTGTGACAGGAGTTCGGCACTGGCCGGCAATTTCGAAGTATCGCAAAACGACGAGGACGCCCGTTACGCCATCGATAATCACATGGCGGCGCTGACCCTGCGCTGGCCGATGTGGGGCATGGATGTGGAGAGCATCAGCAGCTATGCCATGCAGGATAATATCGCCATCAGTGGTGATTCAGACGGTACTGACATTCATATTGTGGCGGTGGGCCCGGACGCAGGCCGTCAGGTCTTTGACGGCGCAGGGCTTAATTCGCCAGACCAGCAGCGCACCCAGTTTACCCAGGAACTGAAATTTAACGGAAGCGCGTGGGATGCAACACTTAACTACACCTTCGGCGCCTTTTTTGCGCGCGAGACGCTGGACGATACGCTGGATGGAACCGATGTGGGGGAAAATGGTCTTGTGGCCGTCGGCCCGGACGCGGCGGTGGAGCTGGGTATTCCACTGCCCAATAATTTTGTGTTGCCCGTGCAGGCGAATGCTGCCCAAAACGCGAATTACGAAAACACCACCAAGGCGGTGTTTGCCCAGGCGAGCTGGGATATGACGAGCTGGTTTCAGTTGACGCTGGGGGTTCGCTACACGGAAGAAGAGCGCAGCAGTGAACACACCCAGATCACGCCGGACTACCAGGAATACGCGAACCGCTTGAACGCTCAGATCGGCAGTAACCCGGCGATCCTGCAGCCGGTTGTTCACTATCAGGACGGCATATACTCGCCAGTGTCTCTGCAGCAGTATTTTGCCTATCAGGCGCCGCAGGTGCCGCTGGTATTCGCAGACCCTCTTGTAGGCGATACCTCTTTTTCCGAAGTGACTCCAAACCTAACGCTTACCTATCTCGCAACGGACGATACGCTTGAAGCCCTGAATCTCGACAGCTTCATCGCCTACGCAACCGTATCAAAAGGCTTTAAATCCGGCGGTCTGGATATCCGTAATACCCAGACCTCCGCCAATATCCAGCAGTTTGAACCGGAGCTGGTGACCAATAAAGAGATAGGCTTCAAACTGGATGCGCTGGATTCACGGGTTCGGTTTAACGTCGCCGTTTTCCAGATGGATTACACCGATCTGCAGGTGGCGCTCTATGAGCGTGGAGCTACGGCAACGGAGGTGATCCAGTTTACCGGTAATGCCGGTGAAGCAGTTGTCGACGGCTTTGAACTGGAACTTACCGCCTTGATCGGTGATTTCACGATTAATGCCAACGCCGGCTATACCGACGGCGATCTGCTTGAATACAGCCTGGGTACAAACACCCCCAACGGGTTTGCCATTGTCGATCGCAGTGGTGAGCCCTTTCCGCAGGTGCCCCAAAACGTGCGCGGTATGGTGCTGCGCTATGACTGGTATTCCGATTTCGGTGTGATCTCACCCCAGCTTCAGTACTACTACTCGGACCGTATATTTATCGGCACCGATTACCTGAGCGGTGACTACGAAAGCTCGATTATCAGTCAGTATGAATTGTTTAATGCCCGCCTGGCCTGGGAGGTCAACGAACAGCTCTCGGTGACCGCCTTTGTCGACAACGTAAAAGACGAGCCTTACTTTGTCGGTGGTATCGCGGTCACCAGCGTTATCGGTGTGGCCAATAGAGTCCCAGGAACGCCCCGGCAGGCCGGGCTGGAATTCAGCTACCGGTTTTAATGTCGCATACGCCGGATAATAAATTTTCCAGGAAGAGGCGTCTTTTCGCTTATGAAACTCTTAAAGTTTTTTCTGCTTGCTCTGATGCTGCTGACAGCAGTGCTCATTGTCCGTACCGTCAGTTTCAAACCTGAACTTTCCGAAGACGTTGCAGCTATTGAACTGGGCGAGTGGGATGAGCAGGCATTAGCTCAGGGCCTCGCGAAGGCGCTCACTTTCCCCAGTATTTCAACCGCCGACTACGCGTCTTTTGACTATCAGCCCTTCACGGAGCTGCGCGGTTATCTGAAGCAGCGCTTTCCGCGAACCTTTGCCGAGATTCCTTACGAGCTGATCAACGACGCAACACTGCTGTTCCGCTGGCAAGGGCAGGATGCCAAGCGCAATCCCATACTGCTGCTGTCTCATCAGGACGTCGTGCCGGTTATTCCCGGAACGGAAGAGGAGTGGACCCACCCACCCTTTGCCGGAACGATTGCCGACGGTTACATCTGGGGACGCGGGGCTATCGACGACAAGGCGGGCGTACTGGGCATTCTGGAGGCCGTCGAACGGCATCTGGAAGAAGGCTTTGTACCGCCGCGTACCATCTACCTCGCTTTTGGCCATGACGAAGAAGTAGGGGGTAATCGTGGAGCCGTGGTAGTAGCTGACACACTGAAAGCGCGCGGTGTAACCGTCGACTTTCTGCTGGATGAAGGCGGGGTGATCGCTAAAGGCATGGTTCCCGGTGTTGATAAGCGTGTTGCCCTGATCGGCCCCGGTGAAAAGGGTTATGTGAGCCTGAAACTCAGTGCTCGCGGTACCGGCGGGCATTCCTCCATGCCACCCATGCAAACGGCAGCGGGCAGTATCGGGCGCGCCGTGCACCGCCTGGAGCAGAACCCGTTTCCGGTTGATCTGGATTACACCGTCGAGTTCATGCGTTTTCTTGGCGATGACCAGCCTTTCTATCAGCGATTGTTGTTTGCTAACGCCTGGTTGTTTTCACCGCTTCTGACGTCGGTGTTGGAGAGCAATCCGGCGA
>PAKT01000032.1 GCA_002710725.1 Spongiibacteraceae bacterium
CGAGCTCGCCCACCGGGTAGGGCAGGATCCGGTAGCCTTCCGCATGCAACACATGTCACCCGATTCACGTCGCTACGGTGTGCTGAAGATGGCCGCCGAAAAGGCGGTTTGGGGGCAGACAGAACCGGGCCAGTTTCAGGGTGTTGCCGCCCACGACAGCTTTCATACCTCGGTTGCCCAGGTGGTTACGGCCTCGGTTAAAGAGGGTGCGATCAAGGTGCATCGGGTGGTTTGTGTGGTCGACTGTGGTTTGGCGGTCAACCCGGACGTGGTGCGATCGCAAATGGAAAGCGGTATCGTGTTTGGCCTGACCGCGGCCCTGAAAGGGGCGATTACCCTTGAAGACGGACGGGTAATGCAGAGCAACTTCCACGACTATCCCATGCTGTCGCTGGCGGAAACCCCGGAAATTGAAGTGCATATCGTAGCCTCGCAGAGTGCGCCGACGGGGGTTGGCGAGCCCGGCCTGCCGCCGGTAGCCCCCGCTCTGGCCAACGCCGTGTTTTCGGCCACCGGTCAGCGTCTGCGCGAGCTGCCGCTGCGACTTGCCTGAGGCCAAGCCTTAGGCGTTAATCAAGGAATAGCATGAGAGATATTCAGTACCCCTTTGAAAATATTCCAGAAGTTGGTGAATGGATTACGGTAGCTGAGGGCGTTTACTGGCTGCGCATGCCACTGCCCATGGCCCTGGATCACATCAACCTTTACGTACTTGAAGACCGCGATGGCTGGTGGATTATCGACACCGGCATGGGCCTGGATGGCACCCAAGAGGCCTGGCAACAGCTGTTCGATGGCCCGATGCAGGGCAAGCCGGTACTGGGCGTCATCGTCACGCACATGCACCCGGACCACGTCGGACAGGCGGGCTGGCTGTGTGACAAGTGGCGTGCGCCGCTGTATATGAGCTTTGGCGAGTACTACAACGCCCGAACCTTTTCCGCGTCTGACTTCAGCAGTATTTCGTGGACGACACACGCGTTTTATATCGCGGCCGGGGTGTCGGAGGATTATCTGGAGCGGGTGCGGGCGAAATTCAAAGGCTTCGGCAATATTGTGACGCCGATGCCCATGGCCTTTAACCGCCTCAGTGAAGGTGATGTGCTGAGCATCGGCGGCCGAGACTGGCGAGTCATGATTGGCAGCGGTCATTCACCTGAGCATGTCTGCCTGTATAACGAGCGTGACAAGCTGCTGTTTTCAGGTGACCAGATCATTCCCCGTATCACCAGCAATATCAGCGTGATGCCCTCAGAGCCCAATGCCAACCCCCTGAAACGCTGGCTTAGCTCGCTGCAGCGCTTCGGTCGGGATCTGCCTGACGATACCCTGGTGTTCCCCGCGCACAACACGCCGTTTTACGGCGTTCAGACCCGGCTGAACTACCTTCAGGATCATCACCAGGATCACCTGGAAGCAGTCGAAGAAGCGTGTATCGAGCCGAAAAAAGCGATTGAGATGCTGGCGGTGCTGTTTGATCGGGAGATCGGGGTTGCCCAGATGAATCTCGCACTGGGCGAGGCGATCGCGCATCTCAACTATCTGATTGAGGCCGGGCGCCTGTCCTGCAACAAAGATGACGACGGTGTGAACTGGTACCAGACCATAGACAAATCAGTGGCCAAACGAGGCAACAGAAGCCATCATAAAGATGCCGCTCCGATGGAGGTCTGAATGACGTGTATTTTCTGCGCCATTGCTGAAGGTTCCGCACCCGCGCACAAGGTCTATGAGGATGAACAGTTACTGGCGTTTCTGGACTTGTTTCCGGCACACCGGGGGCATCTGCTGATTATTCCAAAGCGCCACAGTGACGATATTTTCACTGCAGATCCATCTGATATTGCCGCCGTTGCCAGATTATCCGTGCCTTTGGCGCGGGTTTTGGATCGCGTTGTAGGGGGCGATGGTCTCGGTGTACATCAGCTCAACCGGGCCGCAGCCGGGCAGACCGTGTTTCACTATCATATGCACCTGATTCCGCAGACTGAGGGCAGGCCTCTGAACATTCATGGCAGAGCCCGCGGGGATGACGGGGAACTGGCGGAGCTGGCGCAGAGTCTCAGCAGGGCACTTAAGGCTGAAATGGAGGCCACGGCGTGAAACGACGTGATCTGATTCAGATGAGCGATGAGGAAGTATGGGATTTCATCGCCGGACAGAAAAATGCCCAGCTGGCCACCAACGGCAAAGATGGCTGGCCACACATGACCACGCTGTGGTTTGCCCTCGATGACGGGGACATCGTGTTGGAAACCTTCACGAAATCCCAGAAAGTAAAAAATCTCGAACGGGATAACCGGGTTAGCGTGCTGTTTGAGAGCGGTACGGAATATGAAGAGCTTAAAGCCGTGGTAGTGTACGGGCGGGCGGAGCTGATTCGTGACCCGGAAGAAGTTCACCGTCTACATATGGCCGTGTTGATACGCAACAACACACGGGATTATCCCGAAGAGATGCTGGTCGAAGCCACCCGAAGTATGGTCTCAAAGAAGACCGCGATACGTATAATTGCAGAGCGGACAGTCAGTTGGGATCACAGTAAGCTGGATGTAGCTTACTGATTATAAAAAGGCCCTTGGAAACAAACTATTGAGAAGTAAAGTGATAGAACAGCCGGACTATGAGTCGTATCCGTATACTGGGGTGGTCAGCTCTCTCTTATGACTAAAATTCTCGCTATCGACGACACCCCTTATAACCTCGATATTCTCAAGAACGGTCTTGAGGACGAAGGGTTCGACATGGTGACCGCGCAAAGCGGCCGCGAGGGTCTGGCCTTGATTGATCAGGAGCGCCCGGATCTGGTGCTGCTGGATATCGGCATGCCCGAGATGGACGGCCATCAGGTGCTGCAGCAGATTCGCCTGAGTGACGAGCATGCCGAACTTCCCGTGATCATTCTTACCGCCAATACTGAAGACAGTAATCTGGCGCGTTGCCTGGAATCCGGTGCCAACGATTACGTTACCAAACCCTTCAGTTTTACCGCGCTGGTTGCGCGGATCAACAACGTGCTTCGCACCCAGAAAGACACGATCCAGTTGAGCCGCGACGTAGAAAAGCTACGGGACATGGCTTATAGGGACGAAATGACCGGCCTGCTGAACCGCCGGGCCTTTTTTGATCGCGCCAACGCCGAGTTTGAAATGGCGAAATCCTCCAAGGAGCCCTTGTCGATCGCCATTCTCGATATTGACCATTTCAAGTCGATCAACGACGAATACGGTCATCCCAAGGGCGACGAGGTGCTGAAAGCCTTCGGTAAAATGCTTAAGGGCAGCCTGCGTCTGCACGACGTTGTCGGGCGTATCGGCGGTGAAGAATTTGCAGTCTGTCTGCCAAATTCCAAACCCATGAACGCCTACGGCACCTTTGAACGGCTGCGGACCAAACTGTGCAAAGAACATTTGCTCAGTGGCGATGATGGCGAGATACGGCCGGTCACGGTCAGCATTGGTATTGTCGGTCTGACCGACCAGAAAGAGCTCGACAGCTTGATGATACTGGCCGATATGGCGCTGTATCGCGCCAAGAACCAGGGGCGCAATCGCACCATCGTCGAGACCGGCGTCATCAACTGACCCTTCCGAATTCGCGCAAGTGACCGGATTTGCGTGTATATCTGACGTAGTTTGCTATTGAGACAGAATGGCCCGTTGCGCAAAAATACGGGCATTCTTGGCGTTTTGTCGCGCTGAACAATGATAATGAGGACCTTACCATGCCAATGCCTACCGATTTCCCGATCATCGACCTGATGCTCAATGTGCCAGGTGAAGACAACAGCCAGTGGTATGAATTCATGAAGCCCCTGCTCATGGATCAGGAAAGCCGGGAGATGTTCAAATTCCCCGCCCAGTATATGTTCAAGGATGTACCGCAGGTCGGCGGTAAAGAAGACTATATTGCCTACACCGTTGAGCAGATGGACAAGCACGGAATTCAGCGCGCGATGCTCGGTATCGACGACAACAATGTTGTTGCCAAAGAAGCCCTCGAGCGCTTCCCTGAGCGTTTTTTTGCCGCCTATGAAGCCAACCCCAACAACGGCATGGAAGAGGTGCGCAAGATCGAGCGCCTGCATAAGGAATACGGCATCAAAGCGGTAACGGCCTTTGCCTCGGGCCTGTGCCCGCAGGTGCCTTACAACGAAAACAAGTGGTACCCCATTTACGCCAAGCTGGTTGAGCTGGATCTGCCGTTCTGCCCCTGTATTGGTGTGCCGGGTCCGCGTCTGCCAATGGCGCCGCAGAAAGTCGAACTGCTGGATGAAATCTGCTGGTTCTTCCCCGAGCTGAAAATTGTCATGCGCCACGGTGCCGAGCCCTGGGAAAAGCTGGCCTGGAAACTCATGCTCAAGTATCCGAACCTGTACTATATGACCAGCGCCTTTGCGCCGAAGCACTACCCGGAAGAGATTATCAACTTCGCCAACAAGCGCGGTGCTGACAAGATCATGTACGCGGGTTACTTCCCGATGGGGCTGTCGTTGGATCGTATTTTCAAGGATATGCCCAACGTGCCCTTCAAGGACGAGGTGTGGCCCAAGTTCCTCGGCGATAACGCCCGCCGGGTGTTCAAGCTGGAAGACTGATCACAAGGCCGCGCAAGCGGCCTTTTTTTGCGTCGCTGTTTTGCGATGAATGGTTCCCCACATTAGATTGGTTCCCCCCATTAGGGTGAGGCAAAAAGCGCGAGCAGCTCCTAAGCTAGGCTTAGTCTCATTAGGTGTTAACCATAACAAGGAGCTACCCCATGCTGTCCCAGCAGGAAATATCCGATCGTTTTGAAATCCAGGATCTGCTTTACCACTACGCCGATATTATTGACCGCAAAGCGGCCGACGAGCTGCGCGATGTTTTTACCGCCGACGCCCATATCGACTACAGCGCCTTCGACGGCTCAGTGGGTGATCTGGAAACCACCATCGCTTTTTTGAAAGAGGCTCTGCCTGCCTTCCCCAACTCCCAGCACCTCAATGCCAATATGCAGATCAAGGTCAATGGCGATACCGCCGAGGGGCGGGTGATGTGCTTTAACCCCATGGAAATGGCGATGGGTGAAGGGGAGAGCCATGTCTTTATGCTTGGCCTGTGGTACGTCGATAAATACGTGCGAACTGATAAAGGCTGGCGGATTAAAGAGCGGGCGGAAGTCAAAAGCTGGAAGTTCAATACCCCCGACTTTATGACCTTTTAGCAGGTATTGTAGAGAAGGTAATCACGCCCCGGCTGAGCCAGGGCGTAAGGATTAGCCCTGGCGGGCCCGGAACAGGGGCTGGGGATTGTCGATCGACACCTGATAGTGCACCGAAAAGTTCTGCAGGCTCTGCAGGGCTGCTTCGAGGTCTGAGTTCTGCAGTGCAAAGCTGTTGAAGCCACAGCGGCTCAGGTAGGCGAGCTGATCGCGCATAAAGTTGCCGATGGCGCGCAAGTCTCCACTGAAACCGTGTTGCTCGCGCAATTCGCGACCATAGCTGAAGCCACGACCGTCGGCAAAGGCCGGGAAGTCCACCGCAATCAACGCAAAGTCATTAATCGCGTCGCCCAGAATTTTGGGCGACTGGTCACTGGCCAGCCATACGGCCACGTTTCCACGTGCTTGCAGGGCGTCTTTTTCATCAAGCCAACGCTGGGCCGGCACAATGATATTGCCGGAAGGCAAATCACCTTCCAGCTCGCGAACCACCTGCCAGTTGTCTTCAACAATGGCGCCGTCTTTGATAATACGCTCAGGCATATACACGCTCCTTGAAAGGCTCAATACCGATACGACGGTAGGTATCCAGGAAGCGCTCTTCCTCGGTACGGTTGTTGACGTAGGTTTCCAGCAGCTTGCTGATCACTTCGGGCACTTCATCCTGGGCAAATGAAGGCCCAAGGATTTTGCCGATAGCGGCATCGTTGCTCTGGCTGCCACCCAATGAGATCTGATAGAACTCCTGTCCCTTTTTGTCGACGCCGAGAATGCCTATGTGGCCAATGTGGTGGTGACCGCAGGCGTTCATGCAACCTGAAATATTCAGCTCGATTTCACCCAGGTCGTAAAGATAGTCCAGATCATCGAAGCGGCGCTGAATGGCCTCTGCCACCGGGATGGATTTGGCATTGGCCAGTGCGCAGTAATCGCCGCCGGGGCAGCAGATAATATCGTTCAGGGTGCCGATTACCGGAGAGGCCAAACGCAGGGCATCCAGCTTTTGCCAGAGGGCAAACAGATCAATCTTGCGTACATCGGGCAGTACCAGATTTTGCTCGTGCGTACTGCGAATCTCGCCGAAGCCGAATTCCTCGCTGAGGGCTGCGACCGCTTCCATCTGCTCTGCGGTGATGTCGCCGGGCGCGACACCGGTTTCTTTCAGAGAAACGTTAACGGCGGCGTAACCGGGCTGTTTATGCGCGACGGTGTTGTGGCTTAACCAGGCGGCGAAGCGGGCTTCGGACAGACGCTGATCATCCAGTGTCGACTGGGCCGCAGCGGCGTCCTGCGCTTCGTAGGCAGGGGGCTGGAAAAAGCTGAAGGCGTGGTCGACAGCATCCTGGGTGAGAGTCATCGGCCCGTCTTTGATGGCTTGCCATTCTTCCTCAACCTTCTGTTTAAAGGCTTCGGCGCCCATGGCTTTGACCAGAATCTTGATGCGCGCCTTGTACTTGTTGTCCCGGCGGCCAAGCTGGTTGTAGACCCGCAGGATAGCATCGAGGTATGAGATAACGTGTTGTTTGGGCAGGCAGTCGTGAATCATTGAACCGATAACCGGGGTACGACCGAGGCCGCCGCCGACAAATACTTTGAAAGCAGTCTCGCCGGCGCTGTCTTTAATGATTTCCAGGCCAATATCGTGGAAGGCCACGGCGGCGCGGTCGCGCTTGGAGCCGCAAATAGCAATCTTGAATTTGCGCGGCAGAAAGGCGAATTCCGGGTGGAAGGTTGACCATTGACGCAGAATTTCACACCAGGGGCGGGCATCTTCAACCTCGTCCTGTGCGACGCCGGAAAACTGATCGGCGGTAAAGTTACGAATACAGTTGCCGCTGGTCTGGTTGGCGTGCATTTCCACGGTAGCCAGGTCAGCGAGGATATCCGGTACTTCTTCCAGCTTGGGCCAGTTCAACTGAATATTCTGCCGGGTGCTGAAGTGAGCGTAGCCCTTGTCATACTTGCGGGTAATATCGGCCAGCTTGCGCAGTTGATTGGCGTTTAGCGTGCCGTAGGGAATGCAGATGCGGAGCATCGGTGCCAGGCGCTGGATATAGAGGCCGTTTTGCAGGCGCAGAGGCAGAAACTGCTCGTCGGTGATTTCACCAGCCAGATAGCGCTGGGTCTGGTCCCGGAACTGGGCCACCCGTTCATTGATAATCTGGCGGTCGAATTGATCGTATATATACATCGTACTTCCGATTTAGGTCCGATTTGATCCCGATTAGCCCCTGAAATGGCTTTGGAGCTGACTTTGAGGGCGCGCAATTTTACACTAAAACCCTGTGCTTGCGCGAGCTTGCAGGGGGCTTAACTGCTGAGGTGGATATGGTACGCAGATGGTAGCGTGAGGGGAAAGATCGGTTTTTCATATGCTTAGGACTGAGCGTGATCATCGGGCCTGTTGTAACTTGGTCAGCTTGATTGAATCCGCTACAATGCCGCCGGATTAAAAACTAGCCTGAGGAAACACCGATGTCTGAAGAATCTCGTCAAGACGCCGTGGCCGATGCCTTTGCCAGCATCGCGATCATCGCCCTGGTGGTTGGTACTGTTACTTTCTGGCTGGCCAGCATGCCCAAGTAAGTATCAGTGCGACATAAAAAAAGCCTCTGATGAGGCTTTTTTTATGTCTGGTTGTTTACTCCAATAGCCCAGCTTCAGAGCGCACCCTCTCCCCGTGGGAGAGGGGTGAGCGTCGGTTACGGATCGTAATCCAACACCGGTGACAACCAGCGCTCCATTTCCTTGAACGATTTCCCTTTGCGCTCGGCAATGCTTTCCACCTGATCCTTGGCAATCTTGCCCACCGCAAAGTAGCGCGACTGGGGGTGAGAGTAGTAAAACCCGCTCACCGACGCCGCCGGCGTCATGGCAAAGTGCTCGGTCAGGGCCACACCGGTTTCCGCTTCTGCATTCAGTATCGTAAACAGGGTTGGCTTTTCGGTGTGATCCGGGCAGGCAGGGTAGCCCGGCGCCGGTCGAATACCCTGATACTTTTCCTTGATCAGTTCTTCATTGCTCAGGTTTTCGCTGTCCACGTAAGCCCAGAACTCGGTGCGCACTCGCTTGTGCATATGCTCGGCGAATGATTCCGCGAGACGGTCGGCGAGCGCCTTGACCATGATGGAGCTGTAGTCGTCGTTTTTGGCTTCATACTCTGCCGACAGTGCTTCTGCGCCAATGCCTGCCGTCACCACAAAACCACCCACGTAGTCCTGCTTGCCACTGGCTTTCGGGGCAACGTAGTCGGCCAGGCTCATGTAGGGCTTGTCGTCCGGCTTTTCGGTCTGCTGGCGCAGGTGATGGAGGGTAGCCAGCTCGCTGCCGTCCTCGTTGTACAGAGCAATATCATCGCCCTCGCTGGCGGCCGGCCAGAAGCCGATAATGCCGGAGGCTTTCAGCAGCTTTTCGTCAATAATACGATCGAGCATGGCCTGTGCATCATTGAACAGGTTGCGCGCCGCTTCGCCGACTTTTTCATCGTCGAGGATCTTCGGGTATTTGCCGGCCAGGCCCCAAGTGATAAAGAAGGGCGTCCAGTCGATGGTTTCCCGCAGCTTCTCCAGCGGGTAGTCGTCGAAAGTGCGGGTGCCGGTAAAAGTCGGAGTCGGTGGCGTATAGCTTTCCCAGTCCGTCTTGAAGCCTTTTTCTACAACGGTTGTGTAGGGCAGGCGGCGACCTCTGGCTTCGTTGCCAGCCCGACGTTCGCGGATACGGGCGTACTCGTCCTTGCGCTCTTTAACAAACGCGGTTTTCTGGGTATCGCTTATCAGCTGGGTTGCCACGCCGACGCTGCGCGAAGCATCCGGCACGTAAATAACGGCGTCGTTTTTGTACTTCGGTTCGATCTTGACTGCTGTATGCGCTTTGGAGGTGGTGGCACCGCCAATCATCAATGGAACATTGAAGTCCAGTCGCTGCATTTCAGCGGCCACATGCACCATCTCGTCCAGTGAGGGAGTGATCAATCCGCTCAGGCCGATGATATCGACATTTTCCTTTTTGGCAGCGTCGAGAATTTTGTCGCAGGAAACCATCACCCCGAGATCGATGACCTCAAAGTTGTTGCACTGCAGCACCACGCCCACAATATTCTTGCCGATATCGTGTACGTCACCTTTGACAGTCGCCATCAGGATCTTGCCGTTGGGCTTGGCGCCTTCTTCCTTTTCCGCCTCAATATAAGGCTGCAGGTAGGCCACCGCCTGCTTCATGACGCGCGCTGATTTTACCACCTGCGGCAGAAACATCTTGCCTGCGCCAAAGAGATCGCCGACCACGTTCATGCCGTCCATCAGAGGCCCTTCGATCACATCGATAGGCTTGGCGGCTTCCTGGCGGGCCAGTTCTGCGTCTTCTTCAATATAGGTGGTGATGCCTTTTACCAGCGCGTGTTCGATGCGCTTTGACACCGGCAGCTCACGCCAGCTCAGGTCTTCCTGCCTGGCGGCAGTGGTGCCATCGCCGCGGTATTTTTCCGCAACTTCCAGCAGGCGCTCGGTGCCATCATCCCGCCGGTTCAGAATCACATCTTCAACGAGCTCGCGCAGCTCCTCCGGCAGATCGTCGTAAACCGCAAGCTGGCCGGCGTTGACAATGCCCATATCCATACCGGCCTGAATGGCGTGGTACAGAAACACCGAGTGAATCGCTTCGCGCACCGGGTTGTTGCCACGGAAGGAGAAGGACACATTTGAAACACCGCCGGATACCAGCGCGTGTGGCAACTCGGCCTTGATGTATTTCACCGCCTCGATGAAATCCACCGCGTAGTTGTTGTGCTCATCGATGCCGGTAGCAACGGCGAAGATGTTCGGGTCAAAAATGATGTCCTGGGGCGGAAAGCCGACCTTGTTGACCAGAATATCGTAGGACTTAGAACAGATTTCCTTGCGTCGTTCGAGGTTGTCCGCCTGACCGTCTTCGTCAAAGGCCATCACCACCACGGCGGCACCGAAGCGGCGGCAGATACGCGCTTTTTCAATAAACTCGGCTTCGCCTTCTTTCATGGAAATGGAGTTCACCACCGCCTTGCCTTGAATACACTTCAGGCCTGCGACGATAACGTCCCATTTAGAGGAGTCGACCATGATCGGCACTTTGGAAATGTCGGGCTCGGAGGCAATCAGGTTCAGGAATCTGACGATGGCGGCTTCGGCATCGAGCATGCCTTCGTCCATGTTCACGTCGATAATCTGGGCGCCGTTTTCCACCTGTTCGCGGGCAATCGCCAGGGCGGTGTCGTAGTCGTCTTCCAGAATCAGGCGCTTGAATTTGGCCGAGCCGGTCACGTTACAGCGCTCGCCGACGTTGACGAAGAGGGAGTCCGGCGCAATGGTAAAGGGCTCGAGACCGCTCAGTCGGCAGGCAATTTCTCTTGTCGGAATCTCGCGAGGCTTTACGTCCGCGATCGAGGCGCCAATTTTTTCAATGTGGGCCGGCGTGGTGCCGCAACAGCCGCCGACCAGATTCAGGTAGCCGCGCTCGCCGAGATCGCGCAGTTCGCGGCCCATGTCGTCGGGGGTTTCGTCGTACTCGCCGAATTCATTGGGCAGGCCGGCATTGAAATGGCCGCTGACATAGCACTCGGCCACGTCCGCCAGTTCTTCAAAGAAGGGCCGGATTTCTGAAATACGGCGGCCACAGTTGGTGCCGACGATAAGTGGCTTGGCGTGGGCGATGGTATTCCAGAAGGCGGTTGGCGTCTGCCCGGAGAGGGTGCGGCCGCTGACGTCCGGGAATGTCACGGAAATCATGATAGGAACTTCTTCGCCGCTGTCCTCGAAATACTTGAGGATGGCGTAGACAGCCGCCTTGGCATTAAGGCTGTCGAAAATGGTTTCAATCAACAGCAGGTCTACATCGCTTTCCACCAGCGCCTTGGTGGCGGCATAGTAGTCTTCCACCAGCTGATCAAAGTTGATATTGCGCGCCCCCGGGTCGTTCACATCCGGTGAAATAGAGGCCGTTTTCGGTGTTGGCCCGAGAATGCCGGCGACAAAGCGCGGTTTGTCAGGCGTGGCGGCGGTTTGGGCGTCAGCGGCTTCGCGAGCGACTCTGGCCCCGGCCCGGTTCAGCTCCTCGGCAATAAACTGCATCTCGTAGTCGCCCTGGGCGACCTGGGTGGAGTTAAAGGTGTTGGTGCCGATAATATCCGCGCCGGAATCCAGGTAGGCCTGATGGATGTCTTTGACAACATCCGGCCGGGTTATTGAAAGCAGATCGTTGTTGCCCTTGATATCCAGATGGAAATCGGCAAAGCGTTCGCCGCGGTAATCCGCTTCTTCGAGCTTATAGGACTGAATCATGCTCCCCATGGCGCCGTCGATGACCAGAATGCGGTTCTGGAGGGCGTCTTTGAGTGCCTGAATACGTTGTGCTCGATTGGCCATTGTCTTGCTAAATCCTTAAAAACTGTATGGGATTAACTGCTTGAAAAAGCAAATAAAAGCCCCCATAAACCGCTCTGAGCTTATGTGAGAAATGGGCTTCGTGTTAAACTGGCGAATTCTATCAGACTACGCCCGCGAATACTCGGTTTGACGGCGCCTTAAACAGCGCATAGCGGGTGCAAACTCAAGAGGTAATTATGTCGGAAGGTCAAGCGGTTGCCGCCACAGACGGCACTGAAGTCAAAATGACCATCACCGAATCCGCCCAGGACTACCTGGCGGAACTGTTGTCAAAGCAGGGCGATGATGTGCTCGGTGTGCGTGTGTTTATCACCCAGCCAGGAACCCCGAAAGCGGAAACCTGTATCGCTTACTGTCGCGAGGGCGATGCCCAGGACGACGATATTCAGATTCCCTACCCGAAACTGACTATCTACGTTGAAACCCGCAGCGTGCCCTTTCTGGAAGACGCCACTGTGGATTACGCCAAGGACCGCATGGGTGGTCAGCTCACCATCAAGGCGCCCAATTCACGGCTGCCCCGGGTGAATGAAAACAGTCCGCTGGAAGATCGGATCAACTACATTCTCTACAACGAGGTGAACCCTTCACTCGCCGCCCACGGCGGTGAAGTCTCGCTGGTGGAAATCACCGAAGACAAATTCGCCATTCTCAAGTTTGGCGGTGGTTGCCAGGGTTGCGGTATGGTCGACGTAACGCTGAAAGAGGGCGTCGAGAAATCACTGGTCGAGCAGGTGCCCGAACTGGCGGGTGTCCGCGGCATGACGGATCACACCAATACCGAAAACGCCTATTTCAAATAGCGCGATACCTGAATAAAAAGGCGACCCTGCACCAGCAGCGTCGCCTTTTTTGTTTCCGGTCAAAAGCTATTGAACCTCGACCTTGCGGTTGATATACAGCGCCAGCAGGGTGCAGAAAGCGCCGGAAATCAGGTAGAGGCTGACGGCTTCAAGGCCAAACTGTACTGACAGACCCAGCGCAATCAGGGGCGCAAAAGCGGCGCCAAACAGCCAGGCAAAGTCTGAGGTAAGGGCGGCGCCGGTGTAGCGAAAGCGGCGTTTGAAATTGGCAGTTACTGTTCCCTGTGACTGGCCGTAGGAAACGCCCAGCAAGGCGAAACCAATCAGAATAAAGGTGTTTTGCAGGGCGGCCGAGCCTCCCATCAGGTAGGGTGCGAACAGGGCAAACACTGTGATCACCGCCGCCATCCAGCCCACCGTGCGACGCTTGCCGATTTTGCCGGCCAGTAGGCCCGAGGCAATTGTGGCAAGAATACCAATCAGCGCGCCAAACACCTGAACCGTCAATACGTCATTGATAACCTGCGATCCATTCAACAGGATCCAGGACAGCGGGAAGATGGTCACAATGTGGAAGAGGGCATAGCTGGCCAGTGCCGCAAAGGCGCCAAGAAAAATGGTCGGGCCTTCTTCATCGAGCATTTCCCGGGTACTGATGGGCTCCAGCGCGCTTTCTTCCAGCGCCAGTGTGTATTCTTCGGTCAGCACCAGCCGCAGACGGGCGAACAGGGCGACCACATTAATGGCAAAGGCCACAAAGAAGGGGTAGCGCCAGGCCCAGGCAAGAAAATCCTCGGCACTGACATTGAGAATCAGGTACAGAAACAGCGCGTTTGCCAGCAGAAAGCCGATCGGAGCGCCGAGCTGGCCGAACATGGTGTACCAGTTGCGGCGCGCGCGCGGTGCGTTCAGCGCCAGCAGTGAGGGCAGGCCATCCCAGGAGCCGCCCAGGGCAAAGCCCTGAAGTATCCGAAACATTGCGAGCAGAAAGATGGCGGTGCCACCCAGACTGGCGTAGCCCGGCAGAAAGCCGATGCCGGCCGTGGCGGTACCGAGCAGAAACAGTGAGGCAGTGAGTTTTACGCTGCGCCCCCAGCGCCGTTGAATGCTCATGAACAGGGCGGTGCCAAAGGGCCGGGCGACAAAGGCCATGCCGAATATCACAAAGCCGTAAAGCATGCCCTGCAGGGTTTCGGCAAACGGGAAAAACACTTGCGGGAAGACCAGTACGCAGGCCATCCCGAACACAAAGAAGTCAAAGTGCTCCGAAGCGCGCCCGATAATGACGCCGACGGCGATTTCGCCGGGGGCCACAGGCGAGTGCCCGTCCGGCGTCTGAAAATCTGAGTCTGAAGCTGCGTTGCTATTGGCGTTGAGTGTGGCCATGGTCAGGCAAATCCCGGTGAGTTCGCTCGATCTGGGCACAGACTACCGCGTTTGCTGTAGGTCAGCTATAGGACAAATTGTCCAATTCACCGCGCCGAACGATTGCCGTAAAGTTTGCGCCAGTTTCCACTCGCTGGGTTGATCCGTGGCAATGTTTACTAAGCAAAGTTTCAGTAAAACGCTGTTGTTCGCCGCTCTGGCACCGGTTTTCCTTTCCGGCTGCAATTGGGTGGTGATGTCCCCTTCGGGCGACATTGCAGCGCAGCAGGCAAATCTGATTGTCTGGGCCACCATCCTGATGCTGATTATTGTGGTGCCGGTTATCGCCCTCACGTTCTGGTTCGCCTGGCGCTATCGCGCATCCAACAAGAAGGCAACCTACAGCCCTGACTGGGATCATTCAACTCATCTGGAGCTGGTGATCTGGGCCGCACCGCTGGCCATTATTATCGCCCTGGGCGCAATGACCTGGGTCAGCACCCATCAGCTTGATCCCTATCGTCCGCTGTCCCGTATCGACGAAGGCAAGCCCGTGCCAGCCGATATGGAACCCTTGGTGGTCGAAGTGGTTGCGATGGACTGGAAGTGGCTGTTTTTCTACCCCGAGTACGATATCGCCAGCGTTAACGAACTGGCCGCGCCGCTGGATCGCCCGATTCAATTCAAGATCACGTCCACCACCATGATGAATTCCTTTTTCATTCCCGCGCTGGCCGGGCAGATCTATGCCATGGGCGGTATGGAAACCAAACTGCACGCCGTTATCAACGAAGTTGGCGTATATGACGGGTTTTCAGCGAATTACTCCGGCGCCGGGTTTAACGGCATGCGCTTCAAGTTTCACGGCCTGCAGGATGAAGACTTTGATGAATGGATTGCCCGCGTTAAAGCACAGGGCGAAAACCTGACGCGGCCGGTTTATAAAGAGCTGGAGAAGCCAAGCCAAAACGAGCCGGTTCGTTATTACCGCTCTGTCATGCCCGGCCTGTACGACAAAATTCTCAATCGCTGCGTCGACCCGGGCACCTTGTGTATGAAAGACATGATGGGCGGTCACCAGCACGCCGGGCATCAGCCTGCAAAGGCGGAACATCATGATGCGCACTGATTATTTATCTCGGCGAATGGCCGATTCAATTGATTTCCTCCGCGAGTGTCGTTGCAATGTCTGAATCATTTGACCTTGGCAAACTCATTTTTGGCCGGCTAACGCTCGAGTCATTTCCTTTTCACGATCCCATTATCGTCGCGACCTTTATCATGGTTGCTCTCGGTGGAAGCGCGCTGCTGGTTGCGGTAACCAGAGCAGGGCTGTGGGGCTATCTGTGGCGTGAATGGTTTACCAGTATCGACCACAAGCGCATCGGCGTGATGTATATGATTCTGGGTATTGTGATGCTGCTGCGCGGTTTTGCCGATGCCATCATGATGCGCCTTCATCAGGCTATGGCTTTCGGTGATTCGATGGGTTATTTGCCCCCGGATCACTACGACCAGATTTTCACGGCCCACGGCGTCATCATGATTTTCTTTGTCGCCATGCCCTTTGTGGTGGGCCTGATGAACTATATGGTGCCGCTGCAGATTGGCGCCCGCGATGTGGCCTTTCCCTTTCTCAATAACTTCAGTTTCTGGATGACAGCCTCGGGCGCCATTCTGGTAATGCTGTCACTGTTTGTGGGGGAATTCGCCAAATCCGGCTGGCTCGCCTATCCGCCCTTAACCGGAATATTGCAAAGTCCCGGGGTAGGGGTGGATTACTATATCTGGGCACTGCAGATAGCCGGGGTGGGAACCCTGTTATCCGGCGTAAACTTTGTCGTGACTATTATCAAAATGCGGGCACCCGGCATGACGCTGATGAAGATGCCGGTATTCGTATGGACCTCGTTGTGCACTAACATTCTTATCGTGGCGGCCTTTCCTGTGCTGACTGCGGTGCTTGCGATGCTGTCGCTGGACCGTTATCTGGATATGAATTTCTTCACCAATGATCTTGGCGGCAACGCCATGATGTACGTGAACCTGATCTGGATCTGGGGCCACCCGGAAGTGTATATCCTGATCCTGCCGGTATTTGGGGTGTTTTCCGAAATTGTCGCAACTTACAGCGGTAAACGCCTGTTCGGTTATTCATCCATGGTTTACGCCACGGTGGTGATCACCATTCTGTCCTATCTGGTGTGGCTGCATCACTTCTTCACCATGGGCTCCGGCGCTACCGTCAACAGCTTCTTTGGTATCACCACCATGATCATCTCGATCCCGACTGGCGCCAAGGTGTTCAACTGGCTGTTCACCATGTATCGCGGACGGATTCGCTTCGATGTACCTATGCTGTGGACAGTCGGTTTTATGGTGACTTTTGTGATCGGCGGCATGACCGGTGTACTGCTGGCAGTTCCGCCAGCAGATTTTGTGTTGCACAACAGTCTGTTCCTGATCGCCCACTTCCACAATGTGATTATCGGGGGCGTGGTGTTTGGGGTATTCGCTGCGATTACCTATTGGTACCCGAAAGTGACCGGGTACAAGATCGATGAGTTCTGGGGCAAGTTGACCTTTTGGTTCTGGCTGCTTGGTTTCTATCTCGCCTTCATGCCGCTCTACGTTCTGGGGCTGATGGGCGTCACCCGTCGCATGAGCCAGTTTGATGATCCCTCGCTGCAGATCTGGTTCCAGATTGCGCTGGTGGGGGCGATCCTGATCGGTATCGGTATCTTCTGCTTCCTGATGCAGTTCTACGTCAGCTACCGCAAGCGCGACCAGTTGCGCGATGAAACCGGCGACCCCTGGGATGGTCGGACCCTGGAGTGGTCAACAACCTCGCCGCCGCCACAGTACAACTTCGCCTTTACGCCCCGCGTTTATGACAATGACGCCTGGTGGCAAATGAAGGCAAACGGCTATCAGCACCCGAAGGAAGGCTTTCTGCCTATTCATATGCCGAAAAACACCGCGGCCGGTATTGTCATTGCCGGTATCAGCACGGTGTTGGGTTTTGCCCTCATCTGGCATATGTGGCTGATTGCCGGACTGTCTTTTGTCGGTCTTATCGGCGCGATTATTGCCCACAGCTTTAACTACAAGCGCGACTACTACATACCAGCCGAGGAAGTGGCAACGGTCGAGCTGCAACGAAGGGAGGTGATTGCCTGATGTCACAGTCTGTCGCAGTTAATTCAAACCTGGACTTTGTGGTTCGCGATCACCACGCGCCGAATGGCACGCTGCTCGGTTTCTGGCTCTACCTGATGAGCGACTGCCTTGTCTTCGCCGCGCTGTTTGCGACCTATGGTGTGCTCAGCCAGAGCTATGCAGGCGGTCCTACCGGCGCTGAGCTGTTTGACCTGCCCCTGGTGGCATTGAATACCGCCTTTCTGCTGTTTTCATCCATTACTTATGGCTTTGCCATGCTGCAAATGCAGCAAGGTAAAAAGCACGGCACCATGATCTGGCTGGGTATCACCGGGCTGTTTGGTGCGGCGTTTCTGGCCGTGGAACTCTACGAGTTCTATCACCTGATTCACATCGGCGCCGGACCACAACGCAGCGCATTCCTGTCGTCGTTTTTTGCTCTCGTCGGTACTCACGGTCTGCATGTGATGATTGGCCTGATCTGGCTGGTGACGCTGCTGTTTCAATTGTCAAAGCACGGCTTGATTCAGGAAAACCGCCGTCGGCTGTTCTGCCTGTCCATGTTCTGGCACTTCCTCGATGTGATCTGGATCGGGGTATTTACTTTTGTTTATCTGATGGGGTCTATGACATGAGCGACGTTCACACCCACGATAACCATGCCGAGCATCACCACCACGAAGAAGCACCGCACGCTTCATTCAGTGGTTACATGATTGGCTTTCTCGCCTCGGTTTTTCTCACCGCAATTCCGTTCTGGCTGGTAATGGGTGGCGTATTTGAATCGAAAGCCACCACCTCCCTGATCATTCTTGCCTTCGCCGCTGTGCAGATTGTGGTGCACATGGTGTACTTCCTGCACATGAACTTTCACTCTGAAGGCGGCTGGAACATGCTTTCGCTGCTGTTCACGGCGGTACTGCTGTTTATCACCCTGTTTGGTTCTCTGTGGGTGATGTACAACATGAACGTGAACATGATGCCGGGCATGATGCAGTAGCGATGATCTGGCGCTGGGCGTTTATTCTGCTGAACCTTTCTGCCTGCGCGCTTTTCATCGCTCTGGGAAACTGGCAACTGGATCGCCTCAGCTGGAAAGAAGCGCTGATTAGCCGCGTTGAGCAGCGAGTTTCCGCCCCCGCAGTGCCGGCGCCCACGCCGGACCAATGGCGCGAGATTTCCCGAGAGTCGCACGAATATTTGCACGTTTCTCTCCAGGGCCGTTTTTTAGCTGAGCGCGACACGCTGGTCGTCGCCGCGACAGAAAAAGGCAGTGGCTACTGGGTGCTGACACCGCTGCTGACGGATAATCACGGAACTGTCTTAATCAATCGCGGCTATATCGGGCAGGGCGCAAAGCCTTTGCCAGCGCCCATGGGTGAAGTCACCGTATCAGGGCTGCTGCGTTTGACCGAGCCGGGCGGAGGGTTTCTGCGAGCTAACGACCCAGCGGCCAATCGCTGGTATTCACGTGACGTGGCAGCGATAGGCAGCGCGCTGGGGCTATCTCTGGCTCCGTATTTTGTTGATGCTGGTGCCGGACAGCCTGGCAATGTCGACTTCGATAACGAGCAACCTCGCCAGAATCCGCTTGGCGGCCTGACCGTTATTCATTTCAACAATAGCCATAGGGTCTATGCGTTTACATGGTATACCCTAGCCTTGATGGCGGCGGGTGCCTGTGTCTTTCTGTTCAGAGATCACCTTCATCACAGCAAAACCCAGCCGTAGAAAGGCAATGAAACCTCCACAAGGGCAGGGCGATATTCCATGCTGAGACTGGTAAGGCGGCTGCGCAGCGACAGCAGTAACGACGATACCCAGAGCAAGCTTATGCGCCAGTTGGTGCAATTGCGCTGGATGGCAGTGCTAGGCCAACTGCTGACGATTCTTGTGGCGCACTACAGTTTTGGCGTCGCGCTGCCCCTCACCGCCATGCTGTCGGTACTGGCCGGGCTGGTTGTTTTTAATGCTTTGTATGAAATCAGCCTGCGAATAGGGCGGCGCATACACGCCGCTGAGCTGTTCTTTGGCCTGCTGGTGGACATGGCCACGCTGACCTTCCAGCTCTACTTCAGTGGCGGCGCGACCAACCCCTTTGTTTATCTCTATGTCTTGCAGGTTGGGCTGGCGGCGGTATTGATGGCAGCCCCTCTAGCCTGGGCCTTACTCGGCGTCGCCACCCTGTGTTTTCTCTGGCTGGCGGAGTCCGCCAAACCGCTGGATCTGCCGCTTGACTACCATCTGGGCTTTGAAAGTTTCTACGTGCAGGCCATGTTTATCTGCCTGCTGCTCAATGCCGCTCTGCTCGTCATATTCGTCAACCGGATTACCCGTACCCATCGGGAGCGGGATGCGCGCCTGGCTGAACTGCGTCAGCGTGCCGCCGAGGAAGAGCATATTCTGCGAATGGGCTTGCTGGCCTCCGGGGCTGCCCACGAGCTGGGCACGCCGCTGGCTACCATCGCCGTGTTGCTCGGTGACTGGCGCCATATGCCGGAGCTTGCAGGCAACCCGGACCTCAATCAGGATATCGAAGAGATGCAGGCTCAGGTACGCCGCTGCAAATCCATTGTCAGCGGCATACTGATGTCAGCCGGTGAAACCCGGGGTGAATCCTCTGGCGAAACCACCGTGCATGAATTTTTTGACGAGTTGATAGCTGAGTGGAATGCAACCCGTAAAAGCCGCGAGTTGCATTTTGAAAACCGGTTTGGGGAAGATCTGGACATCGCTTCCGATTCGGTGCTGAAACAGACCGTGTGCAATCTGCTGGACAACGCGCTGGAAGCATCGCCTATGTGGGTTGGGCTGGAGGTGTCTCGAGATCAGGATGATATGCTGATCCGTGTATTTGATCGCGGCCCCGGCTTTGCGGGTGAGGTCTTCGAGCGACTCGGTCAGCCCTATCAATCGACCAAGGGGCGGCCCGGCAGTGGGCTTGGGCTGTTTTTGGTGTTCAACGTGGTGAGAACGCTGGGGGGGGAAGTGCAGACCAATAATCTGCCGGGGGAGGGGGCGGAAGTCATTCTCCGGCTCCCCCTGGAAGCGCTGCTGCTGAAGGAGGATTAAGGGCATGGCCGACAGTGAAAAGACCCTGTTGCTGGTGGAAGACGATGCCGCCTTCGCGCGTACCCTGGGTCGATCTTTTGAACGCCGCGGCTACACTGTAGTCAATGCCAGTAGCCTGGAAACAACCCAGCAGGCGCTGAAGGAGCGCTCGCCCACCCACGCGGTGGTCGATTTGAAGCTCGACGGCGAAGCCTCGGGGCTGGCCTGCGTGCAGGCACTGCATGAGCATGACCCGGATACCTTGATTGTTGTGCTTACCGGCTACGCCAGCATTGCCACCGCGGTTGAGGCCGTCAAACTGGGGGCCTGTCACTACCTGGCCAAGCCCTCGAATACCGACGATATTGAAGAGGCCTTTAACAATGCCGAAGGGAATGCGGAGGTTGAAATTAAAGGCCGGGCCACCTCCATAAAAACCCTGGAGTGGGAACGTATTCATCAGACCCTGGCGGAAACGGATTTCAATATCTCCGAAACCGCGCGACGTCTGGGCATGCACCGACGAACACTGGCACGAAAACTCGCCAAACAGCAGGTTAAATAGACGGATACGATATGAGTGAACCGGAACAAAAAGACGAACAACACGAAGATAACGAAAAAGACAACGACAAGCCCCTGGGCTTTTTCGAAATCATCATTCAGGGTGTCGCCCTCATTTTTGCGGTGCAGAATCATTCGGGGCGAAAACGGTTGATGGACCTCGCCGAAACTAATCCTTTGCCGGTTGTGATCGCGGGGCTGGTCTCGACTGTGCTTTTCTTCTCCTTTTGTTTTCTCACTTCACAGCTGTTAATTCACTTGCTAACAGATTAGGTTTTACATATAAATCAATGGATTAATTGCAATACCTCTATTTAACCTTAGGTTAGCTCGCGACTCTTAGCGCCGCGAGCAAGGGGTCAACTCAAGCCCAGGGTTTTCGCCTCTTTGGCCAGTATCGCGCTGACTTGCGGCACTTCCTTGACCCGGTTTATCAGTCCGGCCAGGTTCGGCCAGCGCGAGGCGTCCACTTCATAGCCCGCGTAACCCGCATTGTAGAAAGGGCTGGCGATGCTCATATCCGCCATGGAGAAGTCACCAAAGACGAAGCCTTCTGCCGGTACTTTTGATTCAAGGTAGTCCAGCAAAGGCGGCAGCTTTTTGTCGATGATCTTGGCAACCAGCTCTTCATCCGGCTCCTGTTTAAATGCGAAAGGGCGCATAAAACGCTGAAAGAAAATGCCCGCGGCCAGCTCCGCAACCGCTCCTGTACACAGGTCTTCATACCAGTCAGCCAGTGCGCGCTCTTTCACCTCTTTGGGGTAGAGTGGTGAATCGGGATAGGCCGCGTCCAGGTAGCGGCATATAACCTTGGAGTCTCCGAGTGTGAGGTCGCCATCAACCATGGTCGGAACCTTGCCCAGCGGGTTGAGCTTTTGATAATTCTCGTCTCGTGCGAAGGGCATTTGCGCAACCAACTCGTAGGGAACTTGCTTGATCTCCAGCAATACCAGTACTTTGCGCACAAAAGGCGAGCCGTAGACGCCGTAGATTTTAATCATGTCTTACTCCTGTTGAGCCAGCAGCGAGGCCATAATGCCTGTGCTGCCGGGGACTTTGTTATCCAGAAGATTATGCCAGCTCTGCTGGACGGCTTCCGCTCCCAGACTCCATTCAATCTGCATATGGCGTTTGGCCCTCTCAGAGATTGTCATCGTGGCCTGCATTGCTTTTGCCGTAAGCTCGCCGGCACCCCATTCTTTGTCTCGTTTGGCGATCTGGGCAGGCGCGAAGAAGAGGGTTGGTTTGGCACCGGGCAGCTCTCCCATTGAGCCACCGTCTTCCCAGTGACTGGCGCCGACCATGGCGCTTTCGACCATGTTATCCCTCAGATGATTGTGCAGTGTTTGCGTCAACTTTGCATCGCCAGCCATATCGATATAGGCGGCGGGCAGGTCAGGGGCTATACCTGATTCGCTTCCGTAAATAACAATCTGGTCGCAGCAGCCCAGTGCTTCGACAAAACCCTTATTTCGCTCAGAGGTAAGCCCAATGACCTTGGCGGACACCAACGGGTCGTCGTGCAGCAATGTCGCCAGACTAAAGCCGGTTTTCGAGGACACTGAACCGATAATGATTTGCTTGGCGCCGAAACAGTCGTTGTCGACCAGATAGTCGTAAAGCACATAGCCTGTCGCCATCAGCGGAAACAGCAGGCAGCGTTCGTTTTCAAACTGTTGAACGATCTCGGGTTCACGCTGTGTACGCCGGTAATTGCTGTACAAAGCTGAACCAGGAAGTTCTTTTCTATGTGGCGCGATATCGCGGAAATTGTCACGACGGATCTTACCCGGCTGGAGGATTGCGTGGCTGCTCATGGAGAAAAAACCGTACAGCCGCTCGCCAACCTCAATATCCTTGCAACGCGACTCGATAACATTGGCGCAGCCCCAAACGGTGACTTTTCCCCAGTTGTCAGGCGCCGGATAGAACTTCCAGTAACCGATGGCGTCGCCCATGACTGCGTAGGTCACGTTATTTGCTGTCAGCCCAAATTTGTCTATGGCGACAAGTATCTCCCCTTCCTCCACGCCCCGCAGCTCATCTGTCACAACCCGGGTCTTTCGAAAATCAGATTTGTCGACCCACAGTTCCGTGCAACTGGTCATTGTTCAACTCCCTATCTTCACCGAATGGACGCCCCCTCAATGGGTAAGGTGAATTGCGCTGACAAAGGGGGCTGCGCGTGCCCCGAGAACGGTATCACAGACCTCGAAGCACAGATACGCGCTGGCCAGCCGGTATTGTGTGGAAAACAGCGTAGTTATTGCAATGAGTGAGTCGAGTCGCCAGCCAGCGCGCTTACGCGGTAGTATTGGGCGGCCACTAATAAGAGGTTCTGCCAAAGATGCACCTGTTTACCGTTTTATACAGCAAGCTAATGTCCTTGCTGAGTCGTGTTCTGATGAAGTTTATTACGCTGCCAGCACCGCTGGTGTTTGTCGGGGCTGGAAGCTCGGCGGCTTTGTGTAAAGCAATCGTGGGCTTCGGCCACAAACGTGTTCTGGTGGTTACCGACAAGATGCTGGTAGAGCTCGGCATCGTCGCGCAGGCCACCAAGGCGCTGGAAGAGCAGGGCATCGGCGTAGAAGTCTACGATGCCATATTGCCCGACCCGGATTTTGCACAGGTCGATGGTGGTATACAGCACTGCCGCAAACATAACTGCGATGCGGTATTGGCGATAGGCGGAGGTTCTTCTCTGGATGCCGCAAAAATTATCGCGCTGAGCGCCGGTTCAGACCAATCGCCCCGCGATGTGCTCGGCTTTTTTAAGGTTTCCCAGCGGGGGCTTCCCACTTACTGCCTGCCGACCACGGCGGGTACGGGCTCTGAAGCCACCATGGTCTCGGTGATCACCGACACGGCAACAAGTACCAAATGTTTTATCGTTGACCCCAAACTGGTGCCCAGCGCTGTAGCCCTTGATGCCAGCCTGATGACCGGTTTGCCACCGGCGATCACCGCCGCAACCGGCATGGATGCTTTGACCCACGCCATTGAGTCAGCCCTGTCTCGGGAAGCTAACGACGAAACCCGGCAGAAGGCTCTGACCGCTGTCAGCATGATTTTCAATAATCTGGAAGCAGCCGTTAAGGATGGAACCAATCTGCAAACTCGCGAGGCCATGGCTATCGCCAGCTATTACGCCGGCTCAGCCTTCACCATCACCAATGTGGGTTATGTGCACGGTCTTGCGCACCAGCTGGGCGCGCTGTGTCACTTGCCGCACGGCTTGGCGAATGCGCTGTTCCTGCCGCATATACTCGATTTTTACCTGGACAGGGCGGCACCGGAAATGGCCCGAATAGCCCAGGCAGCAGGCGTGGGGCAGGACACAGATTCAGACCAGGAGCGCGCGCGTAAGCTGGTAACTGCGGTGCGAGAGCTGAAGGCGAACATTGGCATGCCCAGCCATGCTGAAGGCCTTAAAGAAGAGATGGTAAGCGAATTGGTAAGCCGGGCGCTGAATGAATCACATGGGCTTTACGGCTACCCGGTACCCAAGTATATGCGGCGCAAGGAATGCGAAGAGATCGTCCGCAAACTGTTGCCGTCGTGAGCTCTGAGTATCGCTGACGGTTTTATTCCGGACGTACGATGAATTCATGTGCGGTGCCGGGTACCAGGCTTACAACTTCGCCTCGGTGCTGACGGGTAGCGACTTGCAGACGCTGACCGCTATCCAGAGTCGTCTCAAGAACGACTCGTTCGGGTATGGTGACACTTATGACAATGGTGGCTGTAGAGGTATCGCCCAATGCCTGTATTGGGTTTGAGGCGACTGCCAAGCCGATGACAAAAATAGCGCGAAGTAGATGTTTCATCAGCATGCCCCCGTTCGTTAGTAATTTTCAGGGCTAGCTTAGGGGGCGTTCGTCAGCGCGATAATCAGGGAATATGCCTAGTGGGATAGCGGATAGCCCGGAGGCCAGAGGTCAAAACGGGGGGGCGGGGTTACGCTCAGCGTGGCCGAAAAACAACAGGTAGCTTTGGCTTCTGGATCCGCGATAAGGGTAGGGGTTAACGCCGGCGAAGGCCCCCACGGTTCTGAAAACCGTGGGTACTATTATGCTGGTCTGTTAACCGAATGCTGGCAGAACCGCCGTATTATTGATCGATCCAATACACGCCGCGATCTGATTCACTGTCGATCGATGCACTGTAAAAAGCTTCAATTTTGTCCCGCTTTAGCTTCATAGTGGGTGTCAGAAGGTCATTCTCAACGTCCCAAGTGGTGTTGGAAATCGCGATACGGTCCAGGCGGGCGTGTGATTCCAGCTGCTGATTAACCTCTTCCAGAGTCTGTTCAAGGTTGGCTTTGATCTGGTCTTTTCCCAGCCCCTGATCGTTGAGCACAACTATCGCCATGGGGGCAGGGCGCCCAGCCCCTAGGACGCAGACCTGCTCAATCAGCGTATTGGTGGCCAAGCGGCTTTCGATGGGCACGGGTGCAACATACTTGCCTTTTGCGGTTTTAAACTGCTCTTTCACGCGACCGGTAATACTGAACGCGCCATTTTCGTCTATAACCCCTTTGTCGCCAGTGCGGAACCAGTCATTAAAAAAGGATTCTTTGGTTGCAGCCGGATTCTTGTAGTACTCCGTGAAAATGGCGGCACCTCGAATCAGCACTTCACCCTCGTCAGAGATCTTCATTTCGTTACAGCCCAGCGGCGTGCCGATCGTGCCCATGCCTTCCACGGTGAAGGGTTGGTTAGAGCAGGCCAGCCCGGAGGTTTCTGTCATACCCCAGCCCTCGGCAATATCAACCCCGATGCGGTGAAACCAGTCGAGCAAACCGGGTGAGATCGGGGCGGAGCCTGAACCAAATGCCTTGCAGGAGCCGAAGCCCAGCTTGTCGCGGATGGCCGCAGCCACCGCATCGCCACCGTCGCCGGCCAGCATTTCCTGCAATTGGTTGTCGGGAATTTGGGCTAGTACTTTGGCCTGAAATTTGGCCCAGAGCCGGGGTACTGAAATAAAGTCGGTGGGCTGGCAGTGATGCAGCTCGTCAACAAAGGTATCCAGGCCCTCCGAGAAAAACAGTTCAACCTCGCCGTAGAGCGATGTCATGGCAACCACTGAACGCTCTGTGATATGCGCCAGAGGCAGGTAGGACATCATACGATGCCGCTCATCACCGCCTACCATACGGTTTTTCGTTTCGACCGAGGCGGCGCCCAGGTTGCCGTGGGTCAGCAATACCCCCTTGGGTTTGCCGGTGCTGCCCGAGGTGTAAACGATGGTAGCCATATCGTCGGCTTTGGGCTCGTGGTAGCTATTCAGCGGCGTTGAGGCATCCAGGATACTTTGCCAGGACTGAGCGCCGGGGTATTCGCCGTTGGCGTCCGGAAAAGTAATAAGGGGAATATCACTCAGGCTTGCCAGGGCGGCGCTGCAGTCATCCAGCTTGCCCACAAAACACAGTTTGGCTTCGCTGTGCTCAATCACGTACTCAATCGTGTCTGAAGAGGCGGTGGAGTAGATGGGTACCGGTATGATGCCCGCCAGCATCATGCCGAAATCCGCTGCCAGCCATGCATAGCTGTTCTTGGCGAGAATCGCGACCCGGTCACCGGGTTCAATGCCTTGTTGTAACAGGGCATTCGCAATCCGGCTGCCCTCATCCACAACTTCGGCGATGGTGTAGCTCTTCCATACACCGTTGGTGGGCTGGTGCAGCCAGGTATCGTCGGGTTTGTTTTTAAGATTGGCTTTGAGCTGCTCAACGGGCAGCACGTAAGACGTACTGTTGGTCGTCATGGGCAATGATTACCTGTCATTATATAGTGGTTGTTAGGTGAAGCATTGTGTTCTCTGGGACAATTAAACATGTCCGCGAACATGTCTCAAGACTAATAGCTCATGTGATTTAGGACTGTTAACTTCTTTACATTCGCGCGCTGACTCGGGGCTTAAACTGCCGGCGTGACGCTTTCAAGCGGGGTTCTTCGCTGTTTTCTGCTGCAACCACTCCAGCGCCGCTGTTTCCGGCATTGGCCGCGACACGTGATAGCCTTGGGCGTAGTCACAGTGCAGTATCGAAAGCTCCTTGAGCGCCGCGGCGGACTCTACGCCCTCGGCGACCACCTGATAGCCCAGAGCGTGGCACATATTGATTGTCGCGCGCACTATAATACCGTCGTCGGTGTTGCGGTTAATCTCCGCTACGAAAGACCGATCAATCTTGATCTCGTCCAGCGGTAGCCTGCGGATATAGGTCAGTGACGAATAGCCCGTACCGAAATCATCGATCGACAAACGTATGCCGGCATCATGCAGGCTCCGCAAGGCCTGCAGAGCCCGCTCCGGATCCTTCATAGCGGCGGTTTCGGTTACCTCCAGCACCAGTCTGTGAGGTTCCAGCCGATGCTTCTCAAGCTTTTTGGTTACCGACGCAGGGAATTCCGGATCGAGCAGGTTGACCACCGAGATATTGACGGAAATGGACAGGTAGTGACCGACGGATTCCAGTCGGCAGGCGAAGTCCAGCGCCCGGTCCAGCACTCGGTCGGTCAGGCCCTGCATAAGCCCGGCCCGCTCGGCCATAGGGATAAACTCCTCCGGGTCGACGGTGCCGTGATCGGGATTGTCCCAGCGCACCAGCGCCTCAAACCCAGAAACTTCACCACTGACAATTCGGACCTGCGGTTGGAACTCTAACGTCAGGCGATCGTTTTCAATTGCATCGTGCAAGGCTGTCATCAGCGTCAGCCGTCGCTCGGTATACTCGTCGGCCGTTGCCTGAAAAAAGGCGATGAGCCCCGTTTCGGCATCGGAATGATCAAACGCAATGAAGGCCTGGCGGAGCAGTGTCTGTGCATCCATGCTGTCATCCGGCCCCACCGCACATCCGCCGACAACCCTGATGCTCAGATCAAGGCCGTGGATGCGGATCGGTAGCTGCACCGCGCGCGCCAAGGGTTGGACGAGACTCTGCGCAATCTCTCGGCCGGGAACACGAAAGACGCAGGCAAAGGTAATCCCTTCCACATGCGCTGCGGCAAATGTTTCATTTTTTCCCTCAGCTACAATCACATGATAGGGCAGCTCCCGAACCTGCTGGTTCAGGCGAGTGGCAAAGCGCTGGAGGAATTGATCGGCATTGTGGTGCCCCAGCGTCTTGTTGATATCATCGAAGCCGTGCAAATGCAGAAGAACCAGGGCAACACATTCGTCGCTTCCCTCTACAGCCTGAATCTGTTGCGTCAGACACTGTTCCAGCAAGGGGCGGTTGGGCAGGCCGGTCAGGTGGTGAAAGCGGACGCTCTCAAGAAACTTGTGTTCCACTGCCTCATGCTCACGCATCACCCGGATGCGCGCCTGCTGAGCCTCTGTCAGCGCCTGGCGCTCCCGGTGAAAGCGCTCGCCCAGGGCAAAGGAAAACACCAGTGAAGTCACTACGGCGCCCACTTCAACACCGAAGTTCTGGATCAGTTCGCTGGAAAAAACACCAACAAGGTCGAGAATGAGTCCCGTGGCGGCCAGTAACAGCACCAGCCAGGCCGAGATGAACCAGCGGCCGCTCCGGTCACCGCGCCAGGCCAACACGGCACCCACCCACAGGATGACCGGACATGCCAGCAGTAGCAGGCCGATGGACAGGCGCGTGGAAAGGCCGTAGGGCAGGACAAACCCTCCCAGGCTGGCAAGCAGGAATATCCCGACACTGATGAGCAAGGGCTGGTAGCCGGCGCGGAATTTCTGCTTTAACCCTAGGAAGCTTATGCAGAAAAGGCTGAAAAAAAGCCCGGTCAATGGCACTGACGTCAACACCAGCAACTCGTGCACCTGTGGGGCTGTCGGCACCAGATAGGCAAACATCGTTCCGTGTAGGCTTGCGACGGCGATCAGCAGACAAAGCTGGACTGCGAAGAAAACAAGAAAACTGGTCTCTCGCATATACGCGTAGAGGAAGAGATTGAATATTGCCATGGCGAGAAGCATGCCGTAGAACATGCTGCGCCCGACCAGATCCACTTCGTTGGCCTGAATGAATGCGCGCGGCTGCCACAATTTTAACGGCACGTTTTGGGCACCTGACGTCTGTACACGAAGCGCGATAGTGTGCTGTTCTCCAGCCCCGAGCGACACCGGAAACACGAAGGTGCGATGCTTCAATGGCCTTTGGTGATAGGGCAGGTGATCGCCGGTCTGGTGGCGAGCAACCTCCTGTCCCGCGTGCCATTGATAAAATTCCAAGTGATCGAGCATCGGGTAGGACACTTCCACGTATCGCTCAAGCGGTCTCTGCGTTGTGTTCTCAAGGATAAAGCGATACCAGAAGGGGTCGTGGGTATAGCCAAAATTGATCGGGCCATCCATGACCTGCCATTGCCCGGCAGACAGCGCGGCTTCCGCCTTCCATCCTGGCGGCGGGGCGCGCACGTAGCTTACTTGGGCACCCGTAATTGTCAGCACGGGATGGTTGTTATCGACTGCTATGACTTCGGCTTGCAGAACCACCGAAGACATCGCCATAACCCAGGTGAAAGCGATCAAAGCAAATCGTCGGATCGAGTCAGTGGCTATTATATGATTCAAGCGCAGTCCTCTGAGGCAATCTCCGGCCGCCAGGCGGCGGGGACAGCTTTCCTGCTGTGCTGGGTGGCAATGCTACGGAAAAGCCAAAGCACGAAATCGTTCTCCTTGTTTGAGAGGTTGCGATGACACTAATAGTGTAGTTGATGCGCGCGAAAATTAGGTGCCCCGGCATCAGCTTGAAGCCGACCATCATTAACTATTTGAAATACAATAAGATTATGCGCGTCAATTCCACTCAACCCGCTGAGCATTTTCTGGATAAGACCGCATAAGGGCTACAATTTTGTATTTCCTATCAATGCTTTTTTTTAACCACAACAATATCGCATGGGGCAGTCATTGGAGGGCCGGGTTATTCATGGCCAGCGCCGAAAGTACGGTTTCACCTACGGTCAACGCGAACGAATGCAGGGGGTTAACGCAGGTTGCTTGACCGGGATTATTACTCTTGTCAAAGTCATCGGCCAGATGGCGAATCCCGTAGGACTTGTCCGGAGCCTCGCTGATAATATTTTCTAACTATGGAATGGTGTAGCGCTGCATGAAAACGACCATAAGCGGAGCGTTGTTGGCGGTCTTGATCTGCGGCAGTGTGCAACTGCTTGCCCAGGAGCCCACCAGTGTTTCCGTTGTCACGCCGCAGCCCGCTGGAGACAGTGAACGATTGCGCTTGTCTGGCAGCGTCGTAGCGCCGCGGCGCGCGAGTCTGTCTGTGGCTACCGATGGCCTTGTGGTCCAGCGCGCCGTCGATATCGGCAATCGCGTTGCGCAGGGGCAATTGCTGCTTGAATTGGACGCGACCCTCGCACAAACCGATCTTGCACAAGCCACTGCGGCACTTCATGAGGCGACAGCCAATCGGGACGAGGCGCGGCGGCAGCTAGATGAAGCGCAACGCCTGCGCGCCGACAAGCACGTTTCCGAAAACGAAGTGCTGTCCCGTCAGGCCTTGCTTGCGGTCAGTGAAGCGCAGGTCGAGGCGGCCCAGGCGCGGCAGCGAGCGGCGCAGGAAGTGATTCGGCGGCACTCCCTGCGAGCGCCGTTTACCGGCGTAATCAGCAGCCGCAGTACCGATGTAGGTGAATGGGTCAGTCGCGGCGATGCCGTGTTTGAGTTGGTCGGGCTGGACGAGCTGTACGTGGATGTCAGTGTGCCACAGGAACGTTTTGCACGGGTTGATGAAACAGCGCCGGTTGA
>PAKT01000033.1 GCA_002710725.1 Spongiibacteraceae bacterium
ACTCGGCCGAGAGAACCAGGCTAAACAGTGCAACGATCAGCGTCTTGTACATAGTGGCTATTTCCTAAAACGGAGACAGAACAGACTGGAAAAAACGCCCCAGCCAGCCCATGCGATTGGCATCGGCGATCGCGCCTTTGCCGCTGTAGGTAATGCGGGCATCTGCCAGCTTGAAGGACGGCACGGAATTGTCGGCGCCAATGTCCTCGGGTCGCACAACCCCGGTTACCCGGATAAACTCTTCACCCTGATTGATGGTCACCCATTTCTCGCCGCGCACCAGCAGGTTGCCGTTAGGCAAAACCTCACCAACGGTTACCGTAATGCTGCCGGTCAGGCTGTTGCTCTGGGAGGAAGACCCCTGCCCGGCAAACTCCTGGTCGGCTTCAACAGACGTTTCCAGAATCGGAATGCCGTCTTTGGTGACGCCGCGGCCGAACAAAGTCACGCCGGGAATGGAGTTCGACTGCTCTTTGGCGGTTGAGGTGCTGGACTGCTTTGATGCATCGGTCTGTTCCAGCAGGGTTATGGTGATGGAGTCGCCAACCTGTCGCGCGCGGCGATCGAGAAAGAGATTGAGCCCCCGCGATGCCATGTAGATTGAGCCTGCATTGTCGGCACTGCGCTCTTTAACGCCGCGCATGATCTCTGCATTGTCGTCCACCGGCTCCTTGTCCGGTGCGCCACTGCAGGCGGCCAGAAACAGTGCTGAAAAAAGGGCAACTACACGATACATCAGCCGGCTCTCCTACAGATTATTGTTCAGATACTGCATCATCTGATCGCTGGTTGAGATGGCCTTGGAATTCATTTCGTAGGCGCGCTGGGTCTCAATCATATTGACCAGCTCTTCCACCACATTCACGTTGGACGTTTCCAGTGCGCCGGCCATGATCGTGCCCAGGCCGCTCAGGCCGGGGGTGCCGGTCGTGGCGGTACCACTGGAAGCGGATTCGAGATACAGGTTTTCACCCATAGGCTCCAGGCCCTCCGGATTGACGAAGTCCACCAGCTGGAAGGTGCCGACCTGAACCGGCGCACTGCCGCCAGAGAGCTGAACGGTAACGGTACCGTCAGAGCCGACACTGAGAGCCTGCGCGCCCTGGGGAACGGTAATGCCCGGCTCAACCACGTGGCCGGCGGGTGTGACCACCTGGCCCTGATCGTCAAGCTGAAACTCGCCGGTTCGGGTGTAAGCCGGCGTGCCATCGGGCAGCGTGATCTGGAAAAATCCGCGCCCGTCGATTGCCATATCCAGTGAGTTTCCGGTCTGGGCGACGCTGCCCTGTGTGAAAACCTTCTCGGTGGAGACAACCCGGACACCCGTTCCAAGGTGCAAACCGGTCGCTGCGCGAGTCTGCTGGGAGGTTTGGCTGCCCACCTGGCGAACGTTCTGATAAAGCAGGTCTTCAAAGGACGCCCTGCCCTTTTTAAAGCCGACCGTGTTGGCGTTGGCGAGGTTGTGGCTCACCACCTGCATTCGCGTCTGTTGTGCATCAAGACCGGTTTTGGCTACCCAAAGTGATGGATTCACGGGTCGTCTCCTCTATTAACTCATTCGCATCAGACTGGCGCCGGCATCTGCCATCTCGCCCGCTGTGCTCATCATTTTCACGTCCATTTCGTAGCGGCGCGCCAGCTGAATCATGCGCACCATCGAATCAACGGCATTGACGTTGGACGATTCAAGCGCGCCGGACACCAGTTTCAGTCCAGCATCGTTGACGCCCTCGGCGCCATCGCGCTGGCGAATCAGGCCGTCTTCACCCTTCTCCAGCTGAGAGGCGTCGAGTGAAACCAGACGAATCCGGTCAATAACGATTTGGGTGTCGGGCCCCTGCCCCAACGGCACAATGGAAATGCTGCCGTCGCCACCGATGCTGATGCTGCTGTGTTCAGGTATCGCGATGGGGCCGCCGTCGCCGAGCAGGTTATGACCCTGCCCGGTCAGCAACTGGCCAT
Source organism: Spongiibacteraceae bacterium (assembly GCA_002710725.1). GTDB lineage: Bacteria > Pseudomonadota > Gammaproteobacteria > Pseudomonadales > Spongiibacteraceae > Litorivivens. Next base: position 1,963 of record PAKT01000033.1, read on the forward strand.
CCGAGGTCAGTTGCAGATCCCCGCGACGGGTATAGGCTTCGCGGCCATCCGGCGTCTGTACCGCAAACCAGCCGTCACCGCTGACCGCCACATCGAGGGTGCGGCCGGTGTGCTGCAGGCTGCCCGGGTTGGTGTCGATACCCTTTTCGTAGGCCACAGAGTTGCTGCGGCTGGGCAGTCCCGCGCCGGCAATCTGTTCGGCGAACAGACTATTGAAGTCGGCGCGGAAGCCTGTGGTGGAAACGTTCGCCAAATTATTGGCATTGGTCGCCTGCGCCAGCGAGGTCTGCTTGGCGCCGGTCATTCCCAAATACAATAATTTATCCATCGTCTTTACTCACTCGCCGGTTAGCGGATATTCAGGATGGCCTGAGTGATCTGGTCGGCGGTCGAGATCACCTGGGCATTCGCCTGGAAGTTGCGCTGGGCTGTGACCATTTCCACCAGTTCGGCAGAGAGGTCCACGTTGGAGCTTTCCAGCGCGCTGGACTGAATCAAACCGAAGTTTGAAGTGCCCGGTTCCCCCAGACGGCCGGCGCCGGCGGTGAAGGTTTCGGTCCAGGTATTGTTACCCGCCTGCTGCAAACCCTGCGGGTTGTTAAACAGGGTGATGGCTACCTTGCCCAGTTGCTCTGAGGCCTGATTGGAGTACCGGGCGGATACCACGCCGTTCGCATCGATTTCGACCCCGCTGAGAATGCCGGATTCAAAGCCATCCTGAGCCAGGCTGTTGACGACGAAATCGGTGCCGTATTGCGTGGAGCTGGAAAAGTCAGCCGTCAGGTTGATATCCCCTGCGCCATTGGTGGGCGTGTAGGGAGGATAGGTAAATTGACCGCTGGCGGGGGTCTGCAGAACGCCGGCGCCGTCAAACACCATCGTGTTGGCGCCACCCACAGCGGTACCATCGATGTAGAGGTACTGACTCCAGCTGTTAGGCGCCGCATCTTTCACGTAGTAGGTCGTTGCCGCGTGCGATGAACCCTGAGAATCGTAAATGGTCATCGATGAGGAGTGGTTGAAGGTATTCAGGTTAGTCGGGTCAAAAGGGCCCGTTCCCGGCACACTCGCGCCCGAGGGCAGGTTCAGCCCGATAGTGGCGTTTGAGGTCGCTTGCGGCGGAAAAGTCGAGTTTTCCAGTTGCAGATCCACCAGCGAGCCGCTGGCGAAGGAGCCATTACCGGTTGACGGGAAGATCTGCAGGCGGTTGAGGTTGCTGTTTACAACGAAACCGTCCTTGTCGACGCTGAATTCTCCAGCGCGGGTGTAGACCAGACCTTTATCAACGCTGCTCAGCGTAAAAAAGCCGTCACCGTTGATGGCCAGGTCCATGTTGTTGTTGGTCAGCGAAACGTTGCCCTGGGAAAACTGCTGGGAGATTTTCGCCAGTTTTACCCCGGAGCCGGTCTGGGTAGCGCTCGAGTCCGTGATCGAACTGGCAAACACGTCGGAGAAAACGGCTTTGGAACGTTTGAAACCGGTGGTGCCGACATTGGCGATATTGTTGGCGGTGGTATCCAGAAGTTTGGATGCGGCGTTAAGGCCTGTTACTGCGATATCAAAGCTCATAGTGGCTCTCCTGGCTAGCTGATGCTTTTGACTTCAGAGAGCTGGAACTGGCCCAGCCCTTTGAGTTCGATGTTGGCGCTGCCACCCTGTGAAGGGAGGCTAACGCTGGTGATCTGTGCGTGAATATGGTTTTCCAAAGCTTCCTGTTGGTTGCCGGCGAAGTAGCTCACCTTCAATTGGTATTCCCCAGCGGGTACGCTGTTACCGCCGTTATCGCGACCGTCCCAGGTGTAGTCCACCGTGCCGGCGGCCTGCGGCCCGAGCGACATGCGCCGAACCACTTCACCGTTGGATTTCACCACTTCCACCTGCACGCCTGAGGTAGAGGCCGGCAGTTCAACCCGACCGCGTATCGCGGTACTGCCGTCGAAGGGCGCACTCGGCGAGGCCACCAGTGCCGTTTTGTCGACCAGCGAAGCGGCGTTCAGCATTTGCGAGGACTTCAGTGAGTCCGCCAGTGAGGCCATCGACTGATTGATTTCAGAAATGCCGCTTACCGTGCTGAACTGGGCCATCTGACCGAGAAACTCGGCGTTATCGACCGGTTTGAAAGGATCCTGGTTCTGCATCTGCGCCAGCATGAGCTTCATGAACTCGGTCTGGCCCAGGTTTTCCTTGCCCAGTTTGCCGTTCTGGGCCTGCAGGGACTGGATGTCGCTGATTGTTCTCAATTCCATGGTTCAGTCCTTATCGTCCGAGCTGCAGGGTGCGCATCATCAGATCTTTGGAGGTGTTGAATACTTCCGAGTTGTTCTGGAAGGAGCGCGAGGCGGAAATCATATTGGCCATCTCCTCTACCTCGTTCACGTTGGAGCCAAAAACATAACCGTCGGCATCCGCCATGGGATTACCGGGCTCGTAGCGCTTGATGACCGGGGCCTGGCTTTCAACGATCCCGGTCACCTGCACGCCGGCGGCAGCATTGGCGGTTTCCTGCAGCAGTGCTGCAAACACCGGCTGCTTTGCACGGTAGGCCTCGGCTTCTGTAGTGGCCACCGAGTCAGCGTTGGCCATGTTGCTGGCGGTGGTATTCAACCTGACCATTTGGGCGTTCATCGCTGAACCGGCGATATCCAGGACTTTAAACATGCTTATCGACCTCCGGTAATGGCATCTTTCAGACCGTTGAACTTGCTGCCGAGAAAGGTGAGCGTCGCCTGATAGCGCACAGCATTGTCGGCGAACTGGGCCTGCTCTATATGCAGCTCAACCGTGTTGCCGTCGAGACTGGGCTGATTCGGCACCCGGTATTTCAGCTGGGCTTCCAGTGCCGCCGCGCCGCCATCGGGCTGTATATGGTTTGATCGGGTGCGGCTTACGCTCAAATTCTGTTGTTGCGCGCCATCAAGGGCTGCGCGAAAATCCAGATCGCGTGCCTGATACCCCGGCGTGTCCACGTTGGCCATATTGGCACCCAGAACCTCGGTACGCTTTGCTCTCGTATAGAGAGCGCGTTCGTGAACGCCCAGCGCTGTGTCAAAGTTCAGTGGCATAACAATGTCCTAAAGTTCTGTTGGCGCCTGCCGATGTCGTTGTCGGAACCTTCCGACTTTGCACGGCAGACTGCTTTCGCAAAGTTCACTGCAACAGCCGTGCCACTTTAAAATACGCTTTAAATACAGTAGCTTGGGCTTGCGCGCCAAAATTCCGGCCCGGGATTTTTTTGGCGAGCGGCAAGGGCTTGCCGCCCGGCCGGCAATTATCCGTCTGCCGCTTTCAGTCCTCTTTTATAGAATTCATGCCGCTGATTTTTATCGGCTGGCACGCTAATTGCTCTCTCACAGTGAACGCGACATTTTTTTGACGGTTGCCGGAACACAAGAGGGTCAAACTATGAGCAAACACGGGATAACACAGCCAAGCGCACTGCGTCGCCGACCTGTGCTGTGTGCGCTTATGGCTTTGCTTGTGGCGCCGGCTGCCGTGACTGAAAGCCTGCAGAGTGAGAGCAGTATTCGCAGCGCCGCAGAGCGCTACGTCGCCGCTCGCAATCCCTGGAAGAACCACGAACACCGAATTGAAGCGGGCCGGCTCGACAGCCGCAGTCGCCTGCCCCGCTGCGATGGCACGCTCAAGGCCTTTCTGCCGGCACGGGCCCAGATCAAACGGCGCACTACCGTCGGTGTCCGCTGTAATGGCAGTGCCGGCTGGACGGTCTATATTCCGGTTAACATAAGCGCCTACGCCAATGCGCTGGTCGCCATCCGCCCGATTCCCGCCGGCTCGGTGTTGGGCCCGCAGGATGTGCAGGTGGTAAAGCGGGAAGTGTCGGCGATGGGTTACGGCTATATCAGCGATTTAGAGCGTGATGGCGGCTACCGTGTAAGCCGCGCCATACCGCAGGGTGCCGTTATCAGCCCCAATATGGTGGAGTCCGCGGTTATGATAAAACGCGGTCAGTCGGTCAGGATCATGGCGCGCAGCGGCGCAGTCGGCGTGACCATGGCTGGGGTGGCCACCAGCAAGGCCAGTTTGGGTGAGCGCATTACGGTGCGAAATGTTAACTCAGGCCGCGTGGTAGAAGGGATTGTCCGCTCCGGCGAGACGGTTGAGATCATCCTTTAGCGACTAAAGATTTTTGATAAAGCGCCGATAATTGGTATGTAGGCGCGAACAGACAGGCGATCAGGACCATGGTAGACAAAATAGACAACTCCGGGATGCCCCAGTCACGCAGGCTGGAGCCCTCAAACAGCCGCCCTGCGGCCGTTTCCGAAGGCGAAAGCCAGCAGCCCGCAGCTGCTCCGGCTGAGACAGCCAGCCGTGGGGTATCCACCTACGAGCAGCTGCAGAGCAAAGTCAGCGAGACCGGAGACATCGACCGCGAAAAGGTGGAGCAGGTAAAGGCTGCCATCCAGAACGGCGAGTATACGGTTAACGCCCAGCGAATTGCGCAGGCGGTGATTGACCTTGAGCATCTACTGCAAGCCTGAAGCTCCCTGACGAGAATACAACGATTGTAAAGAGGACAGCCCTGTGACGCGCACTACGGACCTGATCAGCATTACCCGAGACGTTATCGCTGCCATCCACCAGTTCAAGGGGGTTTTGGCTGAAGAGTCAGACGCCCTCGCCCAAAGCGACAAGACGGTATTAATGGAAATTGCCGAACGCAAGATCCGCTACGCCGACCACCTTGATCAGCTTGTGCGTCTCCGCTCCCGCATGTTTACCCAGATTGGTGTTAACGAGGCAGACAAGACAGCCGTCAAAGCTCTGTTCAATGATTACGGCCAGCGCAACCTGGTCGATAATGACTGGCAGTCCGCCATGAAGCTGTTGGCCGAGTGCCAGGTAATGAACCAGCAGGCGGGCGCGAGTATTCAGGCCCAGATGCAATTTGTTAACCGCGGCCTGGAAATCCTTCACGGTAAACCGCGCCATGCCACCTATGGCGAACAAGGCACGGTAGTCAATGAGGGCTATGCCAAAGAGCTGGGTACCGCCTGAAAGACAAAAATAGGCTAGACTTCAAGGGTTTGTAGATGACCAACCCGAATTCTGTACCCGGTGGAGGCAGGCTTGCCCCAGATAATACCGACCGATAACACTCCGCTGCACCGCACCTTTCTGCGTATCCTGCTGCTTGCATTTTCGTACTATCTGTTCGCAAAACTTGGCCTGATCTTCGCCATTCCGCCCGGCTATGCCAGCGCGATCTGGCCACCCTCCGGGCTGGCCTTGGCGGCAGTGATGCTATGGGGCACGCCGGTGGCGCTGGGTGTACTGCTGGGCTCATTCTGGGCCAACCTGCAGGTGGCTCAGCCCGGTGAATCCGTGGCTCTGCTGATGCCCCTGCTTATCGCAGCGGGCTCTTCCCTTCAGGCCGTAATAGGCGCAAAGCTCGTTATGCGCTGGAGCCAACCGCCCTGGAGTCTGGTGACCCTAAGACAGCTCGGTTTGTTGATTATTCTCGGTGGCGCAGCCGCGTCACTGATTTCCACCACCGTCGGCAATGCTGTGCTGTATCTCTTCGAGGGCGTTGGCGCCAGCAGCATCGTCGCCAATTGGCTTAACTGGTGGCTGGGCGACTGCCTTGGCGTGGCGGTTTTTGCCCCTATCACACTCGTCCTTCTGCAGGGCAATGCGCTGATCGCTCCTCGCCGAAAGTTGCTGATCTGCCTCCCAGCGATTGGAATGTTTCTGTTTCTGAGCGCAGCGTACACTTCGGGGAAAAACCAGGTTGAGTCAGAACTGCAATCCAATCTGCAGGTGCGCAGCCAGCTGGGCTATAGTTATCTCGCCGACTTTCTGGATAAAAAAACTAATATATTGAGTTACGTAGACGGTCTTTTTGAAGTATCAGGCGAGGTTAGCAGACAAGATTTCCGGCAGTTCTACAAAGCCATCACGACGGCAATGGACTCCCCTCCCACCCTGGGCTGGGCGCCTAGAATGGCGCACAAAGACAAAGACCGCTATATCGCCCAAGCGCGCCGCGAAGGACTGAACAACTACCAGGTCTATGAAATGACTGCGCAAGGTATGAAGCCAGTTTCGCAGCGCGAGTACTACCAGCCCCTGTTCTATATTGAACCGTCTGATCGCCACCCAAGGGCGTTTGGCTTCGACCTCTTGTCGGAGGAGCAAAGACGCGGCGCTATCGAGCGCGCCCTGTCGAGCAATACCGTGACGACGGCCGGCCCCCTTGAAATGGCGGACACTGAAAACCCTGAATTGATTTATGTATTGGCATCACCCATTTCTTCCAAGGGTTCCGGGCATGCTGTATTCAGCGTTGTCCCGATCGACGAGATGGTCGCCCCCCTGCGGGCGCTGGCTGAAGAAGCAGGTATAGGCTATCGCCTGACCGATAAAACCAGCGGCACGGTGCTGTTTACGTCAGAAGCGGTCAGGCCCCGGAGCGATGTTACCCAGACTCGTGCATTGGATTACCTCGACCGCAACCTGCAGCTTGAAAGCTGGTTTGACAGTCAGATTATCGCCGCCCAGATGACCTCCCGTCTCGCGCCTTTGATATTTGGTGGATTTATCATCATCGGTGCGGTCAGCATGCTGATCATCAGTTCTACTGGCGCGCAGCAGTCGGCCCAGACCCTGGTATCCCGCAAAACGAGAGAATTGCGGCAGGAGCGCGAGTTTCTGGAGAGCATGATCGATAACCTGCCCATGCTGCTCTACATCAAGGATGCGCAGACCCGACGCTTTTTGAGAGCAAACCATGCAAGCCAGAATGCGGTGCGGGAAGAAACCTCGGACCTGATAGGGAAAACCAACGAAGAGGCTTTCGGCGAACACAGCCTGGAGAGCGACAATGCCAGTGATGACCGGGTTGTCGAAGAAGGTGAAATTGTCCATGAAGTCGCGCAGATGGAACTGGGCGATGAAACCCACTGGTTTCAGAACACCAAGGTGCCTATTGTTGATCCCGATACCGGCGAGGTGAAATACATTCTTGGGCTGGCAGAAGATATCACCAGTCAAAAACGCTTTGAACGGGAGATTGAAGACAGTCGGCAGCGAGTCAGCCGGATACTGGAAAACGTGGGTGAAGCCATCTACGGACTGGATAGGGACGGCAATATCACCTTTGCCAACCCGGTGGCTGAGCAGCTTCTGGGCTTTGCCGAGGCTGAGTTGCAGGGCAAGAACGCCCATGAGCTGCTTCACCACCACCATCAGGATGGCAGCGAGTTTCCGATTCAGGACTGCCCTATCTCAAGAACCCTCTCATTCGGCGAGAGCTGCCGAGTCGATGATGAAGTCTTCTGGCGCAAAGACGGCAGCGCCATACCGGTTGAGTACATCAGCACCGCCATTGTGGAGCAGGACGAGGTAATCGGCGCGGTGGTGGTATTCAGTGATATTTCTCGACGTCAGGTCATGGACCGACTGCAGCGAGAACAGACTGAACGCATCCAGCAAATTAATGAGGAGCTCGAAGAGTTTTCCTTTGTCGCCAGCCACGACTTGCAGGAACCCCTGCGAACCCTGATCTGTTTCTGCGAATTTCTGGAAGACGATCTGGGGCCGGATTTATCCGAGAATGCAGTGACTGATCTGAGCTACATCAAAAAAGCGGCGCGACGCATGAGTCTGCTGATTAATGATATGCTCGCCTATTCCCGCGCCGGCAGTTCAGTGCTTGAGCTGGAGCCGCTGGACCTGGGAGACTGCATGAATCAGATCCAGAGTGATCTGCTGGCAATGATCCGCGATTACGACGCAGAGATTGTTGCTGAGCCGCTGCCGGTGGTTAATGGCGATCGCAATGCGCTGCAGCGGGTTTTCCAGAACCTGATCCAGAACGCCATTCGCTACAGTGCGGACCGCAAGCCCCATATTCGTATCTACGAACACAGCAACGATGGTCAGATGACCACGATTGCAGTGGAAGACAACGGCATTGGTATTGAAGCACAGTACCTTGACCAGATTTTCGGCACCTTCAAGCGAGTCAACAACTCGGATGAGCTGGAAGGCTCAGGTATTGGTTTGGCTATTGTGAAAAAACTGGTAGAGCGGCATCGCGGCACGGTCAGCGTGGCCTCCACGCCCGGCGTCGGAAGCACGTTTTACGTTACACTCCAAATGACATTCAAGCAAAAACAACAGCTTGCAAATAAATCATGAACCAAAATATGTGTTTTGACTTGAAGCTGTCTGAGTGCAAGGAAATTAGTCAGTATTGCCGCTTTTCCGGCCCGGTTGTTCAGCAACGGGTGACCCGCCCGGACAGTGGCGCTACTATAGCGATTAAGCAACGAAGTTAGAAAGCACACACCTATGAGATTCAAACTCCCTACAAGACTGGCCCTGGCCTTCTCTGCCCTGGCTCTCCTTTCTTCTGTGAGCCTGGCAGTCGTCGAGACCGTGTCGCCACTGCAGCCGACCGCTTTGCAGTCGCAGACCGCAAAAATGATCGTCAAGCAGCTGGAGCAGGAGCACTATGTCAACCTCAAGCTCGATGACAAGACCTCCGCCCTGCTGTTGGACACCTACCTGAAAACCCTCGATCCGGGAAAACTGTTTTTCCTGCAAACGGATATCGACGAATTTCAGCGCCTGCGCAGCCAACTGGACGACGAGCTGAAAAAAGGTGAGCTCAGCGCCGGCTTTGTTATCTACAACCGTTACCACAAACGCCTGACTGAGCGACTGGCGAAAACCATCGGCGAACTGCCGCAGATGGTGAAAAACTTTGACTTCGCTGCCGACGAAGAGCTTAAGCTGGACCGGGAAGACGCAAAGTGGCCCACTAGCGCCCGCGAAGCCGACGATCTCTGGCGCAAACAGATCAAGAATCGGGTGCTGTCGCTCAAACTATCCGGCAAGGAAGAAAAAGATTCCCTGGAACTGCTGCTGAAGCGCTACGCCAACCAGCTGTCGCGGGTTGAGCAATCCACCAGCGAAGACGTGTTCCAGTACTACATGAACGCCCTCGCCTCTATTTACGACCCCCACACGGATTATTTTTCGCCCCGCATTTCCGAGAATTTCCAGATCAATATGAGCCTGAAACTGGAAGGCATCGGCGCGGTGCTGCAATCCGACGATGAATACACCAAGGTCGTGCGCCTGGTTCCGGCCGGCCCCGCGGACAAAAATGGCCAGCTGCACCCGGCAGACCGGATTATCGCGGTGGCCGAAGGCAAGAACGGTGAGTTCAAGGATGTGATTGGCTGGCGCCTGGATGACGTGGTTGACCTGATTCGCGGCCCCAAAGGTACTTTTGTCCGACTACAGGTGATACCCGCGGTATCGCAAAGCGAGGAAGTTCGCAGAACCATCACTATCGAACGCAATGAAGTCAAACTGGAAGAGCAAAGCGCCCAGAAAAAAATGATTCAGGTCTATCGAGACGGCCGTATCGTTAAAGTGGGCGTGATCAGTATCCCCGCTTTCTATCTGGATTTTGAGGCTCTGCGCCGGGGCGACCCGGATTTCCGCAGCTCCACCCGCGATACCGAGCGCCTGATGAGTGAACTGCTGGCTGACGGTGCCGAAGGCATCATTATTGACCTGCGTGACAATGGCGGCGGTTCACTGGCGGAAGCCAACGCCCTGACCGGCCTGTTTATCGAATCCGGTCCGACGGTTCAGATCCGTTTTGCCAACGCCTGGGTCAAGCGCGAAGGCAAGCGCCGCAGCAGCGATTTCTACGACGGCCCGCTGGCGGTCTTGATTAATCGCATGAGCGCCTCGGCGTCCGAAATTTTTGCCGGCGCGATCCAGGATTACCAGCGCGGTGTGGTAATCGGCAATCAGTCCTTCGGCAAGGGCACGGTGCAGTCAATTAACCCACTGCAGCACGGCCAGCTGAAAATCACCGAGTCCAAGTTCTACCGGATTTCCGGCGAAAGCACCCAGCACAACGGCGTTATTCCCGATATTGAGTTCCCGGCAATTTACGACAAGGAACTGGTCGGCGAGAGCACTCTCGACAATGCCCTGCCCTGGGATACCATTGCGCCTGTGTATCACCACACCTACTTTGACATTAATTCAGAGCTTCCCCGTCTGCGCAAAGAACACCGCAAGCGCGTCAGCGAAAATCCGGATTTCCGTTTCCTGAATGAGCAGCTGGAACAGATGGACGAGTTCCGCAATGTGAAAAAGCTGTCATTGAACGAAGAACTGCGCCGCAAACAGCGCGACGAACGCCGCAAGCTGCAATTAACGATTGAGAACAAGCGCCGCGTGGCAAAAGGCCTGGAGCCACTGGCCAAGCTTGCCGAAGAAGACGATGAAGAGGCGGAAGCAAAAGACAGTGAACAAGGCGAGGACAAGAAAGACGAGCCCGATCCACTGCTGGTTGAAGCCAGCAATATTCTGGTAGACAGCATGGCGGTCTTTGCGAAATCCCAGGTCGCCAAAGCCGCGCGCTAATGCGCCACAGCGCTGTGGCGCCTATGCGCTCTCGCGGGTTCGGGTTGCCGAGCGCATAGTCACAAACTCCTCGGCAACCGACGGATGGATGCCCACCGTGGCATCAAAGTCCGCTTTGGTCGCCCCCATCTTCAAGGCGATTGCCATTCCCTGTATGACCTCGGCCGCTTCATCGCCGAGCATATGGGCGCCGACCACTTTCTGACTGGCGTGGTCCACCAGTAACTTCAAAAAGACCTTGCCCTGATGGTCGCCCAGGGTGTGCTTCAGGTGGCGAAAACGCGAAGTATAGACGTCTACTTTGCCATAGCGTGCCAGAGCTTCTTCCTCGCTTAATCCGACGGTCGCCACATTCGGGTGACTGAAAATTGCCGTGGCAATATGCTCGTAATCCATGCGCCGCTGTTCGCCATTGAACAGATTGGCCGCCAGCGTCATGCCTTCGGCCAGTGCAACAGGCGTCAATTCGATGCCGCCGGTTACATCGCCCAATGCATAGATTCCGGGCTGCGTGGTTTCAAACTGTTCGTTGACAGCGATATAGCCCTTGTCGTTCAGGGCGACATCAACTGTGTCGAGCCCTAACCCTTCCAGTAAAGGCTTGCGACCCGTAGCAAACAGCACCAGCTCGGTATCCAGTATCTCTCCACTTTCCAGCGTGACCTGCAGTTGATCACCCTGCTTATCAATCCGCGCCGGGTTGCTGTTAAAGCGGATATCGACGCCCTCGCGGCGCATTTCTTCTGCCAGAATTTCGCGGATTTCGGTATCAAAACCACGCAAAAACAGATCGCGCCGATACAGCTGGGTCGTGGCGACACCGAGGCCGTTCAGAATGCTGGCAAATTCGCAGGCGATATAGCCGCCGCCGACCACAACCGCTTTTTCCGGCAGCTTGTCGAGGTAGAAAATCTCGTTGGACGAGATGCCGAGCTCTGCACCGGGAATATCCGGCAGATAGGGCCAGCCGCCCACAGCCAACAGGATATGCTTGCAGCTATACTGCTTGCCGTTGATTGCTACCTGATTCGGCCCCACCAGTTTGGCGTGACCTCGAATGATCTCAACCTCGGCATTGCCGAGAATATTTTGGTAGACGCCATTAAGGCGCTCAATTTCCCGGGTTTTGTTGTCGCGCAGTGTCGGCCAATGGAGTGTTGGCTTTTCAATGTTCCAACCCAGCGACGCCGCATTGTGAACCTCGCTCGATACGTGAGCCGCGTAACTGAACAGCTTTTTCGGAACGCAGCCCACATTGACGCAGGTACCGCCAAGATAGCGCTCTTCCGCGATCGCCACTTTGGCGCCGTAACTGGAAGCCATCCGCGCCGCGCGCACACCGCCGGAACCGGCGCCGATAACAAACAGATCGTAGTCGTAACTCATGGGGTATCCTGTGTCGGTGTTGCCTTGGAGATGGCCTCCTGCTGCGGCGTCTCGTACCAGGCGAGTTGCTCGCGCAATTTAACCACCTCACCAACGATAATCAGTGTAGGGGCGGCAACCTCTTCCTGTGCCACCAGGGCGGGCATGTTCGCGAGGGTCCCGACCAGCACTTTGTGATTCGGCGTTGTGCCCTGCTGTATCAGCGCGATCGGGGTTTCCGGCTCACGGCCATGGGCGATCATTTCCCGGCAGATGATATCCAGGCCCTGCAGCCCCATATAAAACACGATGGTCTGCTGTTTGTGCACCAGCTCCTGCCAGGGCAGGTTCATCGTATTGTCTTTAAGGTGGCCGGTTACAAAGCGCACGGACTGGGCATAATCGCGATGGGTCAGAGGAATGCCCGAATAACTGGCACAACCGGCGGCCGCGGTAATACCGGGCACCACCTGAAAGGGAATTCGCTCTTCCGCCAACCCCGCCAGTTCTTCACCGCCGCGACCGAAAATAAAGGGATCGCCGCCCTTAAGGCGCAGTACACGCTTGCCCTCTTTCGCCAGTTTGACCAGCAGCGAGTTGATATCGTCCTGGGGCATGGTGTGGTTGGAGCGGGCCTTTCCAACGTAAATATATTCGGCATCCTTGCGGCACAGATCGACAATCTGCGGTGCCACAAGGCGATCGTGCAGTACCACATCGGCCTTCTGCATCAGACGCAGCGCCTTAAAGGTGAGGAGATCCGGATCGCCGGGGCCGGCGCCAACCAGATAGACTTCGCCCCGCGGCGTCGGTCTGGCGTCGCGCAATTCCTCTTCCAGCATGTCGCTGGCGGCATCCCGGCGCCCGGCAAACATCAGCTCGGCAACGGGCCCTTGCAGAATGCGCTCCCAAAAGTCCCGGCGCTGATTGAAGTCCGGAATACGTTTTCTGACCTGATCGCGAAACTGACCGACCAATTCAGTCAGTTTGCCGTAACTGGCGGGAATAGTGGATTCGAGTTTGGCTCGCAGCAAGCGCGCCAATACCGGGCTGCGACCGCCACTGCTGACCGCAATGATCAGCGGCGAGCGATCGACAATCGACGGCAGGATGACGGTGCAAAGCTCGGGCTGGTCGACTACATTGACCAGAATCTGCCGCGACTGCGCGGCCTCTGAAACCTCCCGGTTGACGTCAGTATCATCGGTTGCGGCGATTACCAGCATCGCCTGATCGAGATCGTCGTCGGTAAAAGCTCGCTCCCTGACCGCCCCGCCACTGTCGCGGCACAGCGCTTTTAATTCATCGCAGACTTCGGGTGCAACAGCCGTCACTCTGGCGCCGGCACGAACTAAAGCCCCCGCCTTGCGCAGGGCAACGGTGCCGCCGCCCACAACGATACAGTGAGAGCCGCTAACTCGGGTAAACAGCGGCAGATAATCCATTCAGCCCGCCTTGATCACGTCACACTGCATATAGGGGCGCAGCACCTCGGGTACGATCACACTGCCATCGGCCTGCTGGTAGTTTTCCAGTATCGCCACCAAGGTCCGGCCAACGGCCAGCGCCGAGCCGTTCAGGGTGTGCAGGTATTCCGGTTTGTTGGTTTCCGGATTGCGCCAGCGCGCCAGCATGCGCCGCGCCTGAAAGTCACCAAAGTTACTGCAGGAGGAAATCTCACGGTACTGGTTCTGGGCGGGTAACCACACTTCCAGATCGTAGGTCTTGCGCGATGAAAAGCCGATGTCACCGCCGCACAACAGTACCTTGCGGTATGGCAATTCAAGCTGCTGCAGAATCGCCTCGGCGTGCCCGGTCAGGGTTTCCAGCGCGGCGTCGGAGCCGGCCGGTTTCACCAGCTGCACCAGCTCGACTTTCTCAAACTGATGCTGACGGATCATGCCTCGGGTATCACGCCCGTAAGAACCCGCTTCACTGCGAAAACAGGGAGTGTGACAGGCAAAGCGGAGACCCTGCTCCATATCAGTGGCTTCGACGATGGTGTCGCGCAGCAGATTGGTCACCGGCACTTCAGCGGTCGGAATCAGGTAGTACTCCTGATCGCCCTCAATTTTAAACAGGTCTTCCTCAAACTTGGGGAGCTGCCCGGTGCCGCGCAGTGAATCCTTGTTCACCATATAAGGCACATACACTTCTGTGTAGCCGTGCTGGTTGATATGGGTGTTGAGCATAAACTGTGTCAGCGCGCGGTGCATGCGCGCGATAGCGCCCCGCATAACGCTGAAGCGGCTGCCGGTCAGTTTGCTGGCCAGATCGAAGTCCAGGCCACCCAGATTTTCGCCCACATCGACGTGGTCTTTAACCTCAAACTCAAAGGTCTTCGGCTCACCCCAGCGTTGGATTTCGACGTTGTCGGACTCATCCTTGCCTTCAGGCACATCCGCATGGGGGATATTCGGCACCCCCGCCATCATCTCGTCGAGAGCTTCCTGCGCCTGTTTGGCTTTGGCGGTCAATTCGCTGAGCTGCTCTTCAATCTTGGCGAGGGTGGCGTTGACGCTGGCTTTCGCCTCGTCAATCGGGGTGCCGGCCTTGACCAGCTCTCCAATTTTTTTGGAGGCCTGTTTGCGCTCAGCCAGCAGATTCTGACTGTCGATATCAGCCTGTTTGCGGGCTTCATCCAGTGACTGGAACGCCGCCACATCAAAAGTGAAATGACGCTTGGCCAATTGGTCGGCAACCGCCTGAGGGTCTTGCCTCACCAGTTTCAGGTCGAGCATTGAATCTAATTCTCCGTTTAACGCATTACCATCATGCCCAGGCCGCAGCCCAGAATGCAGCTCACCAGCGTGGCGAGCACATAAGCCACTGCCAATGCCCAGCGACCGCCTTCCAGCATGGCGACGGTTTCAAGAGCAAAGGTCGAAAAGGTTGTAAACGCCCCCAGAAAGCCAACCATCAAGAGGTAGCGACTGTCGGCGTGCAGCACACTGCGCTCAGTAATCACCACGTACAACAAGCCAATGGCAAAAGAGCCCACGGCGTTGACTGCAAAGGTGGCCCAGGGCCAGTCGTGATGGAACCAGTGAAAGCTGGCGCGACCAATAGCGAATCGGCTTACCGAACCCAGCGCTCCGCCCAGGGCAACCAGCAGGTATTGTAACATCAGCGGTAGCGCCTCCAGCCACTGCTCTGGTCGAGCTGTCGCAGATAATCGAGCTTGTCGGCGATTTTCTTTTCCAGGCCGCGCCCACTCGGCTGATAATAGCGGGCTTTTTTCAATGCCTCGGGAAAGTAGTTCTCGCCCGCGGCGTACGCATCCGGGTAGTCATGGGCGTAGCGATAATCATCGCCATAGCCCTGCTCTTTCATCAGTTTGGTGGGCGCGTTGCGCAGGTGCAGGGGGACGCCCTCACTGCCCTGAGCGCGGATATCTCGCAAAACCGCTTTGTAAGCAGTGTAGACCGCGTTACTTTTCGGCGCACAGGCCATGTAAACCACCGCCTGGGCCAGCGCCAGCTCCCCTTCCGGGCTGCCAAGTCGTTCCTGAACATCCCAGGCATTGAGGGCTATCTGCAGGGCTCGCGGGTCGGCATTGCCAATATCTTCGCTGGCCATACGAACCACGCGGCGCCCGACATAGAGCGGGTCACAGCCGCCGTCGATCATACGGGCAAACCAGTACAGCGCCGCATCGGGCGAGCTGCCGCGCACGGCCTTGTGCAAAGCCGAAATCTGGTCGTAAAAATCGTCGCCACCCTTGTCAAAACGACGCGGTTGGCCACTGAGAATTTCCCGGATAATGGGTTCGTCCAGTGCGTCCGGGTGGTCGGCCGAATGAGCCATATCCAGCGCCAGCTCAAGAAAGTTCAGCGCGCGTCGGGCGTCGCCATCGGCAGCCTGCGCCAACAGCTCCAGCTGTGCATCGTCGCACTCAAAGCCGAGTTTTTCCCGGCTGTTCTGCAGAATGCGCACAAGGGTTTCCGGCGGCAGAGGCTGCAGGCGATACACCCGTGCCCGCGAAAGCAGCGCGTTGTTCAGTTCAAAACTGGGGTTTTCCGTGGTGGCGCCGACAAAGATCAAGGTACCGTCTTCAACAAAGGGCAGAAAAGCGTCCTGCTGGGCTTTATTAAAGCGATGCACCTCATCGACAAACAACACCGTCTGCCGGTCCAGCTGTTGTTGAACCTTTGCCTCTTCAACGGCCCCGCGAATTTCCTTGACCCCGGCCAGCACCGCCGACACCGTAATAAAATGCGCATCACAGAGCTGGGCGATCAATTTTGCCAGGGTGGTTTTACCGACACCGGGAGGCCCCCAGAAAATCATTGAATGGAGCTGACCGGAATCGAGGGCTTCGCGCAGGGGTTTATTGGGTGCCAGCAAATGCTCCTGACCGAGAAACCCGGCAAGGTCCGCCGGGCGCATTCGCGCCGCGAGGGGTTGGGTTTCGGTCACGGCTTGTCCTGCTCGAACACAAACAGGCTGTCGACGACCGCATCGCTGTTCACCACAACCTGATTCAGGTCGATGCGCGTGGTTTGCCCGAGCTTATCGTGCAAAATCATGGCGGTTAGAAGGTCATTCCTGAAGCTGAGTTCCAGCTCACTGAAGTCGGCATTGGCCTTGTGCGGCTTGAGCGAGAAGCGTTGCAGCTCGCTTCCGGCGACCAACTTCACGTGGTAATCGCCAGAAAGCTGCTCGGCGCTGGCCGCAAGAATCATGATCGGCGTCTGCGAGACCTGCTCAAAGGGCTCGGTTATCAGCTCCTCGAAGTCAGGGTCATAGCGCCAGAGCGTTTCGCCGTCGGTAATAATCTGATAGCGGTAGGGTTCGGCGACCTCCCAGCGCAATTTGTCGGGGCGCTTGAAAGTCATGCTGCCTCTGGATTCTTCCAGCACCTCGCCCCGGTCGTCGCGAACCACCTGAACAAACCCGGCCTTGAGGTTGTTCACGTTCTGCAGGTGGGCGGCCAATTGCTCGGCGGCACCGGCATGTGCAAAACCTGACAGCCAGAGCAGCTGCAGAGCGAGCAGACACGAGCAGCGGCGGCTAACAGCGATTAACGTCTTCAAAATTTACTCCACTGGCGGCGGTGCAAGGACTTCGCGGGAGCCGTTGGTTCCCATTTCGCTGACCACACCGGCGGCTTCCATGGTTTCTATCAGGCGCGCTGCGCGGTTATAGCCAATTCGCAGTTTGCGCTGCACCGACGAAATCGAGGCGCGCCGACTCTGAGTGACAAAGCGCACCGCCTCGTCATAAAGCTCGTCGCCTTCGCCGTCTTCATCGTTGCCGGAACCCGCAGCGGCACCGGTATAGGCATCAATCTGACTGCCCTCTTCCAGCAAGCCCTCTATGTAATCCGGCTGACCGCGTCGCTGCCAGTCGGCCACCACCCGGTGAACTTCATCGTCAGACACAAACGCGCCGTGTACTCGCACCGGCAAGCCGCTACCCGGCGGCAGATAGAGCATGTCACCGTGGCCCAGCAACTGCTCCGCGCCGCCCTGATCAAGAATGGTGCGCGAATCGACCTTGGACGAGACCTGAAAGGCAATCCGGGTCGGCACGTTGGCCTTGATCAAGCCGGTTATAACATCCACCGACGGACGCTGCGTGGCCAGGATCAAATGGATACCGGCTGCTCGCGCCTTCTGGGCAATCCGGGCAATCAATTCTTCAACTTTCTTGCCGACAATCATCATCATGTCAGCAAACTCATCGATTACCACGACGATTGCCGGCAAAGGCGTCAGCTCTGGCGCCTCCGGTTCATTCTCACCGGCAATAAACTCATCGCCGGGAACCCAGAGCGGATCCTTGATCGGGTTGCCCGAGGTGGCGGCATCGGTGATTTTGCGGTTAAAGCCCGCGAGATTCCGCACACCCATTGCGGCCATCAACTTATAGCGCCGCTCCATTTCCCCAACACACCAGCGCAAACCATTGGCGGCGTCTTTCATGTCGGTGATGACCGGCGCCAGCAAATGCGGAATACCGTCGTAGACCGACAACTCCAGCATTTTCGGGTCGACCAGCATCAACCGGACCTTATCAGGGCCTGCCTTGTACAGCAGGCTGATCAGCATGGCGTTTACCCCAACCGACTTACCGGAACCGGTGGTACCGGCAACCAGCAGGTGGGGCATTTTGGCCAGATCGGCAACCACCGGCTCCCCGGAGATGTCGTGACCGAGTGCCAGGGTCAGCGCCGATTTGTTGTCGTCATAGGCTTTGGATGCGAGCACCTCGCGGAAGTTCACCACTTCCCGGTCTTCGTTGGGGATTTCAATGCCGACGTAGGGCTTGCCGGGAATGACCTCCACGACCCGCACGCTGATCACCGCCAGCGAGCGCGCCAGATCCTTGGCCAGATTGCTGATCTTGCTGACTTTTACACCCGCGTCGGGCTCGATCTCAAAACGGGTAATCACCGGCCCGGGATAGACCGCCACCACTTTCGCGATAACGCCAAAGTCCGCCAGCTTTAATTCCAGCAACCGGGACATGGCTTCAAGGGTTTCTGCAGAAAAACCTTTTTTGTTGTGGTGGTCCGCTTCGTCGAGCAGCTCCAGCGGCGGCACCTCTCCGGTAACGGGAGTATCAAACAGGGATTTCTGCCGCTCTTTTTCCACTCGCTTGCTGGGTTGCGGCGCTTTCGGCGTGGGCGCCTCAATTTTGGGTGGAATCCGGTCTTTCTGCTTGGCGATCTGCTTGACCACGGCCTCGCGGCGCTGATTCTGTACCGCCTTGATGTTTTTGCGCTCTTTCGCCCAGTGGCGAAGCTGTTCGATTCTGTCGCGAATCAGATCCCAGCCCCGCAAGGTCAGCGCCCCGATTTTATCCATCAGAGCGAGCCAGGACAGATCGGTAAAGATCGTCAGGCCAAACAGCAGGATGGCAAACAGCACCAGCCGCGCGCCGATCACGCTGAACGCGTCGACCGAGGCGCCGCCCACAGCGTCACCCAGAATCCCTCCAGCCCCAAAAGGTATCTCGGTTTGCAGCACACTGATTGACGCCAACGCGGTACTGGCCATCATCACCAGAATAAAGCCCACAAAACGCAGGCTGAGCACCACCGGGTCGATGGGCTGCGCGCTACCCCGCGCACGAAAAATCCGCACCGCCTGAAAACCCAGCATCAGGGGGAAAAGATAGGCCATATAACCGAACAGGGCGTAAAACACATCCGCAAACCAGGCGCCCACGGGGCCCACCGCATTATTGATGGGGCCGCCACTGCCGGTTCGCGACCAACCCGGATCGCTCGCGCTGTAGGTACTCAGAGCAAGAAGAAGGAACAGAAAGATCGCGCCGAAAGCGATCAGAGCCCCCTCTCGAAGCCGCAGCGAGAGTTTCTCGCGGGCTTCACCGTCTCTACGTTGAGCTGCTTTTTTCAAATGTTTCTCAACCCGTTCTTTTAATTTCAAAAAGTGGCCCCATCTTATCATTCATATGGCGTTTTTGCGTCATGGAATAGCTTTTGCCGGCTACCGCCTTTTCCCCTATTATGTGCGGCCCATCAGCTCAAATTTTCACCCACAGATTTTCAGGACACCTTCACAATGTCAGATGTTAAGCACCACCAACTGATCATTCTCGGCTCAGGCCCCGCCGGCTACACCGCCGCGGTCTATGCGGCCCGCGCCAACCTGTCTCCGGTGGTGATCACCGGTTTGGAGCAAGGCGGGCAACTGACCACTACCACAGACGTCGACAACTGGCCCGGCGACAACGAGGGTGTGCAGGGTCCGGAGCTGATGCAGCGCATGCAGAAACACGCCGAGCGCTTCGACACAGAGGTCATCTTTGACCATATTGAGTCTGTTGACCTCTCCCAGCGCCCGCTGCGTCTCAAGGGCAACAGCGAATACAGCTGTGACGCACTGATTATCGCGACCGGCGCCTCCGCCCAGTACCTCGGCCTGCCCTCTGAACAGGCCTTTATGGGCAAAGGCGTCAGCGCCTGCGCCACCTGCGACGGATTTTTCTACCGCGGCAAAAAAGTGGCCGTCATTGGCGGCGGCAATACGGCCGTAGAAGAAGCCCTGTACCTGTCGAACATTGCTTCCGAGGTTACCCTGGTGCATCGCCGCGATGCCCTGCGTGCCGAAAAGATACTGCAGGACAAGCTGTTCGACCGTGAAAAGAACGGCAATATCCGCATTGAGTGGAACCATACCCTCGACGAGGTGCTCGGCGACGACAGCGGTGTCACCGGCATGCGCATCAAGAGCACTGAAAGCGGCGAGACCAGGGATATTGATCTGGCTGGTGTCTTTATTGCCATCGGCCATAAACCCAACACCGATATCTTTGCCGGTCAGCTGGACATGAAAGACGGATACCTGATTATCAATTCCGGCACCGAAGGCAATGCCACTCAGACCAGCGTACCCGGCATTTTTGCCGCCGGCGACGTGGCGGATCACGTTTACCGGCAGGCAGTCACATCGGCCGGCTTTGGCTGCATGGCCGCACTGGACGCTGAAAAGTATCTGGATAATCTCTAAGCCTGCGAGGCGAACCGATGGCCACGATTGACTGGCTGGATCCGGATAGCCTCGACTTCCCGCCCCTTGCTGCGGCCCTGACGGAGCCCAACGGCTTGCTTGCAGTTGGGGGCGACCTCCGCCCCGAGCGCCTCGTTAACGCCTATCGCCACGGCATTTTCCCCTGGTATGAAGATCCGCAACCTCTATTGTGGTGGTCGCCTGACCCACGGGCCGTGTTGATACCCGATCAGATTCACGTTTCGCGCTCGCTGGCAAAAGTGCTGCGCCGGGCGGAGTTTCGGGTCAGTTTTGACAGCGCCTTTCGCCGGGTCATCAACGCCTGCGCGACGCTGGACCAAAACCGCACGGGCACCTGGATTACCAGCGACATGATGAATGCCTACATCCGCATGTTCGAACTGGGTTGGGCACATTCAGTCGAGGTCTGGCGCGACCAGGATCTGGTCGGTGGCCTCTACGGTATTGGCATGGGCAAGGTGTTTTTTGGCGAGTCGATGTTCAGCCGCGAAAGTAATGCCTCAAAAGTGGCGCTGGTTTCGCTGGGTGAAAAGCTGCGTCAGCTTGAGGTCGAATTGATCGACTGTCAGGTGGGTAATCCGCATCTCTATCGCATGGGTGCGATCGACATTTCCCGGGCTGAATTCGCCTTCAGGCTGGCACGCCTCGCCGACGCCAGCCAACAAAACTGGAGGCTGGCAGAAGCGCGCTGAAATATGCGAAGCTACTGTTATGGCCAGCCTGGAAGATCTGAAGCTCTACCAAACTCATCCTCACGCCTGCAGTTATCTGGAAGGCCAGGAGGCGGTGACGATCTTTGTTGACCCTGAAGCGCGCGTCGATCAGGCGCTGTATTCCCAGCTGTCCCGCAACGGCTTCAGGCGCAGCGGAGAACATTTGTACCGCCCCCACTGCAGTCAGTGCAGCCAGTGCATTCTCACCCGCATTCCCGTAGACCAGTTTGAACCGAATCGCTCACAGCGTCGCAACCTAAAAAACAACCGGGATCTGCACGTGAGCGTCGATGACCAGCCAGACATTGAGCTGGATTACCCGCTTTACGAGCGCTATATCGCTGAGCGTCATCGCGACGGCGACATGTTTCCGCCCAGCCTTGATCAGTTTCAGAGCTTTCTGAGCGCGGAATGGGGGGTCACTCGCTTTGCTCGCTTTTACGAGGGGGATACGCTGGTTGCCGTTGCGGTATTTGATCTGCTCGACGATGGCCTGTCTGCGGTTTACACCTTTTACGACCCGGACTGCGAAGCCCGCGGCCTGGGTAAATTCGCCATTCTCTGGCAGGTGGAATACGCCAGAGCGGAAAACCTCCGTCACGTCTATCTGGGTTACTGGATCAAGAACTGCGCCAAAATGAACTACAAAATCCAGTATCGCCCACTGCAGCTGCTGATTGATCAGCGCTGGCTGACCCTCCGCTAGCCTAGACCTCCCTCTCCGGCCAAGTTATCGCCTTTGCGCCGGGCGCCGATTTAGGGCAAAATGCGCGCAGCCAAAATCGCGTGTTCGAGTCTATTCATTCTTTCGAACAGGCGGCAAACCCATTGTTCAAGTAATTCAGAGGTAGCGCCGAATGGCGAAAGAAGACCAGTTTGAAATGGAAGGGGAAGTGATTGACACCCTGCCAAACACTACCTTCCGTGTGAAGTTGGAAAACGGTCACGTAGTGACGGCTCATATTTCGGGCAAAATGCGCAAGCATTACATCCGCATTCTGACCGGTGACAAGGTCAAAGTTGAACTGACCCCTTACGATCTGACCAAGGGTCGTATCACTTACCGCGCTCGCTGACAGCCGTTAGCGCCTGTCAGTGGACAGGCGCTTCCAACTCCTCGTCCTGCTGGACACTCAACGTCAGCTCATCGTTCTCCACGGAGACCTGCACTACCCCGCCTCCTGCTGACAGATCGCCAAACAAGACCATTTCCGCCAGCGGCTTTTTGATGTTTTCCTGAATGATGCGCGTCATTGGACGTGCGCCCATCAACTTGTCGTAGCCGTGTTCGACCAGCCAGCGGCGGGCATCATCATCCACATGGATAGTGACCTGCTTGTCATCCAGCTGCGACTGCAGCTCGAACAGGAACTTGTCGACGACCGTCAGCACGACCTCTTCCGGCAGCGGATTAAACTGCACGATGCTGTCCAGACGGTTGCGGAACTCCGGTGTAAACAGGCGATTGATCGCTTCCAGCGAATCTGTGCTGTTGTCCTGCTCGGTAAAACCAATGGAACGCTTGCTCATGTTTTCCGCGCCGGCGTTGGTGGTCATCACCAGTATCACGTTGCGGAAGTCGGCCTTGCGACCATTGTTGTCGGTCAGCGCACCGTGATCCATCACCTGCAGCAACAGATTGAACAGGTCCGGGTGCGCCTTTTCGATTTCATCGAGTAAGACAACGGAATGTGGCGCCTTAGTCACCGCGTCAGTGAGCAGACCACCCTGATCAAAGCCGACATAGCCCGGAGGAGCACCGATCAGGCGCGACACTGTGTGACGCTCCATGTATTCCGACATGTCAAAGCGAATAAGCTCAAGGCCGAGCTGCTGGGCCAACTGCCGGCAGACTTCCGTTTTGCCGACACCGGTGGGGCCCGCCAGCAAAAACGAGCCAATCGGCTTTTGCGGCTCCTTCAGGCCGGCGCGGGCCAGCTTGATGGCCGCTGACAAGGTGGAGATGGCCTTATCCTGACCGAATACCACCATTTTCAGGTTGTCTTCCAGCTTGGCCAGCGTCTGCTTGTCATCTTTGGACACCGATTTCGGGGGAATCCGGGCAATCTTGGCGACAACGGCTTCAATGTCTTCGACATCCAGTACCGTTTTGCGATCGTCACCCTTTTGCAGGCGCTGGTACGCCCCGGCCTCATCGATCACATCGATGGCCTTATCCGGCAGGAATCGGTCATTGATGTAGCGCGCCGCCAGCTCGGCAGCAGCCTTCAAGGCGGCATCCGTGTACTGCAGCTCGTGAAAAGCTTCAAAGCGCGACTTGAGCCCCTTCAATATGCCGTGGGCCTCGTCGACTGAGGGTTCAAGCACATCGATTTTCTGGAAACGGCGACTCAGGGCCCGGTCTTTCTCGAAAATACCGCGGTATTCCTGAAAGGTTGTTGAGCCTATACAGCGCATTTGCCCAGAGGCCAGCAAGGGCTTGAGCAGATTGGATGCATCCATCACGCCGCCCGACGCAGCACCTGCACCGATAATGGTGTGGATTTCATCGATAAACAGAATCGCGCCTTCGCGCTTTTTAAGGTCGGCAAGCAGGCCTTTAAAGCGCTTTTCAAAATCGCCCCGGTATTTGGTACCGGCCAACAGCGCACCCAGGTCCAGGGAGTAAACCACACTCTCCTTGAGAATATCGGGGACGTCGCCTTCGACAATCAGTTTGGCCAGGCCCTCGGCAATGGCGGTTTTACCCACACCGCTCTCACCCACCAGCAAGGGGTTGTTCTTGCGACGTCGCGACAGAATCTGGGCAACGCGGGTCACTTCGTCCATGCGACCAACCAGCGGGTCTATGCGCCCGGCCTCAGCTTCTTCATTGAGGTTTACGGCGAACTGGTCGAGAGGCCGGTCTGACTGCGCTTCCGCGCCTTCCTCGTCGGATTTAGGAGCAGCCGCGCCGGGCTCGTCATCTGACACCCGGGATATGCCGTGGGTGATGTAATTGACGATATCGAGACGCGCAATATTCTGCTGCTTGAGGAAATAGACCGCCTGGCTTTCCTGTTCACTGAAGATAGCAACCAGCACATTGGCGCCGGTTACTTCCTGCTTGCCGCTGGACTGGACATGGAACACAGCCCGCTGCAGCACGCGTTGGAAGCCAAGCGTTGGCTGGGTTTCGCGGTCCATTTGCTCGGAAGCTATCAGCGGCGTGGTCGCCTCTATAAATTCGCTCAGGTCGAAGCGCAGTTGAGCGATATCTGCGCCACAGGCTATCAACACCTTGCTAGCCGACTCGTTGTCAATCAGTGCCAGCAACAGGTGTTCAACGGTCATGAATTCATGACCTTTGGTGCGGGCTTCCTTAAAGGCTTGGCCTAATGTTGCTTCCAGATCTCTGCTCAGCATAGTGCCCTGTACCTCTTAATCGCTATCGCTGCTTTCTTCGATTTCCGCCAACAGCGGATGCTCGTTGTCCCTCGAATATTGATTCACTTGTGCAGCTTTAGTTTCAGCTATATCACGAGTATAGATGCCACAGACGCCTTTGCCCTGTGTATGCACCGTCAACATAATATGAGTCGCAGTGTGCCTGTCCTTGTTAAAAAACTTCTGCAATACCTCAACCACAAACTCCATGGGGGTGTAGTCGTCGTTGATCAAAACCACTTTGTAGAGTGGCGGCGACTTTACCTCCGGTTCAGCTTCTTGAACTGACAGGCCGCCGCTATGGCGATCCTCGTCCTCCTTGCCCTGGCCCGAGGTGACCCGAAACCCAGCGCCTGAGCCCTTTATACGTAAATATTGCATAGTAGATACAGCAATTTTGATATCCGTGAATTTTTGCGAATCGATACGCGGGCGTATTGACTGCCCGGCGCTTACCTGTATAAGTTAACTCAACTAAGGCATTGATAGCGAAGAACTTCTATAACAATCAGCTGCTGTAGTGCCTTAGTGAGCACAGGGATTTGCAGTATATCAAAAACGCATTATGGAAAAGACCTTATGAATACTGGCGTAGTCAAGTGGTTCAATAATGCCAAGGGGTACGGCTTTGTGGTTACCGAAAACTCCGAAGAGGATATTTTCGTTCACTACAGCGCCATAGACATGGAAGGCTACAAAACGCTAAAAGCCGGCCAGAGTGTCCAGTTCGATTTGGAACAGGGCCCCAAAGGCGTACACGCAACCAATATCCGCTGTCTGGAAGCTGCGCAGAAAAAAAGCGAAGTTGCTTGAACGCCTGACTCGGCGCCGCGCACACTCCGCTTTTTTTAAGATCGCGCAGCTTTACGCTGCGCGCAGGGTTTGTATTAACCCATCTTACCGATAACAGCCTTCCCGAACTCGGAACACTTCATCAGCTTTGCACCGTCCATCAGGCGTTCAAAGTCGTAAGTGACTGTTTTCGCCTGAATGGCACCGTTCATACCGTCGATGATCAGGTCAGCGGCTTCATTCCAGCCCAGGTGACGCAGCATCATTTCCGCAGACAACACCAGTGAACCCGGGTTGACCTTGTCCTGACCGGCGTACTTCGGCGCGGTACCGTGAGTCGCCTCGAACAGGGCCACGTTGTCGCTCAGGTTGGCACCCGGCGCAATACCGATACCACCGACCTGCGCTG
>PAKT01000034.1 GCA_002710725.1 Spongiibacteraceae bacterium
ACGGCACCCACCTATGTGGATATTTGCCATCGCGCGGCACTGATGTATGCCTTCGCCTGCTTGGTGCTGCAACAACTTGCGTTGCACAGCCGCTGGAACGACACCGTTAACCTGTGGGCGGTAGCGGTGCCCATCGTGTTTTTTGCCTCAGCGGTTTTAACCTACGCGATTCACGGCGTGTTAAAAGACACCGATAACCAGCTACAAAGACCGCATAAACTCGGCACAAAGACCCTGCCCACTGCCATGATTCGCGTGTATATGCTGTCGCTGGCAGCCGGTGAAATCGGCGGCCTGTCGGTATTGCTGGCCGGCGTTATTTAATCCGCAGGCCATCTTCTGCATGGACTCATCCATCAGCCCACATAACGAACAGCGTGCTCGCCAATGATTCGGCGAAAATCATTTACGGTTTCATAAATGATGTCGCGCACCGAACGCACACTGTTGATCCGCCCGCACACTTGCCCCGCAAGTGGAATGGCCGCCTCCATATCGCCGCCAAAGTAGAGCGCATCGTGGCCTGCCATATGCTCCATGAAGTGAACGGCCCGGTTTCATATAGGTTCATGGTGCGCTCGGTGCGCAATGCCCGCAAAGCCGGACGCGACTGCTGATTCA
This sequence comes from Spongiibacteraceae bacterium, assembly GCA_002710725.1. Classification (GTDB taxonomy): domain Bacteria; phylum Pseudomonadota; class Gammaproteobacteria; order Pseudomonadales; family Spongiibacteraceae; genus Litorivivens. Next base: position 622 of record PAKT01000034.1, read on the forward strand.
GAAATACCGTGCCAGTATCTCCGGCCTCGATGACCGCCTGCTTCCAGTTTTGGTGTATGGGTGATTCCGCACTACTCATCATGCGGGTCCCCATTTGCACTCCGTCGGCCCCAAGCATGAATGCAGCGGCCATGGTCGCGCCGTCGGTAATGCCGCCGGCGGCGATTATCGGTACATCCGTGTGCGAACGAATCAACGGCAGCAGCACCATGGTCGATACCGGATCTGGATTTTTAAAGCCTCCACCCTCGCCGCCTTCCACGACCAGGCCGTCGACACCTGCATCCAGTGCTTTTAGCGCCATTTCCAGCGTTGGCACTACGTGAAAGACTTTGATACCCGCCCGCTGGAGAGTTTCGGTACACAGCTTCGGGCTGCCACTGGAGGTGGTAACAAAGTCCAGTTGCTGCTCGATAACAAAGTCCAGCGCTTCTCCCTTCGGCACAAAGGCTAATGCGAGATTCATGCCGAAGGGTTTGTCAGTGAGTTCACGCATTCTCCTCACCTCTTCGCGCATCTTGTCAAACTCGCCAGAAGAAGTTTCCAGAATGCCAATGCCACCCGCACTGCTGACCGCCGCGCACAATTGCGAGCGCGCAATCCAGCCCATGGGGGCTTGCACGATGGGATAATCCGCACCCGTAATTTCAGTAATGCGGGTTTTAATCGGGGCAGGTGCCTCGTTCATAAATAACTCCATAGTGGTATCCGGGGAAGACTTACAGTGTCCGGCCGCGTTTTTTCTTGTGACCTTAAAATCGGTATTCAACGCGATTTATGGCCGCAAACACATCTGCCGTCACCGGTTCGTAATCCTCACTGCCGGGCAATCGCACATACACCGGACCGTCGCATTGATTTGGGTCGAAGGCTGCGCGCTTCAGGCCTACTTTCTGGTATTTAAAGGTTTCGGTTTTTTCCAACTCACTGCACAGGCGCACGAAGACAGGCACGGCGTAACCAGGTAACTGTCCATCAAGGTGCTGACATAACGCAGCAGTATCGAGCTGATCCACCCCGCCTGTCACTTTAAGCGCCACCATGCCCGCCTTGCCGTTGGTGCCGGGAATTTCCACTCCGTAGGCCACCGTCTCTGACACCTGGGAGAAGGCGTTGCACACGTTTTCCACCTCCTGAGTGGACACATTTTCACCCTTCCAGCGGTAGGTATCGCCAGTTCGATCGCGAAACTGCAGTTGACCACAGCCGATATCGCGTAAAACATCGCCAGTGTTAAACCACCTGTCACCGTCTTTAAATGCGTCGCAAATTATCTTCGAGGAATTTTTCGATTTGTCTGAATAGCCATCAAAGGGCAATGCCTCAGTGATCTCGCCGAGCAATAAGCCAGGCTCACCTACGTCGACCTTGATCAGGCGACCGCGGGCATCGCGCACCGGCTGCTCCGTTTCCTCGTCTACCCTGACCAGGGCAGAGGACGTCAGCGGCTTACCCACTGTGCAATCCAGATTGAACAGGTTGCAGGCGACCAGACTGCTCTCGCTGGCACCATAGAGTTCGTTGACCTCCTCGATGCCAAAGCGTTGTTTGAACTCCAGCCAGATCTCCGGACGCAGACCGTTGCCGGTCATCGATCGAATACTGTGAGTACGGTCATCCGCCGATGGCGGCTGGTTCAGCAGATAGCGACACAGCTCCCCTACATAGCCGAATACGGTGGCCTCGTATCGCCTTACATCATCCCAGAAATGGCTGGCGCTGAACTTGCGGGACAAGGCAAACGCGGCACCACTGTGAATCACCGAGCACCAACACACCAACAGCGCCGTGGTGTGATACAGCGGCAAGCTGCTGAATACCACATCATCCGGCTTCAGCGGATTAATGATATTGCCGAAGGTTAGAATGGCTTTGATCACGCGACGATGGGTTTGCACTGAGGCCTTGGGCAAACCGGTGGTACCCGAAGTATAGACATACCAGGCGGGGTCATCGCCACGGATATGCACTACAGCCTCCGGGTTGGATGCAGTCGAGTCGAGACAGGCTCGCGCAATGTTCACGCCGCTTGAAAATTCCGGACCCGGATCACTCAGGGTGTGACGATCCGGCACTACAAAAACGGGCGCACTCACACATAGCTGGTCCGCGACCTCGGTGTAAACATCCAGACGTTCCTCACCCACAATGGCCGCCCGACAGTCCACGAGATTAATACTGTGAATCAGAGTATCACCCTTCTGGGCATTGTTGATCAGGGCGGAACTGGCGCCAATCTTGGTTACGGCGAGCTGATACAACAAGAATTCCGGACGGTTTTCCATCAGCAGCGCAAAGGTGTCGCCGCGACCAAAGCCTTGAGTCATCAGATAATGGGCAATACGGTTGGCCGCAGCATTGAATTCGCCATACCGGATGTCAGTACCTTCATAGCGGATCAATGTGTGCTCGCTGAAACGCTGTGCCTGCTGAGCAAAAAACACCGGGTAGGTGTGCTGATCCTGCCAGGCGGTGTCAGGCAAGCGGCGCAGCACACGCGCAATGCCCGGCAAACGGCGCAAAAAATAGCGGCTGTTGCGCAGCAGCTTGCCGGCCGTTATTCGATCTTCCATAACCTCAACTTCCTGATAGCTTACGCGAGCCAGTGAACGTGTATCGCCGAACGCCAGGCGCGCTCCCGTATTGTGGACGAAAGGTCCGGGCGGATTTGCACACAAGTTCGTTGCGGCATTGCGAGCAGGACCTCTTTATTTGGCTGAAGAGATCCGCTCAACCGACATCGCCGGTTCTGTCGACCCATTCTTTTTCTCAGGTTCAAACTGCAGTCCGTCGCGTGTGACACGACGCAGGGCCCAACTGTCGAGCAGGTAGTTCATGTGCAGCCGCCAGGGCATTGTCTTACCCTGCCTGGGCAGGGAGTCCAGTGCCCGCTGAATATAGCCTGCCTGCAAATCGACAATGGGTATGGTCTCTAGCCCTTCCTCCGGCAATACGGGACACACAGAGCGAAAGGATTTTTTATCCATATAGCGAATCAAGCGGCACACGTACTTGCCTACCAGATCTGTCTTCAAGGTCCAGGAGGCGTTGGTATAGCCCATCGAAACCGCAAAGTTCGGCAAGCCGCTGACCATAACCCCCTTGTAGTTCACCAGTTCCGAAAGTCTTATCGGCTTTTGGTTCACTGAAACCGAAACACCTGCCATCAGTTCCATCTTCAAGCCCGTGGCGCTGATAATAATGTCGGCCTGCAGTTGCTCACCGGATTGCAGCCTGATGCCCTTGAGCGTAAACGTGTCGATATGGTCTGTCACCATGGTGACGCCACCGCTTCTGATCGCCTTGAAGAAGTCGCCGTCGGGAACCAGACAAATCCTTTGGTCCCAAGGGTTGTAACTGGGCTTGAAGTGCTTTTTTACGTCGTAGTCTGGACCGAGCTGCGCCCGAATACCCTTGAGCAAAAGCCCCTTGACCACCTGAGGCCGGCGCCGGGAAAGCTGGTATAGAAACATCTGCATCAGGATATTTTTCCAGCGTACGATGCCGTGGGTCCATGATGCCGGCAGAAATTTGCGTAGCCGGTTGGCCAGCGGGTCTTCCGCCGGGCGGCTGATAACGTAAGTGGGAGAGCGCTGCAACAAAGTAACTGTAGCGCCTCCTTCAGCCAATGTTGGCGCAAGGGTAATCGCCGTCGCACCACTGCCGATAATAATGATGCGCTTTCCGGCAATATCCACGTCTTCCGGCCAGTGCTGCGGATGAATAACCGGCCCCTGAAACGCCTCGCGACCGGGGAAATCCGGTTCATAACCTTCATCGTAGTTGTAATAACCACTGCACATAAACAGAAAACGAGAACTTAGCGTTACCAGCTCACCCGTGGCCATATCTTTAAGGCCGCAGCGCCAGACTGCCGCTTCGCCATCCCAGTCCGCCGAGACAAGCCGCTTGCCAAAACGGATGTTTTTATCAATGCCAAACTCGCGCACGGTTTCATTCAGGTATTCGAGAATATCTTCGCCTGGGGAGATTGCCTTGTTTGAGGTCCAGGGCTTGAACTGATAACCAAAGGTGTACATATCCGAATCGGAGCGTATGCCCGGGTAGCGAAACAAATCCCAGGTGCCACCGAGCGCATCGCGCGATTCGACGATCTGCCAGGTTTTGTTTGGGAAGTGCTTTTGATAATGATAGGCGACGCCAATGCCGGAAATGCCGGCGCCCACAATCAACATATCCAGGCTTTCTGTACTCATAAACAAATTCCCAAGAGCAGCTTGATGCTACATAGATACTGGGCGCTGGGTAGACCTCGAGCCACGTACGCCCTCCGATTACACAGTGGCGACGGGCTGCAAATATTCACCGACCTCATTCAGTACCGCCCGGGTATCCAGATCGCCGTGGTATTTGCTGGGGTGAAAGCCCGGTAAAAAGAAGGTCAGCCAATCGGGAATAACCCGAAACAGCATCGCCTCCGGCGGCAGGAACAGATAGCCAATGGCACTCTTCCATGTCGACCACTTGAAGGCCACGCCATCGTGGTGCAGCAAAACATAGGTGATACGTAAACTGGTGAAGATAAACATAAAGCTGGTAATCAACATAACGATGCGCAGAAGTAGCGCACTGCCGCCGGTAGCTTTGTACACATCAAACGACACCGCACGGTGCTCAATCTCCTCCACGGCATGCCATTGATACAGCGCGCGGATGGCGGGATCCATACCATTGAAAATGATGTCGGGACGGGTAAGGGCCTGCTTGGCCAGGATAGCGGTAAAGTGCTCCAGGCACGTTGTAGCCGCTAGGTTATATCGTTTCCAGAAAGCACTGGTTTTTGCCCATTCTGTGCGGCCGCGCAGCACCCTGGAAATCACCGCCTCAATGGCTTTGACGGGGTAGCCAAAACGCTTCGCCGTTTCATTCAGCTTGTCGTGCACCAGGGAGTGCTGCGCCTCCTGAGCGCAAAACTGTTTGATGTCGTCCTGCAATTTCGGATCGCTGATCTCGTCTCGATAGGCCAGCACCGAGCGCAGGAAATAGCGTTCGCCCTCGGGGAAGGTAATCGACATGGCGTTGCTGAAGTGGGTTTTGAACGGGTCGTTGGCGATGTAGTAGCGTTCGACACGCTCCAAATTCGGGTCGAATTTGCGCACCTCAATCGTGGTATCGGTAAAAGACTGCCGGGTGTTGGTCGACATATTCAACCTCTATCTGCCAGTAGCAATTAATGGATAGTAGGGTTTCCGGAATTGGCCCGCAGCCAACTGCCTCCGGATACCCTGATGTATGTAATCCGCCAGTAACCTCGTGATCCATCGACGATGCTATTTCAATTCCGAGGAGGACTTGCCCAGCACCTGACGCGCCACGATTAACTGCTGAATCTGCTGGGTGCCCTCGTAGATATCGATGATTTTGGAATCCCGCGCCAGCTTTTCCAGTAACTCGGTTTTGCTGTATCCCAGTTGCCCGCAGATCTCGACGCATTTCAGGGTTACGGTGTTAACCATACGTCCCGCTTTAGCCTTGCACATGGAGGCATTTTTGGAATTGGGCAACCTGTTGTCCGCCATCCACGCGGCTTTCAGCACCAGCAGCCGCGCCCCCTCGTACTCGGTTTCCAGATCGTACAGGTCGTTTTCCAGGGCACTTAGCTGAGCATATTCGCGATTGTAAGCGAGCTCCACACCGCGCTCGCGCAGCAGCGCTTCGGTGATATCCAGCGCCGCTCGGGCCGTGCCGATACCCTGCGCCGCTACCGCCGGACGGGTATTGTCGAAAGTCTGCATCACGCCGCCGAAGGCCTTTTTGCGCGCCTCGGCGGTTTTGGCAATCTCCGGGTCACCCAACAGATTCGCGCGGGGCACCCGGCAGTTATCAAATACGATCTGTGCGGTATCTGATGCGCGCATACCCAGCTTGTGCTCAACCCGGGTTACGGTCATGCCGGGCGTGCCCTTGGGCACGAGAAAGGATTTTATCGCCGCTTTGCCGAGCTCTGTATCCAGCGAGGCCCATACCACCACTTGCTTGCAGCGATAGCCGTCGGTGACAAAGATTTTCTCGCCGTTAATCACCCATTCGTCGCCATCCAGCGTGGCAGTGGTCCGAATAGCGGCGGAGTCGGACCCACAACCGGGTTCGGTAATGGCCATGGCGGCATAGAGTTCGCCCCATTGCTGTTTTTGCTCAGGCGTGGCCACCGCCTCCACCGCCGCATTGCCCAGACCAATGGCCGGCATGGCGAGGAACAGAGCCGGATCACCCCAGCACAGCTCGGCAGCACCGACGACCGTACCCAGATTGGTACCGTTGCGGACTGCAGGAGACTCCGCATCAGTGTTATCTGCGGCACTATTGTTCGCGCTGCGCTGTTTACGCCCGGCTGCCAGTAATTCTGACAGCGGCCCCAATTCCTCAGGCAATTCTTTGGGTTCCAGATCGTCGTATTTGCGCGAGAGCGGGCGCAAACCGTCATTGGAGAACTGTCGCAGCAAGGTTTGCAGATCCTGTAGATGTTTCGGTAGCTCGAGATTGATCATGCCAGTACCAAACCTCCCAACAGAGGCACCGCGCGCAGATTGCGATACCACATTTCCAGAGGGTGCTCGCGGATAAAGCCGTGACCACCAAATAATTGCACGCCGTCGGTGCCGATCTTCATGCCATATTTGCTGGCGTGGCGCTGCGCCAGATAGGCTGCTCGCGCACAATCCGCGCCCTGCTCCAGTTGCGCTGCGGCGCGCCAGTTCAGCAATTGCATGGCTTCGAGTTCAGTGGCCATATCGACGACCATAAAAGCCACTGCCTGTCGGTTGGAGATCGGTTCGCCAAAGGCGACCCGTTCATTTACATAGGGCACCACGTAGTCCAACACCGCCTGACAGGTACCGGTTGCCAGTGCCGCCGCCGCGATACGACCCCGCTGCAGTAATCCGTCGATACAAAAGCCTTCGTCCAGACGTGCGGTCGCCGGCAGCAACACCTTGTCCAGCGTCATTTGAAAAAGCGGCAGCGAACGCAGCCCCATGTACTGCTCCGGCTGGAAGGAAAGACCCTCAGTCTCATTATCTGTATCCAGCAGAAACGCAGCGACCCCGTCATCAAGCAATGCGGTAACAAGGATAAAACGGGCGTCAGGGCCAAATGCCACCATCGACTTTGTGCCCTGCAGCACATAGCCGTCACCGGCTTTCGTTGCGGTGGTCGCCGGCGCACGCGGGTCGGTGATGACTCCGGGCTCATGCAACGCCAACGCCGCCGGCACAAAGGCACTGCCATTAAGCACCCGAAACACCCGCTCCTGTTGCGCGCGATTACCGTAGTCGAGCAGGCAATTGATCACCGACAAGGGCGCGAGCGCAGCAACGGCCATGGACAGATCGCCGGCGGCGAGATTTTCCATCAGCAACACATTGGATACCGGACGGCGGCCTTCGCCCGCACCACCAAGATCCTCGGGCACCGGCATGAAGCTGAACCCGAGTTCGAAAACCTGATCGAGAAAGCCTGCCGGAAGGGCCGCGGCTTCGTCGGCAGCGCGGGCCTGGGGCGCCATCACATCGGCGACAAAGCGGCGCACCATATCCTGCGTCATCTGCTGGTCTTCGGTGGGCGTAAGGTCGAACAGGGCTGCGCTCATCGTTGCGTTACTCATCGCTTGTAGGTAACCGTTTTAGTGCTATTGTCATTTCCACCTCTTTATTTGTTCGCTATAGCCAGCAGAACGAAGCAATCTTCTGCTTCGGTACGTGCATCCGGAGTTTGCTTCGTCGCTCCGCTCCTCGCAATGACGATGGTCTTGAATAGTCACGCGACATGCTGGCGACGAATGCTAAAACTTTACTCCAAACTCCAACTGATAGTCGGTGGTTGGTACCCTGCCACCAAAGTGCGAACCGACAAAGGTCGGCACATCATTGTTGCCCGCCAGCACTTCCGTGTCAGTCAGGTTGGTACCGAACAGCATGATATGCCACTTGTCATCCAGGTCGCGAATGCCGATTCGCCCCCGGTAGGCGGTGTGGGGAGCGCGGGTGTCGACCGGATCGAGATCCACGGTGTAGTAGGTCAAGTCGTTGTAAGCGGCGGTTAAAGCCCAGTGCAGGCGGACGGACCAGTCGAACAGCCGCGCATCATAGCCCACCGTAAACGTGGCGTTTTTGCGCGGTGCGTATTGCAGCGATCGACCGGAAAGATCACACACGGTCTCCGAGTCCTCGGCAAGGCAGGGGCCCGTTGGAAAACTCTCGTAGACCGCGTCTATGTAGGCTCCGGTGAGGCTGAACAACATATTCCATGGCGTCAATAACATGGCATCAAACTCAATGCCCTTTACTTTAGCCGTCGCGGCATTGGTTACGACAAAACTCACACCATCGTAGGCGGTCACTTGTAGATCATCAAAATCTGTCATAAAGGCCGAAATATTGAAGCGCGCCGCGCCGGATAGAAACTGCGATTTGAGCCCGGCTTCATAGGTGGTCGAGGACTCTTCCTCGAATTCCAGACGGTCGGGATCAATGGACTGGGCATTGTAGCCGCCGGACTTGAATGCCTTGGCCACCGTAATGTAGTTCATTACGTCTTCATTCCAGTCATAGGCAATCGATAGTTTCGGGCTGACATTACTTTCGTCGCGCGATCGATTGGTGAAAAACTGCTGATTGCCGGGTTGAATAACGGGAAAGGCAACGGCACCAAGCGGGTTACTCAGTGTCGCCTCGCCTTCACCACCGGTGCGCTCATTGGTGAGCGTATGGGCATAGTTCAACTGCTTTTCTTCTTCGGTTGCACGCAGCCCCAAAGTCAGCGCCAGTCGCTCCGTAGCATGCCATGTGGCTTGGCCAAACAAGGCATAACTGGTGGCGAGTTGGTCGAGTTCCGAGTTACTGGTTTCAAGAACCGGAGTACCCTCCGCATCCTGGCGAAGCTTGGCTTGCTGCCCCGCCAGCCTGCCGGCATTTTCATCGTCATAGGCTCCGGGATTGCCATCAGCTTCGGCATTGCCGGTAATAAAGGCCATCTCCGCCAATTCCAGGAACGAGGTCACATCGTAATTGGCCAAAACATCGCTTTCGAAATAATACAAACCGGCGACAAACTCAAAGCGCCCGGGAGGGGAGGTTATCCTGAGCTCCTGACTTATCTGCCGATAATCTTCGTTATTGTCCAGGGTCAGGAAGGGTATGGGTGAAAAGTCCGCGTCGAAAAACACCTCTTCCTTTAATTCGGCCACATTGGTGATATTGGTCAGGATATAGCCGCCCCAGATATTCCAGTTCACGGTCAGAGTCGCATCCCACGTTTCGCGATCCACATAGCCTTCTGCATCCTGATGTGTCTGGTCATCATAGACATCGTCGCTGGTAAGCGGATCGTAAACCCGCATCGCCGCCAGATGGCGGGGACGCGCCTTGGTTAACTGGGTACCGCTCCCCCCCTGATCGACGGTGGCAAATGTTGTCGCAAGTTGAATATCCAGAGTATCACTCGGCTCCCAGCGCAGCTTTGCACGCAGGGTTTGGTTGTCGAGGTTGCGCTCCATTCGACCGTTGGCGGTGGTATTTTTAATGTCGCCATCACGCTTGTCGCTCAAAGCAGCGACCCGAAACGAAAATTTATCGCCCAGTCCGGGAATCGGTCCGCCAAATGCTGTTCGCACGCGGACATAATTTCGATCTGCCAGCATCAGGTCGGCCTCGCCGCCCCATTCCGGCCTGGGATTGACGGTGCGCATATGCAAAGCGCCGGCGGTGGAATTTTTGCCAAACAGGGTACCCTGTGGACCGCGCAATACCTCTACCACTTCGAGATCCAGCAAGCCATTGGAGAGATAGCTGGGGCGCCCGTAAAACACTTCGTCCACCAGCACCGCCACCGACTGCTCAAAGCCACGGTTATAGCCCGCCCCAAGGCCGCGCATATATATAAAGTTGAAGGTGGGAGTTGCCAGAATCTCGAAGTTTGGCGCGAAGACCGCGACGGAATTCAGGTCGGTCATATTATTTGCCTTGATGTCGTCGCCACCAATAGCAGTTACCGACAAGGGCACATCCTGAATATCTTCAGCCCGTTTTTGCGCGGTTACGATGACCTCTTCCAATTGCGCCGACATGGCGGGCAAGGCCCACAGTATCGCAGCCAGCAACAACAGCCCTCGCTGAATAGTCAACAGCATCGTAGAGCCCTCTTTTTATTATTAATTATCAGCCGCATGGCGGCAGGGTTTTACACTGCTTGATATAAACATACATCAATCAGACGGGTAATGTCTTCTTTCAGCCCTTCCGGCCTGTGAGCAGATCGCTGGAAATACTGTCCTCGCGCCGATATTATCGAGCGGTCTTCTCTCGATACACCACAATAAAACCAGAACAGGCTGTTCCCCGGTGCGTTATCTAAGGTTTTTTTTGCTTCTTGTGCTGGCGGGCAGTCTGGCTGCCAACGTGGTGCTGTGGGGGCAGGTGCGCGAAGCCCGCGAGGCCCTGGTTGAGCTGAAACCGCATACCATTGATATCCGCTTCAGCCAGTTCATGGGGATTCACCATCAGCAGGCTATCGCCCTGTCGCAATTAATGCTGGATGGCCAGCCGACCGGACTGGCGGGCATTGCCCGCAGAATCACTGGCACTCAGTTGCGGGAGCTGGGGGAGATGCACGGCTGGCTGAAGTTGTGGGGGCGCCCCCTGCAACCTGACCGGGATGACATGACCTGGATGCTGCTCGGCCAACAACCTTATAACGCGGAGTTGCTACAGTACCTGATTGATTGCGGCAATGCCCCCGAGGGAATGCCGGGGCTGGCGACGCAGGACCAGCTGCAGCAATTGCGGCAGCTGCCCGGTGGGCTCGAGCGGGACCGCCTGTTTTTGCGCTTGATGCTGGCCCACCACGAAGGTGGTTTGCCCATGGCGCGGTTCGCGGCGCGTGAAGCGCACTTGGCGCCCGTACGGCGGCTGGCGGGACAGGTCGTATTGGAGCAATCTCGCGAAATCCAGCAGCTGCGCAGCATGCTGACTCTTTCTCAGCGAGAAGTAGTAGCGCCCGATGCGGGCGAAAGTCTTAGCGGTGGATAAATACCATGAGTAGAACAATGAAATTTTTGCAGGTGTCCGGAGTGTTGGCCAGCCTCACGCTGGTTTTAACCGGCTGCAATTCCGAAAGTTCAAGCAGTTCGCCGGCGGTGGTAAGCGCGCCGCAATCAGGCCTGGCAAGCTGTGGGCCCGGGTCGCGACCGGAGAGCGGCATGCAGGGCCGGGTTTCTCAAGCAGACCACGATACCGGGCGGGCCGCTGCCGGCTTTACCTGCAATACGGAACTGGTGGGGCAATATATCGTGCCCGATGCCATTGGCACCGTGGGCGGATTTAAAGTGGAGCGCTATATCGACAGTGCCGGTAACGAGTGCGCCTTCTATGACAGCACCCTGCTTTTTCCCAGCAATGTTCTGGACCTGAACGCCGGTGTTAACGTGCTGGATATGAGTGATCCCAGCAATCCTACTCTGGCCACTCGCCTGGTGACCCCCGCCATGGACTCTCCCCACGAGTCGATGGTGGTTGCCCAGGATGCCGGTATTCTGGCGGCGGTTCTTGGCAACCCCGCTTTTTATCCGGGTATCGTCGATGTGTACGATATTTCAGACAACTGCCTGGAGCCCGCCCTGCAGGCCTCGGCGCCGGTGGGTTTTCTGGGACACGAAAGCGGAATATCACCCGACGGCAAGACTTTTTACTCCGCCTCACCCGGCACGCCGACGCTGACGGCGGTGGATATCTCCATCCCGTTTTTGCCGCTGCCAATCTGGACCGGCAACTACACTTCCCACGGTTTATCGATAAGCGATGACGGTAATCGCGCCTACCTGTCCTCGGGTAACGGCAAGGGAGTACTGATTCTGGATGTGTCTGAAATTCAGTCGCGCCAGCCCAACCCGCAGGTGCGCGAAATTGCCTCGATCACCTGGCCCAACCAGAGCATTCCGCAAAATGCGATTCCCTTCACCCGCAACGGCAAACCCTACTTGCTGGAGATTGATGAGTACTCCACCGATAACCCCGGTGAGGACAGCTCGGTAGCCTCACACGGAGAGTTTGTCGGGGCAGGCCGTATCATCGACATCAGCGATGAAACCAATCCCAGAATCGTGTCTGATCTGCGCCTGGAAGTACATGAGCCGGAAAATCGCGAAGCCATCAAGGACGACCCCGGCGCAGCCAATATTACCGGTGGCTATGCCGGTCACTACTGCGACATTCCTACCCGGGTAGACCCTGATATTGCGGCCTGCAGTATGATTCTGTCCGGTCTGCGGATTTTTGATATCCGTGATCCGGAAAACCCGCGCGAAGTGGCCTACTTTAACGCACCGGTTCAGCCGCGCATCATTACCCAGCCAGCGCCGGCAAGTAACTGGGCCATGTCCAAACCGGCCTTTGCCCCTGAGCGCAAGGAAATCTGGTACACCGATGGCTACAGCGGCTTTTACGTGGTGCGAGTAACCAATGACGTTTGGTAGCGCGATGCAGACTTGTTGGGCATTGTGGTGATACTGTGAATTGCGACCAGCCTACACCGTTAAACTCCTATGGCCTCGCGGCCTTGCGCGCCGCGTGCCAGCCCGGGAAAACCGGCGGATGGGTTTTAACAATGTTGCTCGCTGATAACCGGCAACATCAGTTCAATAAATTCTTTACTTGCCGAGCGAGCTCCCACAGCTCATAACACCCCGAGGGAGCTCCCCAACCTGATCGCCCTGATTAGAACAAAAAGGCGACACCAAGGTTAAAGCCATTGATTTCTACATCAACGCCATCGTCGGAATCATCATAGAGGCTGACATACTCTGCAAAAAAACTGACTTCTGAATTTGCATCCGCAGAAAATCCGAAACCGTAGCTGATGTCGCTGTCGTCATCATCACCGAAGCTGGTATCGACGGTGGTTTTGGCAACACCAAGCAGGGCATAGAGAGACAGCGTATCCGACAGCGGCAGTGTCGGCTTTAAATACAGGGCAAAATAGTCACTGATTTCAACGTCCAGCCCAAAGGAGCTGTCTTCGTCTGCGCCTAAACCGACACGGAACTCCGCACCAAGGTTTTCATTAAACTGGTGTCCAAGGGCGAACTGTATCGTGGGTGTATCAAAATCGACGGAAATACCGCCGGATTCAAGCTCGGTTTCAAAAAACGCATAGGAAAGACCAAGGTAGGACTTTGCTACCGCCGCTTGCGCCAAAAAAACCCCAAACCCCGCCGCCAAAATAGCTTTTTTCATATTTTTCCCTCAATTTTTTATGATGCATGCGCCCTGTTATAGGGCGCTCGCAACATCATGCCACAGCTTCTTGCGTTGTCTACAGTTTTCCATTGCACAAGCCGCTTGGGCTTACTACCAATTCAGAAACGGTACAAGGGCAAGCCAATCAGATCCGGTTTAGAACGCCATCCCAAACTCAATTGCCGTCACCATTTCGCTCGAAGCCTCCACCTCCTCCACGATATAGTTACCCACCACCGCCTCTTTTGAAAGGAAGGCCGAATGGAACTAGTAATGATTTTCGATATGCGAGCGCCGGATTTTGGTGCAGCGCGAGAGCAGCTGTTTTCAACAGCGATCGATATGGCTGAATGGGCCGACAGTGTTGGGTTTGACGTCATTGGTCTGGGGGAACATCACAGCGCAGACGATGGCTATAATCCTTCGCCCCTGATTCTGGCTTCCGCCATGGCCAGCCGCACGCAGAGGATTCGTTTGCGCACCGCCGTTCTTCTGGCACCCTGCTACGACCCGATCCGACTGGCAGAGGATGTTGCCATCCTTCAGATTCTCAGCAAAGGCCGTTTCGAGCTGGGGCTTGGCTTTGCTTATCGCAGCGTAGAATTTGCGATGTACGGCAAGGAGCTGAAAGACCGCTTCGCGATTGGCACTACAGTAGGCAAGTTGCTTAAACGGGCGCTTCGAGGGGAATCACTGGAATTTGAAGGGCGCCCTTGCAGGGTTTCCCCCGTACCCGAAAAGCCGGTACCCATCCTCTACGGCGGGGTCGCCGCCAAAGTAGCACGCGCAGCCGCCAGAGAGGCCGATGGCTTTATCGTTCCACTGTTCAAGGAAAAGGTTTGGCAGCCCTATCGCGACGAATGTCTGAAACTCGGCAAGACCGATCCCGGCGAGTACCCGAAGCAGGCCCCTACCCTGCTCTGGATATCGGAAGACCCGGACAGCGAATGGGAATGGCTGACACCTCATATTCTTCACGTTCTGGACTCTTATGCCAGCTGGACTGCGGAGGCCTATGGCCGCCCAAAAGGCCCCTACGCCGGTGGAATGACGCCCGACACCGTCAGACAAAGCAGTGCCTATCAGGTACTCACGCCGGATCAGGCAATTGACATGATCCACGAGCTTGGCGATAACAGCAGTCTTTATCTGACGCCCTTGTTTGGTGGTGCAGCCCCCGAACGCGGCTGGAAGATGCTCAAGCTGTTTGAGGAGAAGGTTTTACCCCATGTGCCCAGAGGCATTATTCCACGCTGGGGAGTAGCAAACTGAAATACATGCTGTAAATAAAAGCGGGAATGCGATAAGGCTTCTTGAACCAGAAAATTCCGACCTGATCGACTCAACGCGCATAATCACAAGAATTTAGGCGTTGTTAACAAACCCGGCTCCCGGGCGGAGTTAGCCTCGGTGTCGACATTACCCTGTAACCGGAGTCTGTAAATGGCCACCTGCCCCTATAAAAACATTCTTGACCCCGATATCTACGTCGGCAGCGAGCACCATGCGATTTTTGCCGATATTCGCGAGCGCTCTGGCGGTCTCGCCTATATTGAAGATCCGATCACCAATGTACCCTACTGGGCAGTGACCAAGCGCGAAATCGCGGACTACGTATGCAAGCACCCTTTGTTATTCTCCAGTGAAGCCAAGACCATACTTCCCAAGGAGGTCCCGGAGGAAGAAGTCGCCCTGTCCCGGTTGATGCTGGTCAATATGGATCCGCCCCACCATGTTAAATACCGGCGCATTGTGCGCAATGCCTTCACCCCGAAAGCGGTGTCGGGCTATGAACAGCGTTTTCGGGAAGTGGCAAAAGAAACGATCGACCGTATCGCAGCTAAAGGCGAGTGTGAGTTTGTCACCGAAGTAGCCGCCGAACTGCCGCTGGTCGCTATTCTGTCGCTATGCGGCATTCCCATGGAAGACAAGCAACAGTTTTTCGACTGGACCAACACCATGATCTTCAGCGAGGACGAGGATATGAGCGGCGAAGACGGCTTTGCCGCCTCTCAGGCCGCGGCAATAGAAGTGTATGCCTACGCCGCCGCCTTGGCAGAAAAGCACAAAACCGAACCGCTGACCGATATTGTCGGCGCCCTGCTGGACGGGACCGTTAACGATGAAAAACTTACACCGGAAGAATTCCAGCTGTTCTTTCTGATGCTCATCGCCGCGGGCAATGAAAGCACTCGCTCCGTGACTGCCCACGGTATGCGACTTTTGATTGAGCACCCCGACCAGCACCAGAAACTACTCGACAACCCGTCACTGATTCCCTCAGCGGTTGAAGAAATCCTTCGCTTTAACCCCGCCTTTGTGCAGATGCGGCGCACCGTCATGGAAGACACTGAAATTGACGGCCGGCAATTGAAGGCGGGAGACAAAATGGTCTTGAACTGGCAGGCCATTAACCACGATCCGGATATCTTTGACGATCCCGAGACCTTCGATGTTGAACGCTTTGCCCGCAACCCCGAGCTTGGCAGCCAGCACCGCGCCTTCGGTAAGGGTGAGCATTTCTGCATCGGTGCGCATATGGCCAGACTGGAAATGCAGGTCATGTTTGAAGAGTTGCTGCCGCGCCTGAAGAATCCACGCTTTGCTGCACCGGTGGAGTATGTTCGCGACTACTTTGTTAACAGTATCAAGCGCATGCCCTTGCAGTTCGAGCCTGAAGCGGTAAGCGCCTGATCGAATCACAAAAAGGATAATAACCATGGATAACGAACGCGCAATTGTCGGTAAGCTGGTGTTTCACGGCACGGTTAATATTTTTATCGCCTTTGGCAGCGGCGCCATGATCGCCCTCGCCGCCATGGGTCAGATCGATGGCCAAAAACAGGACTGGCTGCTGGCCCATATGGAATCGCTGATCAACGGCATGATGCTGTTTATTGTCGCGGGTTTTATCGGCAAGCTGGTGATCAGCCCCAAGCAAGCAATTATCGCCACCTACTGCCTGATCGGCATGGCCTACTGCAATACGGTGTTTGGCATTGGGCGCGGCGCTACGGGGGCATTGGGGTATGAGTTCAACGACAACCTCGGCAACAATATTACCGCGCTGGCGGGGCAGTTGGGTGTGCCTCTTGCTGTTGTCGCCTTCGTGTTGATTGGCTTGGCGGCTTGGCGAACACGCTGAGGATCATGCCCCTCCCCTCACCCTAACCCTCTCCCAGAGGGAGAGGGGATCTGCAATACAACCGCTACTATCCTCTCCCAGAGGGAGAGGGGACCTGCAATACAGCCACTGCCTCCCAATGGGAGAGGGAACAGCATTCCAACCGCTGCGCGCGCTCTTTGGGAGCGAGGTGTGCGCAGGGCTAAGAATCGAATTCGCGAATGAAATTTACCCACTTGCATGCGCGATGAACAAAAAAAAGCCCCGCCAGCAAAACTGACGGGGCTTTCGATAAGGGAAAGAGAATTACTTGGCTTTAGCAGCCGCTCTTTCTTTCACTTTGGCAATAACGGTTTCCGCAACATTGGCCGGGCAAGGCGCGTAGTGTGAGAACTCCATAGAGAACTGACCACGGCCTGAGGTCATGGTGCGCAGCGTGCTGATATAACCAAACATCTCAGACAGCGGCACATCAGCCTTGACGCGAACACCGGTAGAGCTCGGCTCCTGACCGGAGATCATGCCGCGACGACGGTTCAGGTCACCGATAACATCACCCACGTGATCTTCCGGGCTGAAAACGTCAACTTTCATTATCGACTCCAGCAGTTGCGGACCCGCTTTAGGCATGGTCTGACGGAACGCGCCCTTGGCAGCGATCTCAAAAGCTATCGCCGATGAGTCAACCGCGTGATAGGCACCATCGTGCAGGTTGATGGCGACATCAAGTACCTGGAAGCCAGCCAGTGGGCCAGTTTCCATCAGAGACTTGAAGCCTTTCTCAATCGCCGGGAAGAATTCCTTCGGTACATTACCGCCCACCACGGAGCTGGTGAAGGTAAAGCCCGAGTTCGGCTCACCGGGTTCAATGGTGTAATCAATCTTACCGTACTGACCCGATCCACCCGACTGCTTCTTGTGGGTGTAGCTGTCTTCAACTTTCTGGGTAATGGTTTCGCGGTAGGCAACCTGCGGTTGACCCACTTCCAGCTCAACGCCGTAGGTACGCTTGAGGATGTCGACTTTGATATCCAGGTGCAGTTCGCCCATCCCTTTGAGGATAGTTTCACCAGAATCTTCGTCGGTCTCAACGCGGAAGGTGGGGTCTTCGGCAACCATTTTGCCAATAGCGATACCCATCTTCTCGGTAGAACCTTTGTCTTTCGGCGCTACTGAGATAGAGATAACCGGCTCCGGGAATACCATCGCTTCCAGTGTACAGGGGTGCTCGGGGTCACACAGGGTGTGGCCGGTCTGAACATTTTTCATGCCGACGATGGCGATAATGTCACCGGCGTGGGCATAGGCCAGCTCGTTGCGCTCATCGGCCTGCATTTCACACATCCGACCGATACGCTCGGTTTTCCCGGTAAAGGAGTTGAGGATGGTGTCACCCTTGCGGAGTTCGCCCGAGTAGACGCGCACGAAGGTCAGGGCGCCAAAACGGTCGTCCATGATTTTGAACGCCAGAGCGCGGAAAGGCTCTTCAGCAGACACGATGGCGTGCTCGCCGGTCGGGTTACCCTCTTCGTCAGTCAGAGGCTGCGGGTTAACTTCGGTGGGGCTCGGCAGGTAGTCGACAACCGCATCCAGCAGCAGCTGCATACCTTTGTTTTTGAAGGCAGAACCACAGTAGGTGGGGAAGAAGGCCAGCTCCAGCGTACCTTTACGGATGCAACGCTTGATGTCGTCCATGGAGGGCTGTTCGCCTTCCATGTAAGCCATCATCACGTCGTCGTCCATCTCCACAGCCGTTTCTATCAGCTGCTCGCGGTACATGGCAACATCGTCTTCCATATCGGCAGGCACGTCGGTCACTTCGTAGTTTTCCGGCTGCCCGGTTTCGTCCCAAATGTAGGCCTTGTTGCTCAGCAGATCGACAACGCCTTTGAACTCGTCTTCACGACCAATAGGCAGCGTCATGATCAGCGGGTTGGCACCCAGCACTTTCTTGACCTGGTCGGTAACACGCAGGAAGTCTGCACCGATGCGGTCCAGTTTGTTTACAAAGATCAGGCGGGATACCTTGGAATCGTTGGCATAGCGCCAGTTGGTTTCGGACTGGGGCTCAACACCGCCAGAGCCGCAGAAGACGCCGATGCCGCCATCCAACACTTTCAGTGAACGATAAACTTCAACAGTGAAGTCAACGTGCCCTGGGGTGTCGATGATGTTCAGGCGGTGGCCGCTCCACTCACAGGTAACAGCAGCTGACTGGATGGTAATACCACGCTCAGCTTCCTGCTCCATAAAGTCGGTGGTTGATTCACCTTCGTGAACCTCACCAAGTTTGTGGATTTTACCCGTGAGCTTGAGGATACGCTCAGTGGTGGTGGTTTTTCCGGCATCAACGTGGGCGAAAATACCGATGTTGCGGTATAAAGATAAGTCAGTCACGGCGCTCTCTAAAGTTAAACTGGGTTAAAAATGGGCGCCTACGATACTCGAAGTGAAAAAAAATTTCTCGTCTATTTGCTCGATTAGCCTCATTTCAGACAAATTTATATCGAAATCGCCCCTCAGACCGGCTCTGGACCGGCCATGACACCCCGCTCAGGCATTCAGAAATCAAAACGCAGCGTCAGATCCAGCTGCCGGGGCGCAATAGCCCGGCCAAAGTGGGCGCCGGTCAGGGTGGGAATATCGCCGCTGCCATCCAGTGCGTGCTCGTCGGTAGCATTGCGCACAAAAGCCTGCAGTGACCAGCGCTCGTCGATATCCGCCAGCCGCGCCCTCAGATTGAAGGTGGTATAGGCGCCCTGCCGGTCGATGGGGTCCTGGTCGGGCTGCAGCAGCTTTTCATCCTCAAACAGCACATCCACGCCCACCAGCCAGGTCAGCGGCCAATCGAAGAGCTGGTTGTCATAGTTCAGGCTCAAGCTGCTCTTCCAGAAGGGGGCGAATGACAGGTGCTCATCGGTCAGATCGCAGGGCGGCTCTTCGCCGGCCGGACAGGGACCATTTTCGTAATCGGTAAAGCGCGCATCCAGATAGGCCACGGAGAAATTGCCCGAAACGCCGAATTCGGTGACAAAGGCGGCATCCAGCTCCGCACCCGAAGAGATGGCGCCGGCGGCGTTTGAAATGCGGCTGACATTGCCCTCGAAGATGGTCAGCTGGAGATCATCAAACTCAGTGCGGAAAACGGCCAGATTCAGCGTTGCCGAGCCGCCGAACAGGCGTGTTTTAACGCCACCCTCATAGGTAATCGAGCTTTCGGGTTCGACTTCTGCAATCTCGGCCCGGACGGCGGAACCACTGTAGCCGCCGCCCTTGAAACCCTCGGCCGCGCTGGCGTATACCGTCAGCTCATCGCTGGGAATCCAGCTCAGTGAAAGCTTGGGGTCGATATCCCGATCGACCCGGCGATCAAGCAGTCGATACTCCTCAGCGGTAACCAGCTGAGTAAAGACCGGGCCATCAGCATCCGTGCCGGCGGTGAAGAGTTTCAGTATCTGGTCGACGGTTTTCTCTTCCCGGGAAAACCGCAGTCCAGCGGTGAGCGTCCACTCCGGCGAGAAATGCCAGCTCGCCTGACCGTAGACTGCCCGACTGCTGCCTTCCTGAAAGCCGTTTATCAACAGGCGCTCGCCGGGCTCATCACCCACGACCGGCGCCAGCAGTGAGGTCAGCCCACCCAGGCTCCCGCCGGTAGCGGCCAGACCGTTCGCCAGCGCCAGGGGGTCGGGGGCTGCATCGATAATGACCTGAATGGCGGTTTCGCTCTCAGCGGCGTAGATACCGGCTACGTAATCCAGCTTCCCGTCAAACAGGCCCAGCGGTGATACCACGCGCAGCTCAACGCTATCCTGCTCGTAATCCTCGCCGTTGAGGAAAAACAGCAGCGGGATCGGTGAAAAGTCGAGGTCTGTGCGGGATTCCTCTTCGATTTCACTGCGCGCGGCAATCAGAGATACCTCGTGCTCCCAAAGGCTTGCATTGAGCCGCAGATCCAGCTTGCTGCCATCCTGCTCGGTTTCGGCAGGAAAGTTTTGAGAGCTCTGAAAATCCGTAACATCGCGCTCCACCTGTGGATCGTAAAACTGCATCAACTGAAACTGCTCGTCAGTTGTCGTCATCAGCTGAAAGCTGCCCAGCCTGAAAAACTGCTCGGTCTGAGCTGCCGCCAGGGTCACGTCCAGCCAATCCAAGGCATCCCAGCGCACCTGTATTCGGCTGGATTCAGCGTCGGTACTGCCCTCGTCGCGATCCAGGGTGGTGTTATAAACCGGGCCGTCGCGCTCATTCGACATAATAGCGGCGCGCACCGCCAGCCGGTCTCCCACCGGCAGATTGCCTGCCAGGGTATATTTCTTCAGGTTCTCATCTCCGCCACTGACCGAGCCGCTGAGCGACAGATCCTGAGTCGGCTGGACCGAGCGTATGCTGATCGCCCCGGAAATGGTGTTCTTGCCAAACAGGGTTCCCTGCGGGCCGCGCAGGATTTCCACGCTCTGCACGTCGAGAAAGGCCGCATCGAGAAAGGCCAGGCGCCCGACATAGACCCCATCCAGAAACAGACCCGCGGAATGCTCAAAGCCCTTGTCAAAGGGCGAGCCGAGACCGCGCACCCGCAGCGAAGTAAAAGGCGGGTGACTGTAAACACTGAGGTTGGGGGTGAATACCGCAATGTCAGCCATATCTTCCATATTGGCGTCGCGCATCATCTGCGCATCCACCGCCACCACCGAAATCGGCACATCTTGCAGGCTCTCCTCCCGTTTCTGGGCGGTCACCATGACCTCCTCCAGCACAGGCTTGGCAAGCAGCGTCTGCGACGTGAACACAAACGCAAGGAGAGGCAGGAGTTTTTTCATCGGGGAGGCCTTGGCAACAGAACAGGAACGTCGCGCTTGTAGCGCTGGTACTCGGGGTCATCCCCCCACTTTTCGTCACCGCGCTTCTCCAGCAGCGGAACCCCGCTGACCTTGGTCAGCAGAAAAATAACAAACAGCGGTGAGATCAAGGCCAGCCACTGCCAGCCTTGAAACTCCGGCGCAGCAATAACCGTTATACCTATCCAAAGAAGAATTTCACCGAAGTAGTTGGGGTGGCGCGACCAGCGCCAGA
This sequence comes from Spongiibacteraceae bacterium, assembly GCA_002710725.1. Lineage (GTDB taxonomy): Bacteria > Pseudomonadota > Gammaproteobacteria > Pseudomonadales > Spongiibacteraceae > Litorivivens. The sequence continues at coordinate 22,066 of PAKT01000034.1, forward strand.
GACCGACATTAACAAAGCGACCGCGGTTAGCGGGATCGCTATTGAACGTGGATTTCTGCGCGTCGGCTGTCGCTTCGACTATGAAACCAACCACCCACAGCAGGCAACCGATAAGCGCCACTGCACCAAGCGGCTTGGGATCTGGCGAGGACATCGCGACCAGCGCCGCCAGCAGCGTAATGAAGACCCACAGGCCCTGCAGCGTCCAGGTTACAAGAAAGCGTGGCCAGCGGGTCTTGATCTCATCAAAGCGCCCATCTTTGCCCGCTTTCTTGATACGCCGAAATAAAAACGAGCCAAGCCGAAGCGCCCAAACCGACACCAGCCCCGCCAGCAAAAGAGCGCGCGCCGAGGGCTCGGAATCCGTCAGCGTGGACACAGCCACCACCACAACAAGCAGATAGGTCAGGCTGCCCGTGAGGTCATAGTAAATTTCGGTCTGGGTAATGTAAGAAGGGATAAAAACCAGCCACTGAATCCCCAGCGCCAGCATCGCCAGTCCTGCCAGCGCCGGCATACCCAACAGTTGCCTGTCGCTGCCATCTACAATGAAGGACAAACCCAGCGCTATAGCAACGCCAAGACCAATGATCGCCAGCGCTCTGAGGGTTGCCCCCATCTGCATCTCCCTGCAAAAAGTTATTATTTACGAAACAATAGATCATCCGGATCATCCGCGCCACGTTCATACCCGGCCAGCCAAGCTGCCATGGACATAATTTGCTTGCAGCTGCGGCAAGCTGCAGGGTAAAAGTGACGCACACCCATAGCGAGGAATGCGACGATATGAGCGACGACCGCAAAATTCCCAGGCTTAAAGACAACAACTACAGCGAAGAGGCGGCCCAGCTGCGCCGCGACTTTCTGACAAAAAAGACCGGCGCCAGCCTGGAGCATACTGGCCACTACTCCCTGCCCCCGGAATCTGTGGCCGGCAACACCGAGAATTTTATCGGTGTGGTACAGATGCCGGTGGGCTTGGCCGGCCCCTATCTGATTAACGGCGAACACGCCCAAGGCGAGTTCTATATTCCGCTGGCCACAACCGAGGGCACCCTGGTGGCCTCTTACTCGCGAGGGATGCGGGTAGTGTCGGCCTCGGGCGGCGTGTCGGTAAGCGTCGTGGACGAGTTCATGCAGCGCGCACCGCTGTTCGAGTTTGCCACTGCCCGCGAGGCGATTGCCTTCTCGCGCTGGCTCGACGAAGAGTACGACGCCATCAAGGCCCAGGCCGAAAGCAGCAGCTCGGTCGCCAAACTGCAGCACATCCAGAAGTGGGTAATCGCCAACAAACTGTTTACCCGGTTTAACTACACCACCGGTGACGCCGCCGGCCAGAATATGACCGGCAAGGCAACTCATGTGGCCTGCCAGTGGATTCTGAAAAACTACGACGGCGCCTTCACCAATTTTTCGCTGTCAGGCGGCATTGAAACCGACAAGAAGCATTCGCACATGAATCTGCTGCACCCGCGCGGCAAGCGCGTGGTGGCAGAGGCGGTGATCAAAAAAGAGATTCTGCTCGAGTCCATGCGCGCTGACCCGGCGAAGATGGTCAAGCTGCGCCAGCGCACCATTCTCGGCAGCCTGCTGGCAGGCTCTGCCTACAACGGCCCCCATTCCGCCAACGGTATTGCCTCGCTGTTTATCGCCACCGGGCAGGACGAGGCCAATGTGGTTGAGTCCCACACCGGTATCGCCTTTATGGAACTCACCGACGACGGTGACCTTTACTACTCCGTCACCCTGCCCTCGATCATTTGCGCCACCTATGGCGGCGGCACAGGCCTCGCAACACAGCGCGAATGTCTTGAGATAATGGACTGCTACGGCAAGGGCAAAGCTAAAAAGCTGGCGGAAATTATTGGCGCGACCGTACTGGCGGG
>PAKT01000035.1 GCA_002710725.1 Spongiibacteraceae bacterium
CGCAAAGCCCGGCTGTATGGATCAGTTCTTCCGCGCCAAAAACCCGGAAGGCAAAAGCGTCAAAGAGCTGTTTGGCGAACTGGAGCCGATACGCCCGGAATACCGCGACCGGGATGCGCGCGTAGCTCTGATGGATAAGCAGGGTATCGAGGCCATGTTTATGTTCCCCACTTTGGGGGTGGGAATGGAGCAGGCACTGAAAGATGATCCCGAAGCGGTGTGCGCGGCCTTTTATGCCTTTAATCGCTGGCTGGAAGATGATTGGGGCTGCAACTACCAGAATCGCATTTTCGCAGCACCCTATATCAGCCTGGTAAACCCGGACTTTGCGGTCAGCGAACTGCAATGGGCGCTGGAGCAGGATGTACGGGTAGTCGTTATGCGCTCGGGCCCGGTGATGCATCCCAACGGCAACCGCAGTCTCGGTCACCCGGATCACGACGTCTTCTGGAAACTGGCCTCCGACAGCGGTATTACCGTGGCCTTCCACTCCGGCGACTCGGGCTACCATCAATTCAACGAATTCTGGGGCGAAGGCGGCCATATGAAAGCCTTTGGCACGTCGCTGCTCGGCAGCGCCTTGAGCGCCAACCCGATTTCCGACTCGGTGGCCTCACTGATCCTCGATGGAGTTTTCGACCGTCACTCCAACCTGCGGGTCGCGACCATCGAGTCCGGTTCGAGCTGGGTAAAGCCCCTGCTGAAAGCGCTGCGCAAAACCTACGGCCAGTTCCCACAGGCCTTCAAGCGCGACCCGGCAGAAACCCTGCGCGAACATGTCTGGGTATCGCCGTATTACGAGGATGATTTGCAGGAGCTAAAAACGGCTATTGGCGCTGAGCGCATTATCTTTGGCTCAGACTACCCCCACGCGGAAGGCCTGGCCGAGCCGGTGAGCTTTATGGAGGATATTGCCGACTTTTCAGCCGCAGAGCAGCGGCTGATTATGCGCGATAACGGGATGTCACTGATTCAGCGCCGCAGCGCCTGACCGAGCTGGCTGCAGCGACCGACAAAGTTCAGTCGCTGGAGTCGCCACCGGTGATGTTGCTGCCCGGCCGCTGGGGCATGGTAGGGAAGTTGGCCACTTTGCCGCTGTTGGCGGGCAGCTCGTGGATCTTGCCCACACCCTCTTTCTCGACTTCGTCGATGCGGATGATGGAGTGCATGGGCACGTAGGAGCGGGTCACCTGGGCGAACTCGTTTTTCAGCTTCTCTTCGCCCGGATTGACAATCACCTGCCCTTCCTCGCCAAACACGAATTCTTCCACTTCGAGAAAGCCATACATCTCGCTCTGGTAAATCGCCTTGGCGTACAGCTCATACACCTGGTTCTGATTGTAGAAAATCACCTTGTAGATGGGCGTTTTACTCATTCGCGTACCTGAAACCCGCTGTATCCAAAAAAAGGGCCGCGATAGTAGCACATTTGCCCTTTTGGCGCGCAAAAAATCGACAATCTGGCTTGGGCCTTGAGGCTCCGCGTCTGTATAATGGCCGCCCATTTTATACACAGCGCTTCCTGAGCACTTTATGGCCGACGCCCCGAAAAAGCTTTATATCAAAACCCACGGTTGCCAGATGAATGAATACGATTCTTCGCGTATTCAGGATCTGCTGGGGGTCTCGCACGGTCTGGAGCCCACCGATAACCCGGAAGAAGCCGACGTGCTCCTGTTAAACACCTGCTCGATAAGAGAAAAGGCTCAGGAAAAGGTCTTTCACCAGCTCGGCCGCTGGAAGCAGCTGAAAGACAAAAACCCGAATCTGGTCATCGGCGTGGGTGGCTGCGTGGCCAGCCAGGAAGGCTCGGATATCGGCCAGCGCGCACCCTATGTAGACGTGATTTTCGGCCCCCAGACCCTGCACCGGGTGCCGGACATGCTCAAAAACCGCAAGCCCGACGGGCCGATTGTGGTGGATGTCACCTTCCCGGAAATCGAGAAATTCGACAGCCTGCCCGAGCCCTCGGTGAACGGCCCCAGCGCGTTTGTCTCCATCATGGAAGGCTGCTCAAAGTACTGCACCTTCTGCGTGGTGCCCTACACTCGCGGCGAAGAAGTCAGCCGCCCGCTGGAGCAGGTTATCGCGGAAATTGAATCTCTGGCTGAGCGCGGCGTACGCGAAGTCAACCTGCTGGGGCAGAACGTGAACGCCTACCGGGGCGCCACCAGCGACGGCGACATTGTCGATTTTGCCGAGCTGTTGGGCTTTGTGGCGGCCATCCCCGGCATTGAACGCATTCGCTACACCACCTCGCACCCGGTGGAATTCTCCGATGCGCTGATCGAAGCCTACCGGCATATCCCGCAGCTGGTGAATCACCTGCACCTGCCGGTACAAAGCGGCTCGGATCGTATTCTCAAGGCCATGAAACGCGGCCATACCGCCGACGAATATAGGGCTAAAATTGCCAAACTCCGGGAAATCAGGCCAGATATCAGTCTATCGTCTGACTTTATTATCGGCTTCCCCGGTGAAACAGAAGACGATTTCGGCGAAACCATGCGCCTGATCGGCGATATCGGCTTTGATACCTCCTTCAGCTTCATCTACAGTGCTCGCCCCGGCACGCCGGCGGCCCAGCTGGCCGACGACACGCCGGAGGAACTGAAAAAGCAGCGCCTGCAGATCCTGCAGCAGCGGATTTTGCAAAAAGCCCAGGAAATCAGCCAAAACATGGTGGGCAGCACCCAGACTGTGCTCGTCACCGGCGTGTCCAAGAAAGACCCCGGGCAACTGCAGGGCCGCACCGAGAACAACCGGGTGGTTAATTTTAGTACGCAGGATCAATCACTTATCGGTGAGTTTGCGACCGTAACCATTCGCGAAGCCCTGCCCAACTCCCTGCGCGGCGAGTTGGTGGCTTAAAAATGTTTGGCCGCGCCCTTTTCTCGGTTATCCTAATCGCATCACACTCGTCACTTGGACGGAGCAGCCGGTAACACTTTGACTTCAGCACCCATACAGACCGTTCTCACCCTCGAACCCAACGACCCACACTTATTGGCGCAGCTCTGCGGCCAGTTCGACGAACACCTGCAGATGATTGAGCAGCGTCTGGCGGTGCGTATTGGTGTGCGCGGCAATTCGCTGGCGCTGGAAGGCAGCCAGAGCGCCGTAGACACCGCTACCGAAGTCATTGAAAGCCTTTATCGGGCCAGCGAAAGTGGCACCGAACTGAACCCGGAAACCGTGCATATCCACCTGCAGGAAGCGGGTCTCGACCAGCCCCGCGAGAGCGACCCCAACGTCGCCGCGCTTGCCCTGATCCGCACCAAGCAGGTCACCGTCAAGCCCCGCGGTAAAAACCAGCAGCTCTACGTGCGTGCTATCAAGGCCAACGACATCAACTTCGGCGTTGGCCCGGCCGGTACCGGTAAAACCTATCTGGCCGTGGCCTGTGCGGTCGAAGCCCTGCTTAACCATCAGGTCGAGCGTATTCTGCTGGTTCGCCCGGCAGTTGAAGCCGGCGAAAAACTCGGCTTTCTGCCCGGCGACCTGGCCCAGAAAATTGACCCGTATTTGCGCCCGCTCTACGACGCCCTTTATGAAATGATGGGCTTTGAAACGGTCAGCAAACTGATCGAGCGCAACGTGATTGAGATTGCACCGCTGGCCTATATGCGCGGCCGAACCCTGAACAACTCGTATATCTTGCTGGACGAAGCCCAGAACACCACACGCGAGCAGATGAAAATGTTTCTGACCCGCATTGGTTTTGGCTCCACCGCCATCGTTACCGGTGATGCCACCCAGATCGACCTGCCCCGTGGCACGCCCTCCGGCCTGACCCACGTACTGAACGTGCTGAAGGATATCGACGGCATCAGCATGACCTTTTTCCAATCCAAAGACGTGGTGCGCCACCCGCTGGTACAGCGCATTGTTGAAGCTTACGAATCCTATAACGGCGACGCCGCATCCTTCGACAAAACCAAGTCATGAACCTCACCATCGACCTGCAGAACGCCAGTTCGGCGTCTGCCCCGCCATCGATTGCCGACTTCGAGCGCTGGGTGGGGGCGGCCCTTGACGGGCGCCGCGATGAGGCGGAAGTCTCGATCCGACTGGTCGATGAAGAGGAAAGTGCGACGCTGAACGCCCGCTATCGCCAGAAGGACACGCCGACCAACGTTTTGTCCTTTCCCGCCGATTTACCCGCCGAGCTGGAACTGCCCCTGCTGGGGGATCTGGTGATCTGCTCGGGCGTGGTGCAGCGTGAAGCGAGCGAGCAGGGCAAAGCGGAAACCGCCCACTGGGCGCATATGGTGATTCACGGCACCTTGCATCTGATTGGCTACGACCATATTGAAGACACAGACGCCGAGCGGATGGAAGGCTTGGAAATCAGCATTCTGGAAACACTGGAGTTTCCCAACCCCTATCTGGCAAACTAGCCGGCTGGGATTTTTAACGATTCTGCTCCTACAGGAGGACAGCACACAAATTCATGAGCGACGACCGATCTGGCAACGATTCAGGCGACAAGTCCTGGATCGAGAAAATTGCTCAGGCCTTCGCCGGCGAACCGAGAAACCGCGACGATCTTGTTGATATTCTGCGCATAGCGCGTCAGAACGAAGTCATCGACAGCGACGTTCTCGGCATCATTGAAGGTGCAATGAATGTAGGGGATATGCAGGCACGGGAAATCATGGTGCCGCGCCCGCAGATGGTAGTGATCAAGGTTGACCAGCCTTTTAATGAGATCCTGTCACTGATCATTAAGTCCGCCCACTCCCGCTACCCGGTTATCGGGGAGAGCGCCGATGAGGTGCTCGGCATTCTGCTGGCCAAGGATTTACTGCCTCAGCTGCTGAAATCCAACCCCGAAGACATCGACCTGCAAAGCATTCTGCGCCCGGCAACACTGGTACCGGAAAGCAAGCGGGTCAATGTTCTGCTGCGCGATTTCCGTGAGAAACGCAACCACATGGCGGTCGTCATTGACGAGTACGGCGGTGTTGCCGGGCTGGTGACCATCGAAGACGTGTTGGAGCAAATCGTCGGCGAAATTGAAGACGAGTACGACGAAGACCACGACGCCTTCATTCGCAAGATTGCCGACAACGATTTTATCGTCAAGGCACTCACGCCGATCGAAGACTTCAACGCCACCTTCAAAACCGAATTCAGCGACGAGGAATTCGACACTATCGGCGGTATTATCCTGCAACAGCTCGGCCACCTGCCCAGCCGCAATGAGGTCGCCACTATCGAGCGCTGCGAGTTCAAGGTGATCAACGCCGACAACCGGCAGATTCACCTGCTCAGAATGCGTTTGCTGGAAAGCGAAGAAGCGGAGGCGGAACTGGTTCAGTAACTGAGCAAGTGCTAGGCTCTGCTGCACAAGAGCAACAGAGCCTGGCCCTTATGAATGATCGCCTCCATCAGTTCGCCCAACTTCTGGTCGACATCAGCGTTGTCGCCCTGCTCTTCCTGCTGATTGCAGGCCTGTTGTATGTGGGCTGGCTCTACCTCGTTGACATTCGCCAGACCCAGCACGCCATTCGCCGCAACTATCCGGTTATCGGCCGCTTCCGTTACCTGTTCGAACACCTGGGCGAGTTTTTCCGCCAGTATTTCTTCGCCATGGACCGCGAGGAACTACCCTTCAATCGCGCCCAGCGCTCCTGGGTTTACCGGGCGGCAAAAAATGTCGATACCACTGTGGCCTTCGGTTCAACCCACCCGATGAATCAGGCCAACGATGTGATGTTCCTCAATGCCGCCTTTCCAACACTGAAAGAAGACTTTGTGCCGGCCTCCGCCGTTACCGTCGGCGAGGGCTATTGCGACAAGCCCTACACCACCGACAAGTTCTTTCATATATCCGGCATGAGCTTTGGTGCAATCTCGGTGCCGGCGGTCAAGGCCCTGTCTGCCGGCGCGGCACAGGCGGGCATCTGGCTCAATACCGGTGAGGGCGGTCTGTCGCCCTATCACCTTAGCGGCAATTGCGATCTGGTCTTTCAGATTGGCACCGCCAAGTACGGCGTGCGCAACGCAGAAGGCGAACTGTGCGATGACAAGCTGCGCGCCGTCGCCGCACACGAGGCTGTGCGCATGTTTGAGATCAAACTGAGTCAGGGCGCCAAACCCGGCAAGGGTGGTATATTGCCCGCCGCCAAGGTTAATCAGGAAATCGCCGACATTCGCGGCATCCCCGCCGGGCAGGATTCCATCAGCCCCAATGGCCATGTCGAGGCGCGCAACGCCGACCAGCTGCTCGATTTGATCGTGCGCGTGCGCAAAGCCACCGGCAAGCCCACCGGCATAAAAGCCGTGATGGGAGACATGAACTGGCTGGACGAACTGTTTCAGCGTATTAATGAACGCGGCCTGGATTGCGCCCCCGACTTCATCACCGTCGACAGCGGCGATGGTGGCACCGGCGCGGCACCCCAGAGCCTGATGGATTATGTAGGCCTGTCGATTCGCCGCAGCCTGCCCCTGGTTGTCGACAAGCTGGCCGAGTGGAATCTTCGCCAGCGCATCCGGGTAATCGCCTCGGGCAAACTGATCAACCCGGCCGATGTTGCCTGGGCGCTGTGCGTGGGCGCCGACTTTATCGTCTGCGCACGTGGCTTCATGTTTTCCCTCGGCTGCATTCAGGCCCTGCAGTGCAATAAAAATACCTGCCCCACCGGCGTCACTACCCATAACCCCGAACTGCAGAAAGGATTGGTGCCCGAGAACAAGGCTAAGCGCGTGGCGAACTATGCCTGTAACCTGATGCAGGAGGTTGGTGTTATCGCCCACTCCTGCGGCGTGAGAGAAGCGCGCGAGCTGCAGCGCCGCCATGCCCATATCATCAATGATCGCGGCATTCCCGAACCACTCGATGTGCTATACCCGGAACCGCGCCCCAAACCCGAGCTATTTCGAGAGCCTGCGAAACTAAACCCGCCGCAATAGCTTGGAAGCAACAGGGGGCCCGGCTAGAATGGCCAAAAGCCTGGTTGAGTGCACTGAATGAGCCTGAAAAACACGAGCATGACAAGCCTGTCCCTGTTGGCGATGATGCTGTGTGGCATAGCAGTGACACTCTCCTTTGCCCCCTTCGGGCTCTGGCCACTCAGTCTGCTCGCGGCAGCCATTCTCAATCTCGCGTTGGAAAAGTCGACACCACGGCGCGCACTCGCCCTGGGCTGGGCCTACGGCGCCGGTTTGTTCGGCAGCGGCGTATCGTGGATTTATGTCTCCATTCACGATTACGGTTTTACCTCGGCACCACTGGCTATCACCTTTACCGCGCTGTTCTGCCTGTTTCTCGGTGGCATTCCTGCACTCACTGCCTGGGCCTATTGCCGCTGGCTGCGCGACGGCCGCGCTGGTCGGGTACTCGGTTTTGCCGCCATCTGGCTGCTGTCGGAATGGATTCGCGTGTGGCTGCTCACGGGCTTTCCGTGGCTCTATCTGGGCTACGCCTATATCGACACTCCACTGGCGGGCTGGGCTCCCATCGGCGGCGTCTTTCTGCTCAGCCTGATTGTCTATTTTTCCGGTGCCTGTATCGCTCAGGCGCTGCTGTCTCGCCGCTATGTCCTGCTGCTGGCGACATTGGCGCTGTGGGGTCTGGGCTACTCCCTGCAATCCATTGAGTGGACGGAGGCCAATGGCCGCTCACTGAAAATCGCTGCCGTGCAGGCCAACATCACCCAGGATAAAAAATGGCTGCCCGAAAACTACAAACCCACCCTGAAACTCTACGATGAAATGACCCAGTCCCTGCTGGGCAAACACGATGTGGTGATCTGGCCGGAAGCTGCCATTCCCAACTACTACCACGTCGCCAAAGACTACCTCGATTTGATGGCGGACATGGCCGAGCAAAGCGACACGGCGCTGGTCACGGGCATTCCCCTGCGCACCCCGGAAGGGGTTTACAACGCACTGGTGGTTTTAACCGGTGGCAGCGGCATCTACGCCAAGCAGCGGTTGGTGCCCTTTGGCGAATATGTACCGCTGGAGCACTGGCTGCGCGGCCTGATCCGCTTTTTCAACCTGCCCATGTCGAGCTTTACCGAAGGGCCGGAACGTCAAAAGCCCCTGTTTATCAAGGAGCATACGGTCGCCCCTTACATATGCTACGAGGTAGTCTACCCGGATTTTCTGGTTCGCCAGATGAACGACGCCGAGCTGCTGCTGACCGTGTCCAACGACGCCTGGTTTGGCCGCTCCATCGGCCCCAAACAGCACTTCCAGATGGCGCGCATGCGCGCGCTGGAGACCGGCCGCGAACTGATTCGCGCCACCGGTACCGGCACCACCGCAGTCATCGATGCTCGCGGCAAAGTCAGGCAGCGCATTGCGCCCTATGAAAAAGGCGTGCTCAGCGCCACCGTCAAAGGCCGCCAGGGCAGTACACCGTTTATGCAGCTGGGGTCCTGGCCCGTGTGGCTGCTTTGCTTTGCGCTGGTGGTCATCGCCGCCTGGACCAGGCCCCGCAAACAGCGCCTTTAGCACTCACTGACCATAGCTGATAAAATGCGCGGCCTTACCGACGTCGCCGTCCAGCATTAGAGCCCATAACCAGACACTCATGAACACACATTACAACGCCGATCAGATTGAGAAAGCCGTCCAGCAGTACTGGCAGGAACAGCAGAGCTTCGCCGTGCAGGCCGATCCTCACCGCGAAAAATACTATTGCCTGAGCATGTTCCCCTACCCCAGCGGCAAGCTGCACATGGGCCATGTGCGCAACTACACCATTGGTGACGTTATCTCACGCTACCAGCGCATGCTGGGCAAAAACGTATTACAGCCTATGGGTTGGGATGCCTTTGGCCTGCCCGCCGAAAATGCCGCGGTAAAAAACAAAACCGCGCCCGCCAAGTGGACCTATGAAAATATCCGCTACATGCGCGAGCAGCTGCAGGCCCTTGGCTTCGGCTACGACTGGAAGCGCGAGTTCGCCACCTGCACGCCCGAGTACTATCGCTGGGAGCAGTGGTTTTTTACCCGCCTTTACGAGAAGGGTCTGGTCTACAAAAAAACTTCCGCCGTGAACTGGTGCCCGGTCGATGAAACCGTGCTCGCCAATGAGCAGGTCATCGACGGCTGCTGCTGGCGCTGTGATACCGCCGTGGAGCGCAAGGAAATTCCCCAGTGGTTTATCCGCATCACGGAATACGCCGACCAACTGCTGAATGACCTGGACCAGCTCGACGGCGGGCCCGAGCAGGTCAAGACCATGCAGCGCAACTGGATTGGCCGCTCCCAGGGCGTGGAGATGCATTTCACGCTGGAAGACGCCATTGCCGGCATTGACGGCTTCGATGTTTACACCACTCGCCCGGATACCCTGATGGGCGTCACCTATTTGAGTCTGGCGGCGGAGCACCCTATCAGTCTGGCGCTGGCCAAAGACAATGCTGAGCTGGCGGCTTTTATTCAGGAATGTAAAACCAGTTCCGTTGCCGAAGCCGACATGGCGAAGATGGAAAAGCGGGGGCTGGCCACTGGCATCAACGCCATCCACCCGCTGACGGGCAAACCGGTACCGGTTTGGGTCGCCAACTACGTGTTGATGGACTACGGCTCCGGCGCAGTCATGGCAGTTCCCGCCCACGACCAGCGCGACTGGGAGTTTGCCCGCAAATACGATTTGCCGATAAAACAGGTCATCACGCCCACCGATGGCAGCGCGATTGATCTGGAAACGGAGGCCTTTGTAGAAAAAGGCGCGCTGGTCAATTCCGGTGAGTTTGACGGCCTCGATTTCAACGGCGCCTTTAACGCCATCGCAGGCGTACTGGAAGGCAAGGGCGCTGGCACGATCAAAACCAACTATCGCCTGCGCGATTGGGGCGTATCCCGTCAGCGCTACTGGGGCTCGCCCATCCCCATGTTCAATCTGCCAGAAGGCGGCGAAATTCCCGTACCGGCTGATAAATTGCCGGTACTGTTGCCGGAAGAGGTCGATATGGATGGCGTGCAGTCACCCATCAAAGCCGACCCCGAGTGGCGCAAAGCCCAGCATGAAGGCAAAGCCGTTGAGCGCGAAACCGATACCTTCGATACCTTTATGGAATCGTCCTGGTACTACGCCCGCTTTACCTGCCCCGACTTCAGCGACGGCATGCTCGACCCGGTACAGGCCAACTACTGGCTGCCGGTCGACCAGTACGTGGGCGGTATCGAGCACGCCATACTGCATCTGTTATATGCCCGTTTCTTTCACAAACTGATGCGCGACGAAGGTCTTCTCGACAGCGACGAACCCTTCAAACGCCTGCTGTGCCAAGGCATGGTCTTGAAAGACGGCGCCAAGATGTCCAAATCCAAGGGCAACACCGTCGACCCTCAGGCGATGATCGAGCAATACGGCGCCGACACGGTACGCCTGTTTATGATGTTTGCGGCGCCGCCCGAGCAAAGCCTGGAATGGTCTGACTCTGCGGTAGAAGGTGCCAACCGTTTCCTCCGACGCCTCTGGAAGGCGGTGCAGGCCCACCTGGAAGCCGGAGAGATTGCCGCACTCAAGGTCGACACACTCAATGACAGCGAGCGCGACTTGCGCCGCAAAACCCACGAAACCATCGCCAAGGTCAGCCACGATTACGCCGAGCGTCTGACCTTCAACACCGCCATCGCAGCTGTCATGGAACTGCTGAACGAGATCGGCAAGTTTGATGGCGTTCGTGCGGTGGAACGCGAAGCGCTGGAAGCCTGCGTGGTCCTCCTGTCGCCCATCGTGCCTCATATCTGCCACACGCTGTGGCAGGCCCTGGGCCATCCGGAAGCGGTTATCGATGCGAAATGGCCACAGACAGACGAAAGCGCGCTGGTGAAAAGCAGCATTGAAATGGTGGTGCAGGTGAACGGCAAGGTGCGTGGCAAGATTCAGGTCGCCGCCGACGCGGATGCCGAAAGCATCAAACAAATTGCGCGAACCAACGACAACGTGCTGCGCTTTATTGACGGCAAAACCATCCGCAAGGAAATTGTCGTGCCTCAAAAACTCGTCAATATCGTGGTGGGCTGAGGGTGTTCCTTAAACGGTGTTTACTCGCGCTTATGGTCTGCACCCTCGCAGGCTGCGGATTTCAGCTACGCGGCTCACCGGCCCTCAGCGGCAACGGCGAGGCCGTTTATGTGATACAGGAGCACAGCGACAACCCCCTGCGCCGACGTATCAGTCAGCAGATAGAAATCTACAACCTGAACGCTGTAACCGAGGCCTCCAGGGCGCGTTATCAGTTCGTCATTTCTGATGTGGAGCGCACTGACACAGTACTCTCGCTCGACAGTGACGCACGCACTGCGGAACGCCGCTTGTTGATCGAAGCGGATCTGCAGCTGCTCGGCGAGGAACGCCAGTTACTGCAAAACCAGCGCATTCGCGAACAGCGGATACTGTTTACTGACCCAGACAACCCGGTCGGCGACTCCATCGAATCGCAACTGGTCATCAACGAACTGGAAGATGCCACCGCGCAGCGCATCGCCCTGCAACTTGCGCGCTGGCTGGACAGAGCCCATGAAACTGCGCGCCGACCAGCTCAGTAAGCATCTCGCCTCACCGCTGCTGCCGATCTACGTGATCAGCGGTGATGAACCCCTGCTCGCCCAGGAAGCCGCCGACGCCATCCGCAAAGCTGCCCGCGAACAGGGCTATACCGAGCGCGAAGTGCTGGATATCGACACCGGCTTTAACTGGGGCAACCTCACCGCGGCCACCCAGTCCATGTCACTGTTTGGCGAACGCAAAATTCTCGACCTGCGCCTCAACGGCAAGCTGGGTAAGGAAGGCTCCCAGGCCCTGTGCGATTACTGTGAGCACGCGGGCAGTGACACTCTGCTGCTGATGCAGTGCCCGCGCCTTGATCGCTCGGCGCAGCGGGCCAAATGGGTCAAAGCCGTGGAAAAACACGGCGCCATGCTGCAGATCTGGCCGATCGACCGGCAACAACTGCCGCGCTGGCTGCAGCAGCGCGCCCAGCAGATCGGCCTCAATATCGATCGCACCGGCATCAGCCTGCTGGCCGAACGGGTTGAAGGTAATCTGCTGGCGGCCGCTCAGGAACTGGAAAAACTGCGGGTACTGGTGGGCGATCAATCCGTCAGCGGCGATGCCGTCAACAGTCTGGTGGCCAGCAGCGCGCGCTACGACGTATTCAAACTGATCGACTGCGTGCTGCAGGGTCAGGTCGCCGTCGCTCTGAAAATGCTGCGCAGCCTGCGCAATGAAGGCGCCGAAGCCATCCCCCTGATGGGCGCCATTAACCGCGAAATGCGCAACCTCTACCAATGCGCCCAGATGGTAAATCGCGGCAACGGCATCGATCGGGTGCTGGACAGTGCCGGTGTCTGGGACAAGCGCAAACCCCTGTTCAAACAGGCTTTGGGCAGAATCAAGGAAGCCGAACTCGCGGAGCTGCTGCGTCTGGCGCAGGAGATTGATCTGAGTTTAAAGGGCCAGCGTGAAGGCGAGCCCTGGGAAATGATTGATCACCTGGTTTGCCGGCTGGCGGGCCAGCCATTAGTGACGGCCTGAGTTACCCTCCTCACTGACCTACCCTCACCCCGACCCAGTGATTCGCTGCGCTTAGGGCTACGCCCCACCGTCGCAAGCTCCGGTGCCCAAACCCCATGGGTTTGTCCCAAAGGGAGAGGGAGACACGGAACAATAATGGAGGGTCCCCTCTCCCTACGGGAGAGGGACAGGGTGAGGGCGTTTTAGATAACGTAAGTCTTCAGCGGTGGAAAGCCGTTAAACTCCACCGAGCTGTAACTGGTGGTGTAAGCCCCAGTCGACAGCCAGTACAGGCGATCGCCCGCCTCCAGCGTATCCGGCAGTGAGTAGCGGTGATCCTCGTAGAGAATGTCCATGCTGTCGCAGGTGGGGCCGGCCAGTACCACTTCTTCTTCCGGCACGCCATCGCCCGCCTTGTCGCAGTACAGCGGGTACTTAATCGACTCACCCAACGATTCGATCAGGCCGCCAAACAGGCCTACATCGAGAAAAACCCAGCGGCACAGCGAATCGCGGGATTTGCGCGATACCAGCACCACTTCACTGACCAGCACCCCGCTTTCGCCCACCAGTGAACGGCCGGGCTCGATAATGATTTCCGGCTGGTCTTCGCCAAAGTCCTCATCCAGAAAACGGCGAATGGCGTTGCCGTAGGCTCCAATATCGTGGCTGCGGTTGCTGTAAACCGCCGGCATGCCGCCGCCCATATTGATCAGGCGCAGCTTGATGCCATGTTCGGCAACGCGGTCGTAAATAAAACGCACTTTGGCAATCGCCGCATCCCAGGCACCGATATCGCGCTGCTGGGATCCCACGTGGAACGAGATGCCGCAGGCGTCGAGGCCCAGTTCTTTGGCCAGCACAATCAGCTCAATCGCCATGTCCGCCTGGCAGCCGAATTTGCGCGACAGCGGCCAGTCGGCCGTTTCGGTACCTTCGGTCAGTATACGAACGTAGAGCTTGCTGCCCGGCGCGTATTTGGCAATGTTGCGCAGATCTGACTCGCTGTCCGTAGCGAACATGCGAATACCCTTGTTATAGGCGTATTCGATTTCACGCGCCTTTTTAATGGTGTTGCCGTAGCTCATGCGCTCCGGACCAACATCCAGGCTCAGCAGCTTGTCGAGCTCGTACACCGAGGCAATATCAAAATTGGAGCCCATCTCCTCCAGACAGCGAATAACCGCCTGATCCGGGTTGGCCTTGACCGCGTAATAAACCGATGCGTAAGGAAATACCTCGCGCAATTCCCGGTATTTGCCGCGAATTATGTCTCTATCCACAACCAGACAAGGCGTCTGTTTGTCAGCGACAAACTCGCGAATACGCTGCCAGTTGCTTTCAGGAAGGATGACTTGCTCCATTGAATAAACCCCATATTTTGCCAGGTTAAGGCATCTCTGATTAATTCGGCAATGGCTCAGCGGAGCCTTAAATAAAAGGCGGTACCGACGAGGGCAGCACCACCCGAAAAGGGCGCGAATCCTACAGCAAAACCCTACCTGCGCAAATAAAATTTTTGAAGCTGCGCAAGGGAATTTTTCGCTCGGCAAACAGCAACTTTTACCGGGCACGCCGGAGGAACCCAATTGTCATTGTGCTGTCATTTATAGCACGCAGACTACCGCATAACGAAAAGATGAGAAATCAAAAAGGACGCGTTATGAAAACTCGCGAAAAAGAACTGGACGTGAAGGCGCTCTGCAGCCGCAAACTATTGGATTTGCTGAAGAATGACGAATGGGAAAGCGCCCGAGAACGACGCAGAATAGAAACCGAATTGATAGCCCGCCGGCACTATCTTGAACAGATGGAAGCCCTGAGTGGCAAAAAACGCGTGATGGCGCCCTCTACAGAGACCAGGCATTAATCAGTGCCACATAGGGCAGCAGGGCCAACAGCAGCCAGGGCATGGCGCGGGTCCAGAATGCGGCCTGCGCAACACAATCTTCGTATACCGCCCGTGTCAGCGCCAACTGCGCATCCTGCGCCGTTGCACCGGCTTCAAGACTGGGCACTGTCACCCCCCTGATCAGGCGGCTTTGCTGCAGCGCAGCAGACAGCTTACTGCCCTGACTTACCGCCTTATAGAGACTCAGAAACCGCGATTTCATGGGTGTCGGCGGCATGCGCCGCGCCGACTGTTTGAGAGCCTGAGTGACACTGAAGCCTGCCGCAACACAGAGATTCAGGTGGCTTAAAAAATGAAAGGTTTGATAGCGAGCCAGCAGGTTGCCGACACCGGGCAGATGAAATACGGCTCTGCGCAGCGGCTGGGGCAGCCAGCCGGACCGGTAGGACACCAGTGTTAACGGCACTGCGCACACCAGCAGCACCCCCGGAATCAAGGCCAGCACAACATTTCCCGCCGCCTGGTAGAGGCCCATTGTTCCCTGCAGGACGCCCATGATCGGCAGACCCACCACTACACTCAGCATGATCAGCACCGGCAGCAGCAGGTTTTTCCGAAGTTCATCCAAAAACGCACCCAGCAGGCGATAATGGGCGGCTATGCGATCGTACACCGCAGACAGCGCGCCGGTTGCCATGCCCAACTGCATGAATTGCAGCTCCCAGTCATAGAACTGACCGCCCTTTTTCAGCTCGTCGATGACCAGCTCCTGACCCGCTGCGAACTGCTCGGCAAGGTCACCCAGATCGGCGCGCTCGGCTACCTGCTGACCGTGGCGCATCAGGGCAAAGACCTGATCCCAATCGCTGTCGCCGCTCTGCTGTTCGCTCAACGCAGAAAAAAGCTTCGCGCGATGCTGGGTGGATAAATCGTGTAATTCCATTGTGATAGAGAGGCTGTGATCCATACTACCGGGTTATTATCGCTATAATTGAGGGCGACTTTAGCACAGCCAGATCGCACTGACATGGGAAGAGTCTTAATGGCACAACGATTTCCGCAAAAACGCTCATCGTCGGCCGACATCAGCCGTTTTCTGGAACAGGCGAAAAACCTGCCCACAACAACGGACACGCGCCAGCGCCTGGTTTTTGCCCTCGATGCCACCGCCAGCCGACAACCCACGTGGTCGCAGGCTCGCGCTCTGCACGGCGAAATGTTCGAGGCCAGCAAAGATCTTGGCGGTATCGCCATTCAACTGTGCTATTACCGAGGCTTGGGTGAGTTTCACGCCAGCCCCTGGGGATCCTCCCCCGGCCAGTTGCACGAGCAGATGAGCAGCGTGCGCTGTATGGCCGGCTTCACCCAGATACGCACCCTACTGCAGCACTGCCTCGACGAAC
>PAKT01000036.1 GCA_002710725.1 Spongiibacteraceae bacterium
ACCCTGCTTGTGGTCGTGGCACTGGCCATGGTGCGCGAGCGTGATCTGTTTGCCACCGTGATGTTGTCGGGCATCTACGGTTTGTTGTCGGCCAGCTTTTTTGTACTGATGGATGCCGCCGATGTCGCCTTCACGGAAGCGGCCGTCGGCGCCGGTATTTTCCCCCTGCTGATGCTGACAGTTTTGACCAGTGTCGGACGCTACGAAGCAGGGGAGCGCCGCATTCGTATCCTTCCTCTTGTTCTCATGCTGGCGCTGGCAGGTGCTCTGTTTGCGGCAGTCGTGCAGATGCCGCCCTTCGGTGCGGTCGACGCTCCTTCGCACGCCCATGTCGCTCAACGTTATATTCATGAATCCCCCGATGAAATCGGCATTCCGAATATGGTGACCAGTGTGCTGGCCAGCTATCGGGGCTTTGATACGCTGGGCGAAGTCGTGGTGATATTCACGGCTGCGGTCGGCGTTGTGGTGGTTTTGCTGGGCGGTCGACCGAAAACACCGCAACAGTCCTCACAGGCGCTGATGGCGGAGCACAAGGTGCTGCGTATTGTCGGCAAAATGCTGATCCCCATGATTCTGTTGTTTGGTCTCTACGTGCAGTTTCACGGTGAATACGGGCCGGGTGGCGGTTTTCAGGCCGGGGTAATTTTTGCGGTCGGCATTATTCTCTATGCCATGCTGTTCGGTCTGAGTAATGCCCAGCGGGTGGTACCGCTCGGCGTGCTGCGCTGGCTTGTCGCTCTGGGTGTATTGATCTACGGCAGCGTCGGCCTGGCCAGTTTGTTAGCCGGCGGCGAATACCTGAACTACTCGGTTTTGGCAGGCGATTCTGTCACTGGGCAGCACATCGGCATTATTCTTATTGAGTTGGGAGTGGGCATTACCGTGGCCTCGGCCATGGTGCTGATCTTCTTTGCCTTTACCCGCGCGACGCGCAGCCGCGATGAGCTGGAGGAGTAATGGCGGACTACTATAACTACCTGGTCGTGGTGCTGTTAATGGTGATTGGGCTTTACATCGTCATGGCACAGGCGAATCTGGTCAAAAAATTGATTGGCCTGAATATTTTCCAGACTTCCGTTTTTATTTTTTATATCAGCACGGCCAAGGTGAATGGGGGCACCGCACCCATTGTTGTGGAAGGGGCGGAGCTGTATTCAAATCCCTTGCCGCAGGTTTTGATACTCACCGCGATCGTGGTGGGTATCGCCACCATGTCACTTGCGCTGGCTCTTGTGCTGCGCATAAAGCGCGCCTACGGAAGCGTTGAGGAAAATGTGATACTGGAACAGGATAAGCCGTGCTGAACCATTTTGCCGTACTTCAGGTTGTCGTCCCGCTACTCGCGGCGCCGGCCTGTCTCATACTGGAGCGGGCTCGCGCGGCCTGGCTTTTCGCCTGTCTGGCCTGCCTGCTGTCGCTGGGTATCAGCATCGTTTTGTTTATGCAGGTTCAAGCCAGTGGGCCGATCAGTTATGCATTGGGTGGTTGGGACGCTCCCTGGGGGATCGAGTATCGCATCGATGCCCTGTCGTCCTTTGTGCTGTTGCTGATCAATCTGGTCGCCGTCGCCGTGGTTATTGCTGCCAACAGCAGCCTTGCTGCCGAGTTGCCCGAGCCCCGGCACTCGCCTTTTTATGTTCTGCTGCTGCTCTGCCTCGCCGGGCTGCTCGGCATTGTCGCAACCGGGGATGTCTTTAACGTCTTTGTGTTTCTGGAAATCTCCTCACTGGCGACCTATGCGCTGGTGGCACTGGGGCGGGATCGACGTGCACTGTTTGCAGCCTATCAATACCTTATTGTCGGGACGATAGGGGCGACCTTTTTCCTGATCGGCATCGGCTTTCTTTACAGTCTGACGGGTACGCTGAATATGGCGGATCTGGCTCAGCGATTGCCGGGGTTGGAGGAAAAACGTCTTGTGGCCGCGGCCTTTGGGTTTATCGTGATCGGGATTGCGATGAAGCTGGCGCTGTTTCCGCTGCACGGTTGGCTCCCTGACGCATACACTCACGCGCCGTCGATGGCCACTGCCTTTCTCGCGGCTTCGGCGACCAAGGTGGCGCTCTATCTGTTCATCCGGATGTACTTTGACGTTCTCGGTCACGAGGCGGTCAATGCCTTGTTTCCGGTGGGGACGCTGTTCCTGGTGCTGGGCTCAGCAGCGGTGCTATTGGCGTCGCTCGCAGCCATTCGGCAGGACAATGTGAAACGCATCTTCGCTCTCTCCAGCGTTGGGCAGATAGGCTATCTGGTAATCGGTGTAGGTCTCAGCAGTGCTTTGGGCTTGCAGGCGGCGTTGCTGCACCTGTTTAACCATGCCCTGATCAAGGCCGCGCTGTTCATCGCTGTGGCGGCTGTGATATGTCGGGTCGGCGGCAGTCGGCTTGAGGATTTTCGTGGCCTTGGACGCGCTATGCCCTGGACGATGGGGGCCTTGGTGATCGGCGCTCTGAGTTTGATCGGCGTGCCCTTGACGGCGGGTTTTGTGAGCAAGTGGTTTCTTGTACTGGCGGCCATGGAGGCGGGCATGTGGCCTTTGGTGGCGCTGGTCCTGATCGGCTCGTTTATCGCGTTGTTCTATGTATGGCGGATTGTGGAGGTTGCCTACTTCCAGCAGCGTGAGGCAGTGGCGGTTGGCGAGGCCCCGCTGATGCTGCTGATTCCGCTTTGGGTGATGGCGCTGGCGAACCTGTATTTCGGTATTGATACGAGTCTCACCGTTGGCGGCTCAGAGCAGGCAGCAAACTTTCTGATGGGGGGGCGGCCATGATGCAGTCGAACCTCCTGCTGATAGCGCTGGTGCTGCCGCTGCTGGCGGTTCCCGGCATTTTGCTGGCGCGACAGCGTCCTAATCTGCGCGAAGCGATTTCGCTGTTGACCGGTGTCGCCTTATTTATTGTGAATCTCTTCCTCTATCGCCTTGGGGAGGGCGGTGTGGTCTTGGTGGAAATTCTGCCGAGGCTTGCCATCAGTCTGGAGTTGCAGCCGCTCGGGCTTTTGTTTGGCTTGGTAGCCAGCGCCTTGTGGCCGATTACCACGCTCTACGCTATCGGTTATATGCGAGGCCATGGGGAAGATAATCAGACTCGCTTCTATGTCTTTTTCGCGGTGGCAATTGCTGCAGTGATGGGGCTGGCTTACGCGGGCAATCTGTTTACCCTGTTTGTCTTTTACGAGATTGTGACCTTCAGCACCTATCCGCTGGTGACCCATGCCGGCACTGAAAAGGCCTTGAAGGGCGGGCGCACCTATCTGAGTTTGTTGCTGGGCACGTCCATCGTCTTTTTCATTCCGGCGATGATCGGCACCTGGTTTTTTGCCGGAACCCTCGAGTTCCAGCCGGGTGGGGTCTTCGGAGATGAGGTCTCGCCGCTGGTCTTGTCCGTGTTGCTCGTGTTGTTTGCTTTCGGTATCGGCAAGGCGGCCCTGATGCCATTCCATCGCTGGTTGCCGGCGGCCATGGTGGCGCCGACACCGGTGTCGGCCCTGTTGCACGCGGTGGCTGTAGTGAAGGCCGGTGTGTTTTCGGTGGTCACGGTGGTGGTGTATATCTTCGGCATCGACACCGTTGCCAAGCTGCCGATTACGCCTTTTCTGGTTTATCTGGCCAGTGCCTCGATTCTGCTCGCTTCACTGGTGGCCATGCGCCAGGACAATTTTAAATCCCGGCTGGCCTATTCCACGGTCTCCCAGTTGGGATACATCACCCTGGGCGCCTTTCTGGCCAGTCAGGCGGCCATCGCTGGCAGCCTGCTTCATATTGTTATGCACGCCTTCGGCAAGATCACGCTGTTCTTCTGTGCCGGCGCTATTTATGTCGCCCACCACAAAAGCCAGGTCAGCGAGTTTGATGGCATGGGTCGGGTAATGCCGGTTACCTTTATTGCCTTTACCCTGGGGGCCTTGTCCATCATCGGCCTGCCGCCGCTGGGTGGTGTCTGGAGCAAGTGGTTCTTGATGATGGGGGCGCTGGATAGCGGCTACATTGTTGTGCTGGCTGTGCTGTCGATCAGCTCGCTGCTCAATATCGTTTACCTGCTGGAAATACCGCCTCGCGCTTTCCTGAAACCGGCTCCCGAGGGTGCGACTCTGCAGGAGGCGCGCAGTAGCTCGGTGTTGGCTATGGTCATCACCGCCCTGATGTGTATCGCGCTGTTTGTGTACGGCGGCGATCTCTATGACTTTATTCGCTCCGCGAGGCTCACCTGATGTCATCCGAACAACGCGATGAGCGGCAACGCTGGTTGGACCGCCCGGAAAACGTCACCAAAATTGTCAGAACTTTATGGGTCGCCTGTGCGGCGCTGGTACTGGCTGAGTTTTTCTACCACAAGCATCCCTATTTTGGTTTTGATGGCAGTTTCGCTTTCTACGCGATCTTCGGTTTTGCCGCTTACTGCGTCATCGTGTTTTCCGCCAAGGGATTGCGTCGACTGATCAAGCGCGACGAGGATTACTACAATGAGTGAAGTGTTGCTCAACCCCGCGCTGTTGATGATGCTGGCTGGTCTGGTGGCGCTGGTTCTGCCCAAGCGCGTGTTAGGCATATGGGCCTTGCTTGTTCCCATGGCGACTCTGGCGCTGTTGATTGGTTTGCCTGAGGGCTCGGCAGGGCAGATCACCGTCTTCGGGATGGAACTGGTGACCCGGCGTATCGACGGTCTCAGTTTTGTCTGGGCGGTGATCTTCCATATCGCCGCCATTCTTGCCGGTCTCTACGCCTGGCATGTGCAGGATCGGGTGCAGCAGGTAGCGGCGCTGATATATGCCGGTGCTGCCATCGGCGCTGTGCTGGCCGGTGATCTGTTGACGCTATTCCTCTACTGGGAACTTACCGCGCTTTCATCCGTATTGCTGATCTGGGCCTCGCGTAACCCCACCGCGACGAAAGTGGGCTTTCGCTACCTGATTATTCAGGTGATCTCCGGCCTGCTGTTGATGTGCGGTGCGTTGGTGATGTATCAGCAGACGGGCAGTATCGCCTTTGACCATATTGGGCTGGAGGGGCTCGCAGGCTGGCTGATCTTTGTAGCTTTCGGCATCAAATGTGCGTTTCCCTTTCTGCACAACTGGCTTCAGGATGCCTATCCTCACGCCACGCCGACCGGCACCGTGGTCTTGTCAGCCTTTACCACCAAGCTTGCGGTTTACTCCCTGGCGCGCGGCTATGCGGGTGAGGATCTGCTGATCACCATCGGCGCGGTCATGACCGCCTTCCCGATATTTTTTGCCGTTATTGAAAACGACCTGCGTCGTGTACTGTCCTACAGCCTTAACAACCAGCTGGGTTTTATGGTGGTGGGTGTGGGGATCGGCACCGAGCTCGCCATAAACGGCGCGGCGGCTCACGCCTTTGCCCACATCCTCTACAAGGCCCTGCTGTTTATGTCGATGGGGGCGGTGCTGTACCGGGTTGGCACGGTGAAAGCCAGCGAGCTGGGTGGGCTCTATAAATCCATGCCATGGACCACGGCGTTTTGCGTTATTGGCGCGATGTCGATTTCTGCCTTCCCGCTGTTCTCGGGCTTTGTCACCAAATCGATGATTCTCACCGCTGTGGCCTATGAGGGCCACTGGATGATCTGGACGGTACTGTTGTTCGCCTCCGCAGGCGTACTGGATCACTCCGGTATCAAGGTGCCTTTCTTTACCTTTTTCTTCCACGATGCCGGTCATCGGGTCAAGGAAGCGCCCTGGAATATGCTCTTGGCGATGGGTATTACTGCCTTTTTGTGCATCGGTATTGGCGTCTACCCCGATCCGCTCTACGCGATCCTGCCCTTCCCGGTGGACTACCATTCCTACACCGCAGCCCACGTGATCACACAACTGCAGCTTTTGCTGTTTGCGGCGCTAGCCTTTGCAGTACTGATGCGCAAGGGCTGGTACCCGGAAGAAATCAAATCCACCAACCTCGATTTTGACTGGGTTTATCGCAGGCTCTTGCCGAGAGTCACAACCGCTTTGCTAAACGGGGTATGGGCTACGGATCGCGCTGTACGTGGTGTGGCCATGCGGGGGCTGGACGGTCTGGTGGCGAAAGCCAATCACGGTCTCGGGCCAGGCGGTGTTTTCTCTTCAAGCCTGTCTACCGGCGCCATGGTTATTGGGGTTTCGCTGTTGTTGGCGTTCTACGTCTTGTTCAGTTTCTTCTGGTCTGCCTAAACACTGAGGCCATTTTTCCTGCCTGCCAGACTGTGGGAGACGCTGGACAAGAGACGGGAGATGCTAGGACTTGCTGCTTCGCAGCTCTCGCAGCTCTCGCAGCTCTCGCAGCCTAGCGCGGCGAAGCCGCACTCTCTTTTGCGTCTCCCATCTCCGGTCCGGCGTCTCCCGCAGCCACCTAAATTCACGAAGCAAAAAAAAGCCTCCGCAAGGGAGGCTTTCAACGAACCCAATGAGCTCAGGCTGCAGAGGCCTGAAGTTCCATGGTCAGTACTCGCAGTCGACGAGCCTGCATTTTCAGATTGTATTCCAGCTCCTTGCAGCGGCTTTTCAGGGAAACCTCTTCCCATCGACGCTGCAGTCGCTCCTTGCTTTCGGCGAGCTGCTGAACCTTGTCAGAGTAGGTCTTCTGGCTCAACTCCTTGAATTCCTGCAGGCAGGCTGAAAACTGCTGGTATTCCTGCTCGAGGAAGGCTGTGACTGCACTGACGTCGACGGCTTTAGCCTGTTTCAGTTTTTCCTCGGCATGGCGAAACTGCATGGCCACAATTGCTCGCTGGATTTTAAAATCCGGTACTTTCTTCAAATCCCAGGCCAAGCCCAGCCAGGAGCAGGTCTTGATCAGCCACTTGGTCGGATCAAAGTGCCACCAGCGGATGCCGTTGCGGTAGTCATTCTGAAAAATATGATGGTAGTTGTGGTAGCCCTCACCGTAGGTAAAGAACGCCAGAATGTCGTTATCGCGGGCAGAGTTCTCGTCGGTATAGGGCTGACGACCCCAGAAATGGGCCAGCGAGTTGATAAAGAAGGTGGTGTGGTGGCTGACGACCAGGCGCAGGAAGCCGGCCAGCAAAATGCCCGCCCACACATCGCCGCAGATCCAGCCGGCCAAGGCGGCGGGGAAGACGTTCATAAACAGGGCGATTTTCAGGTAGTGATTGTGCTGCCACATGACGATCTTGTCGCGCATCAGATCCGGCGAGTTCGAGAAATCATCGCGACCTGCTTCGTAGTCGCGGACCATCCAGCCCATGTGAGAGAACCACAGGCCTTTTTTGGCAGAGTAGGGGTCCTGTTCCACATCATCCACATGGCGGTGGTGACGACGGTGACCGGAGGCCCAGATCAGAATGCTGTTCTGAAGAGCGGCGGCGCCAAACAGCGCGTAGAACAGTCGCAAGGACCAGTGTGCCTTATAGGCATTGTGTGCCCACAGGCGGTGGTAGCCTGCGGTAATGGAGATGCCATTGGCGCCAAGAATGACCACAAAAGCGAGCCATTGGCTCCAGTGGAGCCCTACGGTAAAGCCATACCAGGGAACACCAATAGCGGCGACAGCAAAGGTGATTGCGAACATCAGCGTTTGCGGCCAGAGAATCGGGGGTTTTTGCTCAGACATCGGATTTATAGTCTCACTTGCAATGTGTCTACTCAGCGAAGGCTTTATGATACCCAAAGGAGTCAGGGGGCGATATAGGGGAATGTGCCCAATCGCAGTGTCATTTTAGTCAATCATGGCCGGCCAGGTGCCGGAAATCATTAACATTTTGTAGGTATTGCCCGCAGCAATTGCGGCACACTGAAGTTTCGATTGCAGAGGATATGCCACGATGGCCTGGGACTTTTCTTCAGACCCGCATTTCCAGCCGCAACTGGACTGGATGCGCGATTTCGTCGACAACACACTGATTCCGCTGGAGCTCCTGCTGGATGGCCTGAATCAGGCCGAGCTCGATGCCCTGTGGGCACCCTTGAAGCAAACAGTGAAAGACCGCGGGCTGTGGGCCGCTCATTTAAGTGAGGAACACGGTGGGCCGGGGCTTGACCGGGCCGGGAGTGGCCAACAGCGGCTGGCGCTTATGCATGAGATTCTGGGGCGCTCGGAATTAGCTCCGGAAATCTTTGGTTGTCAGGGCCCGGATTCGGGCAATGCGGAGCTGATCGCAGTCGGTGCCACGGAAGAACAAAAGCAACGCTGGCTTTACCCCTTACTGCGCGCGGAGGTGCGTTCGGCTTTTTGTCTTACCGAACCGGATACCTCCGGCTCTGATCCCACGGGCATCGCCACCCGCTGTGAGCGCGACGGCGAGCACTGGGTATTGAACGGCGAAAAATGGTTTGCCTCCAATGCCTCGGTGGCGGATTTTCTGGTCGTGATGTGTGTCAGCGATCCCGACGCAGCGCCCCACAAACGGGCCTCCATGGTCATTGTTGAGAAAGGCACGCCGGGGCTGGAGCTGCTGCGCGATGTGCCCACCATGCATAAGCCCCATGCTGCGGCGGACGATTTTCTGATGGATCGCATTGGCGGTCACACCCATGTGCGCTTTAACAATTGCCGGGTGCCGCTGAACCATATGATCGGCGAGCCGGGGGAGGGCTTTATTCTGGCGCAGAAGCGTCTGGGGGGTGGGCGTATTCACCACGCCATGCGCATGATCGGCCAGTGTCAGCGGACCTTTGAGATGATGAAGGAGCGCGCCGTATCCCGTCACACCAAGGGCAAGCCGCTGGCGCGCCAGCAAATGGTGCAGGACATGATTGCCGAGAGCTACGCTGAGATAGAAATGGTGCGTCTGCTGGTGATGAAAGCCGCCTGGACCATGGATACCCAAGGCGCCTTCAGCAAGGAATCCCGGGCCGAGATTGCGGCCGTTAAATTCGCTACGCCCCGTATTTTGCTGGGAGTCATCGATCGGGCGATTCAGCTCCACGGTGCCCTTGGCTATAGCTGTGATATGCCCTTGGAGGGCATGTACCGCAGCGCGAGAGCCTTGCGCGTGGCTGACGGCGCCGACGAAGTGCACAAGCAGAGTCTCGCCCGGCTAATACTCGAAAATACAGAGCCGGTCTCCGGCTGGCCGTCGGAGCACATTCCGACCAAGCGGGCACAGGCGCAGAAAAAATTTGGACATTGGATAGAACAGGCCAGGGCAGCGGCGCAATGAGTGAGTTAAAAGGCATAGAGCTGGATTCAGTCACGGCATGGCTGGCTGCGAACCTGGCAGGCAGCCAAGCTCCCTATAACTTCGAGTTGATCGCCGCCGGCGGTTCCAATCTCACCTACCGGGTGACGGATGAGAAGGGTAGGGTCTTTGTTCTGCGGCGGCCGCCGGTCAAAGGCGTGGTGGCAACAGCCCACGATATGAGCCGTGAATGGCGCATTATGGATGCCCTCAACCGCCACACGGATATTCCTGTGCCAGAGACACTGGCCTATTGCGAGGACGCCTCGGTTACTGGTGCGAGCTTCTATGTGATGGAGTTTGTCGATGGCCTGATACTGCGCGATCAGACCAGTACCGAGGGTTTAACGGAAACTCAAGCGCGCCGTGCAACCGAGTCACTGGTGGATGTGCAGGTGGCCTTTCACACACTGGATATCGACAAGGCCGGGCTGGGCGATCTTGGGAAGCGGGATGACTACCTTCAGCGCCAACTCAAGCGCTGGCACCGCCAAGCCGAGGCGGTTAGAACCCGGGAGTTGCCTCTTCTGGATCAGCTCCATGCCGCTCTGGTGGAGGGCGCTCCCGAGTCACAGGGTCGCCCCGGACTCGCTCACGGCGATTATCGCTTTGATAATTGTGTGTTGGATAAAAGAAGCGGCGAGGTGATTGCGGTTCTCGACTGGGAATTGTGTACTTTGGGTGACCCGCTGGTCGACTTTTGTTGGTCATTGCAATACTGGGCCGAGCCGGGCGAAAGGCTGACCTTCCTGCAGAATCCGCCAACGCTCAATCCAATCTTTCCCGATCGCGCCTTTGTAGCGCAGTTATACGAACACAAGTCCGGCTATCGGCTGGATGACCTGAATTACTACAGGGCGTTTGGCTGGTGGAAAATGGCCTGTATAGTTGAGGGCGTTTATGCCCGGCTTAAAAAAGGCGCGGGAGGCGGCATGAAAACCGCGCCAGTGGAGCAGGTGGGGCAGATGGTTGAGGCTTATCTGGAGGAAGCAAGACGGAGTTTGGGCGCGTAAACCCCCTCACCCTGTCGCTCTCCCAAAGGGAGAGGGTACCCACCAAGCTAGTTCTGTGCGCCCCCTCTCCCTTTGGGAGAGGGTTGGGGTGAGGGAATTGCCCCTCCACCTAAAAAATAAAAACACAAAAAGAGCAAATCCATGCAAAAGAAACTCGTCGACCACATAGACCATGCCTTCGAATACCTCGCCGCCTGGTCCATCCGTTTCCGCTGGCTCGTTGCCTTGTTTTGCCTGGTATTACTGGGCGGCGGCATGTACTTCGCCACCAAGGTCGTCAGTGACAACAGCCTCGACGCCTATTTTGACCGCAGTGACGAAAGCTATATCGCCTACATGGACTACCTCGAAGAGTTCCTCTCCGACGAGGTGGGCTACATTCTTTACCGGGTGCCGGATTCGCCGTACGGACCCTTTGATCTGGAAGCCGTGAAAAAGATTCACGAAATCACCGAGCGCCTTGAAACCGGCGTACCCTTCGTTCGCGAAGTCACCAGCCTGAGTAACACCGAGTTTATCCGCGCCGACGACGATACCATTCACGTCGGCAAGCTGATGCGCAAGATTCCAGAAAGTCAGGAGGCTTTGCTGGAGTTGCGCGATCTGGTCATGAGCCGGCCGTTGTACGTTGATTATCTCGTGGATAAAACCGCCCAATACGGGGCGATAGTGATCGAGATGGAAAAAAGCAGTGTCGATCCGATGTCCGAGATTATGCTTGATCCGGAAAAGGGCGCAGCGCTGGATAATCTTTACCCTCAGGTGAGTGATATTGCCATTCGCGAGATCCTGGGCGATCCGGCCTATAGCGATATCGAGTTCTTTATCACCGGCGATGTGCCGATGAACTCAGCCTATAACCTTGTGTTTATGGAAGACTCGGCCATCGGCATTCCGCTGACCTTCCTGCTATTGGCGCTGTTCTCCCTGTTTTTATTTCGCGCCAGTCTGGTGGGAATGATTGGGCCGCTCGCGGTCGTCATCCTCAGTGTAGTGCTGGTGGCAGGCTTTATGGGGCTGTTCGGTTGGGTGCTGGGGATGTTCTTCGGCATTGTGCCCACGCTCATCTCGGGGGTTGGTGTCGCTCAGTCCGTGCACATTATTCTGGAATACCAGCGCCGTCTCGCGGCGGGCGATGACCGGCCCACCGCTGTGCAGGGTGCTATTGGCAAGGTGGGTGGCGCCTGTTTGATGGCAGCCATTACCACAGCGCTGGGCTTTCTGGTGATGTCGGTATCCGAGATGAAGGCCCTGAGCGAAATGGCCTTTTATGCGTCTATTGGCGTTATGTGTACCTTTATTTTGTCGACCACCCTGCTGGTGGTCTTTCTTGGCACTGGTAAACCGCCAAAGAAAACCAACAAGGCCTACGTTCAACCCTTTGTGCTGAAAATCGTCGACTGGTGCGCGCAGGTCTGTGTGCGCTACCCGCGGCAGCTGGTTACCGGGGGTGGGGTGATTCTTCTGGTCAGTCTGGTGGGCCTGATGTTCCTCAAGGTCGATTTCAACTTTCTGAAAGAATTCAAACCTCATGTGGAGTGGCGCAAGCACACCGAACTGGTGGAGCAGGTCATGGGTGGCACGCTAAGCGTGGTCTATATTTTTGATACCAAACAGTCCGATGGTATTAAAAACCCTGAATTTCTGCAGGCGCTGGACGAGTTGCAAAGCTTCAGTGAGGCGCAGCCCTTCGTGCAGAACTCCTTTTCCGTCGCGGATTTGCAGAAGGATATCAATCGCAGCTTTCACGGCGATGATCCGGCCTGGTATCGCCTAGCCGAAGATGCGCAACTGATCAGTCAGTATTTCTTTGTGTACGAACTTTCCGGCGGCAAGGAAGTGTATGATTTTGTCTCACACGACTATGCCAAAGCCGTCGTCGAGCTGCGCGTTCAGATGACCGACTCGAACAATCTTAAAAAACTGCTGGCGGATATCGACGATTTTCTGGAACAGAATCCGGTACCGAATGCGGAGATAAAGAAAACTGGCGTGGGCTTGATGTGGGTGAAAATGGCGGACTATATCAGCCGTACCCAGATTGTCGGCTACAGCCTGATCTTTTTCAGCATCGCGGTGATTCTATGTATTGCCTTTGGCTCCATCAAAGTCGGTTTGCTGGCCATGATTCCCAATATCGCGCCGGTGCTGGTGGTGCTGGGCGCGATGGGCTGGCTGGATATGCATCTGGATTACGTGAAGCTCTTGCTGGCAACCATTGCCATCGGTATAGCCGTGGATGACACCCTGCACCTGATGATCAACCTGCGGCGGCAGTTTATGAAAACCGGCAACTATGAGCAGGCTGTCGTATTGGCGTTGAAAGACGTGGGACCGGCGCTGTTGATTACCACCATTATCCTAGTCGGAGCCTTTTCCTGTTACCTTCTGTCGAGTATGGCGATTCTATCCAGCTTTGGAATTCTGCTGTCGGCGGCAATCGTGGTGGCGCTGGTGGCCGACTTGCTGTTTATGCCGGCGTTGATACTGCTGACCAAACCGTTCGGGCCGGAGCGTGAATCTTAGCCGCAGGCGCTGGTAGTCAGCGCCTGAACTGGGTGATTTCGATGTCTTCACCGTCAGGAAATTTGGCGTGAAGTTCCAAGCGACCACCGAGGGCCTCTATATACTGGCTAAGTGTGCTAATCAGTGTATCGGGACGGCTTTCAACCTGAGACACGTTGGATTGCGCGATACCGAGAGATTCTGCGAGCGCCGTCTGACTTTTGCCGCGGACCTTGCGGACTTCCGCGAGCGACATTTCCGCCAGTATGGCGACAGCCTTGGCTCTGGCTTCGGATTGAACTTTGGGGCTGATCCGCTTGCGGTGCTGCTGTAGTGATTTGACCATTGTGAAACACCTCTCTAATCCCGGAGATTCAGGTAGTCGAGAAATTCTGCCTCGGCCATCGGAATCATTCGCTTGTAAAACTGCTTGGCAGCTTTCCCATCCTTGCGTCCCCCGCACAGCAGAACAGCGCGTCGCTCGGGATCAAATGCATAGAATACGCGGTAGGGCTTTCCCGCATGCTGGATTCTCAGCTCCTTGAGATTCCTGACACGATCAGTGCCCTTGAGCGTATCGGCATAAGGGCGAGATAGGTGTGGGCCTGCAATTTCCAGTACGTCGACCATCGCCAGCACGTCTATCTGCTCGTTGATCGTCAATGTGAGAAACCATTGCTCATAGGTTTCGGTCACCAATATCGTCCATGACATGGCAGAACTCCCTCTCTGCGCTGACTATACTTTCAAGCGTATAATACTGTCAAGCGTATGGGGCGAGTGAGAACTTAAAAGCCTGGAAACCGCCAAAGTAGTGCCTAACTTGGAAGCGATTTCGGTATAAAGATCAGGAAAACATGAGGTGCCCTAGGAGATTCTTATACCGTTGACCATCGCCATCGCGCTTTCAATAGCGAAGTTTGGGAAATCAATTTTCTCAGGGCTGATCATCAGGGCGATGCTCACGCCGTCGAAAACGCCCATCAAGCCAGCAGCGATGGCTTCGGGATTCGTTGAGGGTAGAAATTCTTTTCGCTGAATGCCAAGGCGGATAATACAAACAAGCTGTGAATGAAACATTTCATATTGCTTGCGCATCATCTCCTGGAAGCGCGGCAGAAAGGGCGAGTGGGAAAGGAAATCGATAAAGAGCTGAATATACTTGCCGAGCTCAAGCATCATTGACTCATGCGCGTGTAGCAGCCGGTCAAGTTGCTCGTAGGCAGATCTATCAGGTTCGAGCTCCAATTGAATCATCGCGAAATGTTCGTTCAGGAAGTGTTCAAGCACCCCAATCAACAAATCTTCCTTGCTGTCAAAGTGGTGATAAACGCCACCCTTGCTGAGACCGGAGGCTTCGACAAAGTCATTCATCCGGCTGGCTGCAACGCCTTTTTCCAGCAGCACTTCAATGGCGGCATTCAGTATTTTCTGTCGGCGCTCGTCAGAATTCATACTTGATACTCACGGTGGCAGCTTCTTCGGCGGGAATAATGGGGGTGGGAATCTCCAGCTCATCCAGATCGGCAACACTCAACGCTAATGCAGTATTCCAGTAATCATTCCACTGGTATTCGGCAAGCACGGTAAGGGCACCAAAACGCGGCTCAGAGGACCAGTTGCCGAGCAGGCTCATGATCAGATTGTCGTTAAGATAGGTTTTGCGCCACCCCAGAGTGAGCACCTGCGTATCGCGCGTGTCCACATTATCATTCTTGAAGTGGGTGCCCCAGATGCCGCCGTTAAACATATGGTTGCCGCTGGTGGTGTATTCAAAGCCCAGCGCCGCATCATAGCGTTCGGTTGCTTCACCGCTGATCTGGATCAACTGGCGATCGCGGTGGGCCGCCTCGAACTTCAACAGCAGGCGGCCTATGGCGACGGAGCTGGCCATGCCCAGCAGATTAAAGCGGGCCAGTTTTGATTCGACAGGAATATCAGGGCGCGGTGCTGTGCCTGCCAGAAAAGGCGCGAGCAGGGTGCTGAGCGGGTCGTTGGGGCTACTTGGCAAATCAACCACCACAGTGGGCGTGTTGTCGAAGAGCCGTGCGGCCATCAGGCTTAGATCAAAACCGCTGCCAGTGACTTTGTAGCGAAAGCCCCATTCCTCTTCGGCGTCGACGCTGAGATCTTCCTCTGGAAAGCCCGGAGCAAGCTGAAAAGTAAGACGGTGGTGCTGGAAGATATCGGTGCGTGCGTCCGGCGTGTAAAAGGCCTGAAACTGGTGGCTGCCGACAAAGCAGTCGCCCACCAGCATATCCTGGGCCAGACGCACATTGCCAAAGTCGGTAAGAAGCTGCTCGGTGTAATCAAAAGGTGTGACGATATCCGTCACAAAAGTGCCTTCAACCGTGCCCCATATCAATGTCTGGCGACCGGCAGTGGCGGTGCAGGAGCCGCGACTGTATTGCAGCCAGGCGCGCTGCCATTTGTTTTTGCCGTAAGCGCCGCCGCGATTTTCGGCCAGATCGTCGTCTGCGTAAAAATAGCGGTAGCGGGTGTCCAGCTTCAGGTACCAGCCCTCAGCTAAATTGCCTTCGTATTCCAGGCGGGCGCTGCTCTGTTGCCGGTTGGGGTCACCGGGCACCTGGGTGTGACTGTGCTCAAGGGTGGTTTTAAAGCCATCGGTCCAGTGGGACTCGCTCGTTTCAATGGCGGAGGAGTCAAAAGCAAAATCGTCCCCACCCAGAAAATCCTGAGCCTGGGCGGGGAGGGTGCTGACCAGCAGCGCCAGCACAAAGGGCGCGGTTTTGTTATGCATTATTGAAACTGTTTGCGCAGTTCTTCCAGGGTTTTTTCGCGGTAGGCGAAGTCGGTCAGTGTGCGCTGGGTGAGGAATTCATCCTCTACCTTGACATTCATGGTGATCGATTCGGTTTTCATATTCGACAGACGCTGGGACTGAAGATTTATCAGCGTGACGTCGCGGGCTATCCAGTGACCGTTGATCTGCTCGATATCCTTGAAGAGCATTTGCTTGAAGGGTTTGCCGCGCTTGTCGAAGGCTTGAGCCTTGAGCAGGGTGTAACGCTCTTTATCAACCCAGTAAAGCACTTTGCTGTATTCGGTCTTGGGCTCGCGAATGGGCTTGGGAATGGCTTCAATCACCCAGACCTCTCGGCCACCGAAGGGGCCTTCCTGCAGAATTTTGTAGGTGTATTCGTCTACGGTTCCGCTCTCCATATCTTCGGTCGTGAACTCTGAGCCAAATACAGAGACGGGCTCGCGGTCTTCGCCGGTGCCGCTGGCCATGCGCTTGACCTTGCCCAGCGCCGACAGGTAGAGCCAGGACTCAGTATCTTTGTTTGGATCGTCGTAGCTGTAGGTGAGCATACCGATGCCGCGCTCGCTGGCCGGCTCCAGCAAAATGGATACGCCCTTACTGTCTTTCTTTTCCTCGCCGTACTGTTTTGAGACCGACTCCAGTACTTTAACCCGCGGTGTTTCTACGCAGGTGATCTGCTTGTTTTTCTGGCCGAACTTACAGGTGGAAAGCTGCGAGCGCATCATGGTGCCGTCGGCGATTTCCCGCTGTTGGCGGTCCATCTTTTCCACAATGTTGTAGGCCTTGTCATCCGCGGCAAAGGTGCCTGTGGTCAACAGGCCAAGCGTCAG
Organism: Spongiibacteraceae bacterium; assembly: GCA_002710725.1. Taxonomy (GTDB): domain Bacteria; phylum Pseudomonadota; class Gammaproteobacteria; order Pseudomonadales; family Spongiibacteraceae; genus Litorivivens. The sequence goes on from PAKT01000036.1 coordinate 16,268, forward strand.
GCTGGTCAGTAGCGTTTTCAGTTTCAACATAATGTGACCCTTAAATTGAGGTGAATGATCAGCTTTGTGCCGTTTGCGCGGCCAGGTGTTTGAGCGCCTTGTTGCGCCCCATGCCGGGTTTAAACCAGTGCATCAGTGCGGGCAGGAACAGGAGATCGGACAACAGCGCCACCATAATGGCCATTGCGCCAAAAACGCCGGGCTTGGCCAGTCCGAGATAGCCTGCGAAACCGAGCACCCCAAAGCCGAGACCGAGAATCAGGCTGGTGAAAGCGACCGCCTGCCCGACTTCGCGCAAGGTCTGGCGTACCGCAGTGCCCACGTCGCCGTGTTCTATCCAGCTGTAGCGATAGTGGGTAAGAAAGTGAATCGTGTCATCGACGGCTATACCGATAATAATGGGCGCTACGATCAGCGTGTCAGTATCCAGTGGAATGTTGAACCAGCCCATCACGCCGAAAGTGAACAGCGCGGGCATCAGGTTAGGGATCATTGAAATCAGCCCTGCCTGAGGTGAGCCGAGGGTGACGATCATCACCAGCGTGATTACTATCAATGCCACACTGAAGCTTTTAAGCTGGGTCCAGGCCACGTGATCCATCAGCTCCATCATCAGGTAGAAGGTGCCGGTGGTTTCCAGGCTCAGGCCGGGATAGTCGGCTTTCAGGTGGCCGAAGATGCGCTCAAAATCGCCATCGAGTTTGTCAAAGAAGGCGGTGTATTCATTGGTGCCGGCATTGCGCAGCAAAAAGGAAATATGGCTGTGGCGGTAGTCGTCGCTGACCACGTCGCGACGATCGTCCGGATTGGCGTTGTTGAAGAGATACAACAGTTGGGCGGTGAGCTGCGGATCGTCGGGCACGGTATGGTAGGCCGGGTCGTCGCCGTGCATCACCTGATTGGTGTCTTCCACGACGTCTGCCAGTGA
>PAKT01000037.1 GCA_002710725.1 Spongiibacteraceae bacterium
CTACCTGCACCAGCTGATTCACCTGAAAGATCGGCATGGTGCCAAGCAAACCCGCGACAGCGAAAAACAGTGCCAGCGGTTGCCAGCGCTGACCCAGGCCTTCGCGGATGACATACATCGGCCCGCCCTGCCATTCACCTTCGCTGTCTTTGCCGCGAAACATCACCGCCAGCGTGCAGGTATAAAACTTGGTGGCAATCCCGAGCAGGGCGCTCATCCACATCCAGAAGATCGCACCCGGCCCGCCCATGGCGATGGCCAGCGCCACCCCCGCCACATTGCCCATACCCAGGGTGCCGGAGAGCGCCGTACTCAGCGACTGAAAGTGAGACAGTTGGCCCGGATCATCCGCGTCGGCCGGGCGCAGCAGGAGGCGCACGCCCTGCCCCAGATAGCGATAGGGCAGAAACCGGGAATACAGCAGAAAGAACAGCCCGCCGCCGGCCAGCAATGCCACCAGCGGCGGCCCCCAGAGAAAGCCCACCAGAGCATTCAAAACACTTTGTAAATCAGCCATGCAGCGAGCTTAACAAGCCCGGGGCCAGGTGCAAGTAATCGGACTGTCATATTTATTGCGGATAATCGTCACGAATTTAGAGCCACACGCCGCAGTAAGAGAGTCGTTATGAACCCCAGAACCACCCGCCGCCGTTTGTTGCGCAATGCCTTTTATGCCTCCGCCGGCGCCAGCCTTGGCCCTTTGTTAAGCGCCTGCAATAGCTCTTCAAGCTCATCGGCAGACGACTCAGCGCCTTTTGTACCCGCCAATCTGAGCGAACTGAACATCCCCCTCGGCCCGCTGGCCAATATCAGCGCGCTGGGGGCACCCGACCCGATTACCCAAATCGCGATACCGGCGGGTTTTGCCATTCGCGCGGTGGCAACATCACAACTGCCGGTGCTGACGCCGGGCTCGCAGACACCTATAAGCTCATACCGCTGGCACAGCTTCCCCGATGGCGGCGCCTGTTACAGCCGGCCCGACGGTGGCTGGATTTACACCTCCAACTCGGAAGTGCCCGCCCTCCCCCTGGGCGGTTGCGGCGCCATTGCGTTCAATGCCAACGGCGAAGTGGATGACGCCTACTCCATCCTCACCCAGACCCGCCAGAACTGCGCCGGCGGCAAAACGCCCTGGAATACCTGGGTGTCCTGCGAAGAAGTGAGCGATGGCCTGTGCTTTGAATGCGATCCGTTTCAGACCGGTGAAGGCATCGCCAAACCGGCGCTGGGCAAATTCCCTCACGAAGCGATTGCGGTAGACCCAATAAACCGTGTGATCTATCTGACCGAGGATACCGGCGATGGCCGTTTCTACCGCTGGGTAGCCGACAGCGCCGATGTGGACAGCAGCGGTCGACTGCGCATGGAACAGGGTACGCTGCAGGTGATGAATATTGCCGGGCTGGAAGACGGTGGCTATGAAGACAACGATATGGCCCTGACGACCCTGCGCCGCGTAAGCTGGAAAGATGCCGTGCGACCGGATGAGGCCCAGCCCGGCGTGCGCAGCGATATCGAAGGGGCGGGCGGCAATGCCCCCGGCACCCTGTTTGATGGCGGCGAAGGCCTCTGGTACTACGAACTGCCCGCCCCGGCCTCACCGGGTGCCAACACGCCAGAGGGTGGCAGCGTTGATACTCGCGGCGTGGTGTTCTTTACCACCAAGGGCGACAACCGGGTATGGGCCTTGGACGTTGAAAACCAGCTGGTAGAGCTCATTTTCGACAACAGCCAGATCGAGCCGGACTTTGGCGATGTGGACAATCTGACCGTCAGCCCCTGGGGCGACATACTGGTAGCGGAAGACCCACCCTCATCGCCCAGCTCGCGCATTATGGTCGTGCAGCCCAATCGCCAGGCCATACCGCTGGTTGAAGTATTTCACCCCGGCTCGGAAATCTGCGGCCCGGCCTTTTCACCGGACGGCTCCAGACTCTATTTCAGCTCCCAGCGTCGCTTTGGCACCGGTGAGACCTATGAGCTGCGCCTGCCGGACGCCATAGTCCAGAGCAACTGATCCCTGCCCAGCTGCCTTATCGGCCGTCTTTCGGGAAATCGACCAGCGCGGTGTGGGTAATCACCAACCGCGCATCCAGCAGTGCTGCATCCCGGTGAAAAGTCTGCGCCTGATAATCGGGGTTAGTCAGCATCGCCTGAAAGGCTTTCACATCCGGGTAGCGCACCAGCAGGCACTCGTCCCACACCTCGCCCTCCGGCGCGATAAAGCTCAGCTGGGCGTCGCCCTGCCACACGGGATGGCCACCTACCTCCTGCAGAATACCGGCAATGCCAGCGCCATAGCGGGCATAGGCTTTGCGACCGCTGCAGGCCTCAATGTTGTCGCGCTCACCGTAGTCGGCCTGTTCGCGAAAACGCAGCAGGTTCAGCATATACACCGGCTCACCGGCAGGCATCGCCAGCATGGCATCAAACTGAGCGCGAGTGGGGTTTACAACGGGCATGGCAATCTCCTTTGTGATTTAAGGCCTATGCTGCATAAGCGCGACCAAACAGACAACGACATGCGTTGTCCGGTTGACGCCCACATACCGCTGCGATTTTGGCGAGTTAATGCGCCTTAAAGCCGCGTCATCGCACTCGCCACCCCCAAGTATTTACATATGAAATTAATGCCATTGCCCCTATTATCAGGCCTGTCTTCATCGGCATCCGGAAGTACCTTCTGCACTCAATCAAGCCTGCTGAATCACCGATCGTAAAAGCGCTTCCCAATGTCGTCACCAACAATGTCAGGTCAGACAGCAGGCGGGAGGGCAAATGGCGAATGCGAGTACAATGTTCGTGGCTCTCGCAGCGCTTTGCTGGGGGCTGTCGGGCGGTATCGGCGGAATTCTGATCGCCGAAGGCTGGGACGCCTTCGTGGTGTCCTTCTACCGGGGCGCGATCGGACTGCTGTTTGTTCTCGCCTGGCTGGCGCTGCGCCCACAAGGCAGTGGTCTGGGCAGTCGCCGCTTGTGGTTCTGGTCAGCGATTGCCGGCCTGGGCGTTGCCGGCAATTTTGCTCTCTATTTTGTGAGTATCGCGCAGGGCAGTGTTGTAGTAGCAGCAATGCTGATGTACTGCGCGCCCGTGTTTGTCTATCTCGTGTCCTTTGCGCTCAAGCTGGAACAACCCACGCCACTTAAATGGGCCGCTATAGTAATCGTGATGCTCGGTATCGCGTTGCTTACCCGTATCTACGACACCGACACGGCCGGTGTCACAGCGCTTGGCCTGGCAGCCGGGCTGCTTTCCGGGCTGTCTTACGCGGTATTCATCTTCGGCTTCAAATATGCAGCGCCGCACGGCAGCCCACAGGCCATTCTCGTGATAGCGTTTGCGCTACTGGCTGTTATTTTGATCTGGCCCGGCGACGCAGACCAAACCACCACCGCCCTGAGCACGTCGAGCTGGCCGCTGTTCGCCGCCATTGGTGTACTCGGTGCCGGGCTGTCGTTCATACTTTATATAGTCGGCCTGAGACATACCGCGCCGGCGGTGGCCTCAATTGTGGCAATGGTGGAACCAGTCACCGCGTCATTATTCGGCGTCGTGGTGTTAAACGAAAGCCTGACCGGGTTGCAGATGCTCGGCATAACGCTGATTTTGGTTACGGTTACTGCGGTGAGCGCCGATTCAAGTGATCGAAGCCGACGCTCCGGTTTACCTAATATTTGAAGGAATCAAAGGGGTCAAATCAAAGGGGTCAGAGTCCTTTGATTCCTCATGGTGTACTGCATATGAACTGGATCATTCTATTTATAGCCGGGCTTCTGGAGATTGGCTGGGCCATTGGCCTGAAGTATACCGACGGCTTTAGCCGGCTATGGCCCACTTTGGGTACGGCGCTGTGTCTGGTAGCGAGCTTCCTCCTGCTGGGCGTAGCCATGAAAACACTGCCTGCAGGTACTGCCTACGCCGTCTGGGTCGGTATCGGCGCGGTTGGCACAGCCATTTTCGGTATTGTATTGTTTGGTGAATCCGCCGACCTGCTCAAGCTGGTGAGTTTAGCTTTTATTTGCGCTGGCATTATTGGGCTGAAGCTGGCTCATAGCTGAATCAAATGAACGGGAGTACACGATGATAGGACGAAAACTGGCATTCAACGACACGGTTTTGCGAGTGACGGGGAAGACAGACACCCACTGGGAAACGGTGGCGATGGCTGACCAGAGCGAAGTGAATATCGAGTTTGAGGCCCTGGCCGACGCGATGTCCAATGGCTCGGCCTGGTGGATTGGCCGCAGTGAAGAAGACGAGTAAACCCGCCCATTGCCGCCGTTGAGTGTGATGAAAAACGGCGACAGCACTCTTGCGCTGCCGCCGGACCAATCAGCCTGACGGTTCAGCTGATCAGACGTGATTGCGATCAAGAATGATCACATGGTCGGCGACCAGCTCCAGGTTATTGAACAGACCCTCTTCGGCGGATCCGTCAACGCTCACCAGATCGCCCTCGCCAATCTTTCGCATTCCTTTGTTATCCAGCGGATTGTTAATCAGCTCACTGGTGTCCACGGTAATTTCTCTTAAGCCGTAGTTAATCGTGAATTCATTGGTGCCTACGCTCGACACGGTTCCCACCAGCTCCACATCGCCTACTACGATTGGCGTGACAATGCTGAACCGCAATGACTCTTCGTCAGCTGCGCTGGCGTAAAAATACCCGCCAAGTCGCTCTACGTAGACACTGCCAGCCTCGATGGTGGTGAATTCGGCGAAGTCGTCATCGACCCTGCCGTAAACGGTAACTTTGTCACCATCGACCAGCGCGGCGCCATCAGCATCTACTGACCAGTCGTCCATTTCGACCGTCACCGCGCTTTCACCGTAGTCGAGGATAAATGAATCGTTCTCCGGGTTTACCACCTCACCACTCAGGCTGATCCAAGTGCCGTCAGGCTCTGCATAGGGGTTAGTGGCAAGGGCCGGCGCTGCCAGCGCCAAGACTGCCACGGCTGCAATCCAGCGTAGAAATGCCATAAAGCCCTCCTTCTAACAGTTAACAGTGAACGGAGAATCTGCGGTATTAATTACCGCCTGATTTGAGCCTAATGACAGAAGCACCGATTTCAACCGGGTTGTTAACAATTAACGACGGTTTTTAGTGGTTCCACAGCCGCGTCGGGGCGCCGCCTTTCTCAATCGCGCGCCAATGCGGGGGCGCGACCGCTGGTCGGTAGACTTCCGGAAACCACGCGTATTGCGCAAGCTCCCACTGCGGTTGGCAATCACTAGCCACAGGGACTATTCTTGCTCAGTGGCCTCGTCGGCCGCAGTCAGATAACAATAAACAAGCAAGAGGTATAGGCATGGCCTGGGCAAACGACACCGTGATGGACTATTTACAACGCTGGCTGGAGGCCTGTCCGGATCGGGTTTGGCTGCGAGATCGCAAGGGTGACGACTTTAGCGAGTGGACCTGGCAGTCGGCTTTTGATGAATTTCAGGCGGTTGCCGCCTGGCTCGAAGCCCAGTACGGCGACAGTGGCACCAGTATCGGCATACTGTCCAAAAACCGCGCGCACTGGACGCTGGCCGACATGGCTATTCTGGCGTCCGGCAATGTCTCCATTCCCCTGTTTACGACCCAGAACGCCGAAACCACGGAATACGTATTGAACTTTGCCGAGGTCAAACTGATCGTACTGGGCGAGGCAAGCAACTGGGACAAGATCAAACCGATTCTGCCGGCGGGCACCAGGGTTCTGGTGCTGCCCGGCGTTGATGCCGGCGAGGATGTCGACGCACTGCATTGGAACGACGTGGTGCAGGAGTACAAGGGGCAACGCGCCAAACACCAGTGTCGTCACGACGAGCTGTTTACCATTCCTTTCACCTCCGGCACCACCGGCTTGCCCAAAGGGGTTATGCAAACCCACGACTCCATGCTGATCCCCGCCGTGCGGGCACTGGATTTTTTCCAGATTCGGGAGAATCCGCGGCTGTTTTCCTACCTGCCACTCTCGCATATTGCCGAGCGCGCCATTGTCTGGATTAACAGCCTCGTGTGCTGCGGCACGATCACCTATAACGAAGATCAGAACACTCTGGTGCGCGATATGTCAGAGACCGCACCCACCCTGTTCTTTGGTGTTCCGCGCGTATGGGAAATGCTGCATCAGGGCATTCTCGCCAAACTCGGTTCGCAGGAGACCCTGGACGCCATGCTGGCAGATGACAAAGCCGGCACGCAGGCCTTGATTCAAGCGGCGACGGGCTTTACCGATTACGACATTCTGCTGTCGGCGGCTGCCCCTATTCCCGCCTCGCTGCTTCGCTGGTATGAAACACTGGGCATTACCATCTGCGAAGGCTTTGGCCAGACCGAAGCCATGGGACTGATAGGCAATACACCGGATAAACGCCGCATCGGCTCGATTGGTCATCCGGTACCCGGTGTACAGGTCAAGCTATCCGAAGAGAACGAACTGATGTGCAAGGCCGATGGTCTCTCGACCGGCTATTACAAACAGCCGGAAAAAACCGCGGAAACCTTCGTCGATGGCTGGGTGCATACCGGCGACAAAGCGCGCATCGATGAGGATGGCTTTATCTATATCACCGGCCGGGTGAAGGATTATTTCAAAACTGTACAGGGCAAGTTTGTGGCACCACCGCCCATTGAAGATGCCTTTGCCGAATGTCATTACGTGGAACAACTCTGCCTGTTGGGCCGCGGCTACTCCAAAACGGTCATGACCTGCGTGCTGTCACCAGCAGCCACAGAGCAGTCGAAAGCGGCTGTTGAGAAGGCGCTGCTCGAACAGACCGAGAAAGTGAATAACGCTATCGAGAAACACGCCCGCATCGGCGCGGTCATTATTTCAGATGAACCCTGGTCAATAGACAACGGCATGATGACGCCCACACTGAAGCTGAAGCGCGATCAAGTGGAAGCCAAATTCGGCGAGCGCGCTCAGGAACTGGCAAGTCAATCCGCCCAGACCAAAGCCATTATGCTGGAGTGGCACTAATTGGCGGCAGTCGAGCGGCCTGCATGCAAAAGGCCGCAAGCTCACCGGACTGCCAGAAAAAGCACTATGCGCATTAGCAGGGCAATCTGCGCAGCGCTGATTGCACTTGCCACCACTGCGCCCGCCCTTGCCGGCCCGGTTTCCCAAAATGTTGCCCTGCTGCACGGACTGGCGAGATCGGCGGCCTCAATGGAAAAGCTTGAGGACTCTCTTTCGGAGGCGGGCTTCAAGGTTTGCAATATCGACTACCCAAGTCGCCACCACCGGGTTCAGCGCCTGGCCTCGGACTACGTGACGCCAAGCATCAGGCAGTGCTTTGGCGATACCCAAAAACCGATTAACTTCGTAACCCATTCGCTTGGCGGCATTATTGTTCGCCAGATCGCCGCTACTGACGACTCGATTGTATTTGGCCGAGTCGTCATGCTTGGGCCACCTAATAGAGGTAGCGAAGTGGTCGACAAATTAGGTGATTGGACCCTATTTCAAGCGATCAACGGGCCGGCCGGCAACCAGCTCGGCACTGCGCCAGACGACCTGCCGAGATCCCTGGGGCCAGCAACTTTTGAAACAGGTGTTATCGCAGGAAGCTTTTCAATCAACCTTATACTATCCAGCCTTATCCCCGGCGAAGACGACGGCAAAGTCTCTATAGAAAATACAAAACTCGAGGGAATGAAGGACTTTACAATTGTGGGCGCCAGCCACCCTTTTATAATGCGCGACAGTAAGGCGATAGCATTGGCCCATCAGTTTTTGCTTGAGGGAGCTTTTTCTGAACACCACAAAGCTGAATAGGCGAAAGATAAGCGGCAATGCCAAGCTTTATTGACTACGAGCTGGCTTACACTGAACCATCGTACGGTGACAACAATGATCAGTTGCGAACAGCACGACTACATCGAGATAGCCTGTACCTTTCGATACCCGCTGAAATTAACGTTAATATCTGGCGAGGTTATCGAAGGCATTGGCATCGATACGGCACGCAACGCGCAAAAGCAGGAATGTATAGAGATCGACAGCGGTGGCAAACACACGCTGGTGATTCTGGATGAGATTTCGATATTAGAAGCTTGCGTGGATAACCCCCACTTCCAGACTATCTCTTTTGAGCGGGCGTCAGAGTAGATCGGTAGTACGTCATGCAACATTGCTCTGTTCATAAGGACAACAGGCTATAACGGACCACCGCGCGAGCGATCAACTATTCAAGAGGAAACTGCGAATGCCCGTAGCCAACTGCATCGTATCTTCTGACAAGCGTTCCGGCGCCGGCGATCTGATCGAGCTATGGTCCCGGGAGTCCGGAATATCCAGTGAAAATATGACGATCAATATTATTGTCGCTGACCGGCAGTTTGGGCGCTCATATTCGGTAATGGCAGATTTGCTTTTACCTTCAATGTGGTCCGGCCAGAGTATTTCCGCATTGCAGACTGGATTAACACGCGCATTGGCGCACTACTTTCTGCTAGATTTACAGGAAGTACTGGTAGCGACTCGCATCATCCCATCGGGGCGGGTCGTAGAAAACGGCGAGGAAGTCACCTGGTAACGCATCTGAGAGCGACCGAGACTGACGCGCAAAACGGAAGCACTTTAACTCTGAGGAGACACCATGGCTAACGAAGGCTATCACGAACCGATCAATGAGTTGTCTGCAGAAACGCGCGATATGCATCGCGCTATCACGTCGCTAATGGAAGAGCTGGAAGCGGTCGACTGGTATAACCAGCGTATTGATGCGTGTAATGACAGCGAGCTGAAAGCAATTCTCGCCCACAACCGGGATGAAGAAAAAGAACACGCCGCAATGGTTCTGGAATGGATTCGCCGACAGGACCCGACCTTCGACAGCGAATTAAAAGATTATCTGTTTACGGACAAACCTCTGGCGCATAAATAGCCGGCTATGTGATTCGCGCCGCGTGGTGTGTTTAACCCACCAAAAACCGAAGCGTTTGGCTCTGCAATCTGAAAACGATAAAAGAGAAACGCCCCCTCTCCCCGGGAGAGGGCCGGGGTGAGGGGGCAGAGATTCAGCCATATCGCTAACGCGGTGTATCCACCTCCACCTCGGCGCCCGGCATATGTACCTGATACAAATCAAGCCGGCGATCTTTCAGGTTCATCACCGTGCCCTCGTTGTGCAGCACTTTGAGCTTGTCCAGGTCGAGGTCTGAGAAAAGCAGCATCTCGGTGTTAGGGGTGGCCTCGTTCAAGACCGCGTCGTGGGGGAAGGCAAAGTCTGACGGCGTGAGAACCGCCGACTGAGCGTATTGCACGTCGAGGCTGTCCACCTGCGGCAGATTGCCCACGCTACCGGCGATAACCACGTAACACTCATTTTCAATGGCACGGGCCTGGGCGCAGTGTCGTACTCTGAGATAACCGTTTTTGGTATCTGTCCAGAAAGGCACAAACAATATCTCGACGTCCTGCTCGGCCAGCAGCCGGCCCAGCTCCGGAAACTCACAGTCATAGCAGATAAGAATAGCGACACGACCGGCGTCGGTATCAAACACTTTCAGCTTGTCGCCACCGACCATTACCCAGTCCCAGCGCTCGTGGGGCGTCATATGCAGTTTGCGCTGCTCGCCGATCGTGCCGTCGCGACGGCACAGGTAAGAGACGTTGTAGATCCTGTCGTTTTCCAATAGCGGCATCGAGCCGGTAATGATATTGGTGTTATAGGACACAGCCATATGGGACATCTTGTCGCGAAACAGCTCGGTAAACTTGGCGAGATAGCGGATCGCTTCGACCTGACGATCATCATCGGCCAAGCCCATCAAGGGTGCGTTGAAAAACTCCGGGAACAGAATGAAATCGCTCTGGTAGTCCGACACGGTATCGACAAAGTATTCCACCTGCGACAGCAGTTCTTCGGCGGACCCGACGCTTCGCATCTGCCATTGCACCGCCCCCACCCGCACAGTGGTGCGCGGCGTATGTAACACCGCTTCTTCCGGCGCAAAAAAGATATTGCTCCACTCCAACAACGTGGCATAGCCCATGGACTGCTCATCTTCGGGCAGGTACTTGTGCAACAGCCGGGTTACCTGAAAGTCGTTGGATAACTGAAAGGTCAGAATCGGATCGTAAATCTGTTTGTGATCAACCTTTTCGATGTACTCCGCCGGAGACATCTCATCCTGATATTTGTGATAGTTGGGTATCCGCCCACCGGCAAGTATGGCGCGCAGGTTGTACTGGCGGCACAGTTCCTTGCGCGCATCGTACAGGCGCCGGCCAAGACGAAAGCCACGATAGTCCGGGTCGATCAGTACATCCAGCCCGTACATGGCATCGCCTTTGGCGTTGTTCAGGATCTGATTGCGATGACCAATCAGGTCGTCATAGGTATGCGGGTTGCTGAACTGCTCGTAGTCCACCTGTACGGTCAGGGCCATACCTACCAGCTTGCCGCCATCAACAATGCCGATCTGCCCTTCCGGAAAGTCATTGGTCAGTTTCTTGATAGTGGCCTTTTCCCAAGAACCACCAATATCGTGGTAGACCCGATCCATCAGATCCTTGATCTGCGGATAGTGATCCATCGATAGGTTACAGATTTCAAGCTGCGGTGTTTCGCTGCCCACGGTGTTGACTCCAAAAATAGAAGAAGGGGCACCGGATGATGCCCACTAAAAATTGCCTTGAATAGAGGCTACAGATTTTCCTCTGCGAAGGCCGCCAGACGCGACCGCTCGATACCGTTTACGTGCATAATACCGGCATGAGCAAAGTGTTTGCTCTTTTCGACGAGGTAAGTGAGGCCCGAAGTAAGCGGCGAGATGTACTTGTTGTCGATCTGGGCCAGATTGCCCAGCACTATAATTTTCGAGTTGCCTCCCACCCGCGTGATAATCGATTTTAACTGAAACTGGGTCAGCCCCTGAGCCTCGTCAATCACAATATAGGCATTGTTGAATGAACGGCCGCGCATAAAGTTCAGCGATTTGAACTGAATATTGGCCTTGTCCTTGACGTACTCAATACTGCTGAACGGCGACTCATCATTGCCGTGCAGCACTTCCAGGTTATCATCAAAGGCCGCCAACCAGGGCGCCATCTTTTCTTCCTCCGTTCCCGGCAGAAAGCCAATATCCTCCGCGATCGGCGGCGTTGAGCGCGCCACAATCAGCTTGTCGTAACGCCGCTCCTCGAGAATGGCGTGCAAGCCATAGGCCAGCGCAATCAGCGTTTTACCGGAACCGGCGGGCCCGGTCAGTACGGTCATGTCGATATCGGGCTGCTGAATCAGGTAGAAGGCCATGGCCTGCTCCATGTTACGCGGTTTCAGCCCCCAAATGCGCTGGTGCATCAATTGGTCGCGACTCAGGTCGACCAACTCAATGGTGTTTTCCTCGACTCGGCGCACGTGGCCGACAAAGTCCTTGTCGTCCAGCAGAAACTGGTTGACGTGGGCATGCGGCACATGGGCCCGGTCAATACTGTGCAGGGTCAGCGCGCCGTCGCGACGGGTTTCCACACTCTCGATGCGCTGCCAGAAGTCTCCCTCGATATGCTCGAAGCCCTTGGCCATATACTCGATATCGTCGAGCACCCGGTCGCGTCGGTAGTCTTCCACATTGGCCAGGCCGGAACCCTTGGCCTTGAGCCGCATATTGATGTCTTTGGTCACAAGGCAGACATAGGACTTGGGGTGGGTGGCCTGCAGGTGCATGGCAACGTTGATAATGCGATTGTCATTGGTCTGGTGCACCGAGCCATCCAGATAGGGCGCATCGCTGTCGTGACTGATCAGCTGGTCGGCGAAAATCGCCAGGGTACCGTTGTTGCCGTCCGGTCGGCTGGAGGGTATTTCCACCCCTTCCTGAATGGCCGAAGGTGATGCATTGAACAGAATCTTGTCGATGGCCTGAATGGCAATCCGCGCTTCGCGGCTGACGTCTTTGTCACGCCGATCCTTGATGGCGTCCAGCTCTTCGAGCACCGTCATGGGGATTATCACCCGATGCTCGTGAAAGGCATTCAGCGCCATCGGGTCGTGGAGCAGTACGTTGGTATCCAGCACAAACAGTTTTTCCATAAGACGCTCTCAGGGTGGGCCCTCGGGCCATGAAAACACGCGCTTTAACAGGCGCGAACGGAGGAGATACAGGGGCAAACTGATAGGAGGGGCGGGCTTGTTGGCCCGTTGGAATGTATGGCGAATCAACCGCTAGCAAATGTCATATCCATTTCTGCCACACCCCGATTATTAAAATCCGGAGCGCTCCCTGTCAAATGTTCTTGCACCGAAAACCGGATCTTTTTCCACGGGAAGCGAAAATGTTCCCCGCCAAGGCTCCAAATGTTCTTGTGCCGCAAGAATAAGCCCCTCTAGAATTTACCGCTTGCAGTAACAAGGTGCCCGGCTCCACTGACGCTGCGGCAAGCTCACTATAAACACAACAAAATCAAAACACTGACTGGAAGGGAACTCATCATGGCTTTTGAAGGCAAGGTAGTACTGATCACCGGCGGCGGCAGCGGCATGGGGCGCCTTGCGGCACGCAACCTCGCGGCTGCAGGCAAAGAAGTAGCGATTTTTGACGTCAACCCCGAAGGCCTGGCAGAAACGGCCACTGGCCACGACACCATTCATCACTGGGTGGTGGATATCACCGACGCCGATGCGGTTCATCAGGCGGTTAAGGCGGTAGAAGAAAAGCTTGGCCCCATCGACCGGCTCTATAACTGTGCGGCTATCATGCCCTTTGGCAAGCTGCTGGAGCACGATGCCAATGTGATGAAAAAGATGATGGAAATCAACTACAACGGCTTGATCCACATCACCCAGGCGGTGCTGCCGGGCATGGTGGCGCGCGGTCGCGGCGACTTTATCAGCTTTGCTTCCATGGCCGGACTCCTGCCGACCCTGCTCACCGGCGGCTATTCAGCCACCAAGGCGGCTGTGGCCATGTTCACCGAAATTCTCTACCACGAGAACATGAACAGCGGCGTGCGCTTTGCCTGCGTGTGCCCGCCCACCACCAACACCCCGCTGCTGAAACAGGGCAAAGACACGGCCTGGCCGAAGATGCTGGATCAGGGCACCCTGCTCGACCCGCAGGAGGTGCTGGACGCCATCGAAAGCCACCTGGAAAAGGGCAAATTCTGGGTCTTCCCCAATCGCGACTCCCGCATTGGCTATCTGATGCGCCGCTTTGCGCCCGGCCTGATCTGGAAGCAGATCCACAAGGTCGAAGGCTTCTGACAGCCCCGGTGGGATTTGGCATTACGCCAAATTCCACCTGACTTCCCCCGCTATATCCGCTAGTCTATCCGTCCTTTCGCAATGGCTTTTTTTGGTATCACATGCTCAATCTGGATTCCCTGCAGCAACTCAAACAACTCAAGAAGGAAATTCACGATTCGGTAGAGCGTGTAGAAGGTGTAGTCCGGGGCAGCCAGGGCCGGTTCGGCTTTGTGCGGCTGGAAGACAAGCGCGATATTTTTCTGCCGCCACCGGAAATGCAGAAGGTGTTTCCCGGTGACCGGGTGCGCATTGCCATTGTTGAGCAGAAAGATGGCAAGCAGGCCGGCGAGATCGAAAAACTGCTGGAAAGCCCGCTCGATACCTTTATCGGCCGCTACGTGGTGCGCGGCAAGGCCCACTTCGTCGAGCCCGATATTCTCTACTTCAACCGCCTGCTGTTTATTCCGCCGTCTGAGCGCAACAAAGCCCAGCCCGGCGACTACATTCAGTGCCGCGTCAAACGCCACCCCATTCGCGATGGCAAGTCACTGGTGGATATTATCGATACCATTGGCAGCGCCGATTCACCCGGCATTGAAGCCGCGCTGACCCTGCGCAAGTTTGGCCTGCCCAGCGAGTGGCAGGAGAGCGACCTTAAAGGTCTGGTGGAGGATCAATACGCCGCCGAGCGCAAGGATCTGACCCACATTCCCTTTGTCACCATTGATTCGCCGGAATCCCGCGACCTTGATGACGCTCTCTACGCCGAGTGCACCAACAGCGGCTGGCGCCTGATGGTGGCCATAGCCGACCCCAGCGCCCTGATTGCCCCCGACAGTCCACTGGAGCGAGCCGCACTGGCACGCAACAGCTCGGTCTACATGCCGGGCAAAGTGATCCCGATGCTGCCGGAAGCCATCAGCCAGGAGCACTGTTCCCTGCTGGCCGGTGCAACGCGCCCGGCCATGGTCTGTGATATCGAAACCGACTCCCAGGGTGAAATCAGCCGCTTTGAGTTCCTCACAGCCACGGTGCGCTCCGCCGCCAAGCTGAATTATGCCGAAGTGGCCGCTCACCTGCGCGGCGACCAGCAACTTGAGCACGTCGCGCTCAACCCTTTGAAACAGGTGCTCGACACCCTGCTCAGCCGCCGTCGGGAAAAACATCTGGTGATGGATGACCGTCCGGATTACCGGCTGATTCTCAATGACTCTGGCAAGATCGAGCTGATCCGCAAGGTAGAGCGCAACGACGCGCACCGCCTGGTGGAAGAGTGCATGCTGGTTACCAACCGCTGCGCCGCCGAGTTCCTGCGCGAGCAGCCGGCCCTGTTCATGACCCATCGCGGGGTGCGCGAAGACCGCGTCGAAAATATCAAAACCCTGCTCGCGGAATTTGCGCCGGAGCTGAAAGATCTGCCCTTTACCGAGCTGAAAGCCTTTATCGAACTGCAGCAGCAACTCGCGCAAACCCAGAGCGACCGGCCGCTGCGCAGCATCATCAGCCGCATGCTGGAGCGCGGCGAATGGAGCGTTGAGGCCAAACCCCACCACGGGCTGGGTTTTTCCTGCTACACCAACTGCACCTCGCCGCTGCGCAAGAGTATGGATTTCATGGTGCAGCGCTGCCTGCACGCCAAGCTTTCCGGCCAGCCGCTGCCTGCGATAGACAGCAGCTGGACCGAGCAGCAACAGGAACTGCTGCAGCGCAATCGCCAGGCGGTGCATCAGGTTGAGCAGATGCTGAAATGCCAGTACCTGAGCGCTCGCTCAGGCGAGAACTTTGCCGCCCGCATTGTGCAGGTGGCCGGCGGCGGCTTCACCGTGCGCCTCGATGAAACCGGCATTGAAGGCTTTGTCGACGTGCGCAGCATTGAGGGCAAGCTGAGCTTTGATCCGGTGAGCCTCCGCCTTTCCAACGACAAGCAGCTGTTCCAGCTGGATCAGGACGTGCAGGTAACCGTCGACAAGATCGACGACGGCCGCCACCGCATCTTCTTCAAGCTGGTTTAACACCGCCCTCATAGGGAATGCTGAAGCGTTCCCGGTAGTACATAAGGCGCTGATCCACGTCCTGCCCATTCAGACCAAAATC